>JACIWM010000033.1 GCA_014360945.1 Candidatus Bipolaricaulota bacterium
ATCCAACATTTCATTGGGTGGACCCCACTAATAGCCAAAGAATTTTCCCTAAAGGGAGGTTTGAAGTGTATTATAAAAAGAAGCCTTGCTTGAAAGGTTTATTTAGTGGAGAAAAAAGATATTCGCTAATACTAATCCACAAGGAGAACTGATAAGTTAAAGGATCCTTATAAGGCCAAAATGTGACTAACTATTAGTCGCTCACCCCAACATTAAATAATATAAACAAGATAAATTATTAATATTAAACGCTTCGGATAAAATGTTTATCAATCAAAAAAAAAAACAATATAAGGGGAGTTATAAGAATGCCTCCGTTGAATATCATTTCGATGATGGAAGATGTCACTTTTATACCAGTCTATAGAAGAAAAATCAATAATCCCCATAATCGAATAAATAAAGGATTATATCCAATCTTCTTATGGAAAATTCAATTTATCAAATAACAGAAAAAAATCCACTGGGGGCGTGTATTTTCAATGTTGATCTCAGTTGTGATTCCAGCTTTCAATGAAGAAGGCTTGGTAGGAAAAACCGTAGATTCAATTCCTATCAATGAACTTAAAAAAATGGGGTTCCAGGTCGAAATAATTGTTGTTGATAATGCATCAGAGGATAATACTGCTAGTGAAGCGGCAAAAGCCGGTGCAAGAGTCGTGAGAGAAGAAAAAAGGGGCTATGGCAACGCATATCAGAGAGGATTCCAAGAAGCCCAAGGAGATATTATAGTCATGGGAGACGCTGACTTCACCTACCCATTCGAAATGACACCAATATTCATAAAAGAGATACTCAAAGGATACGATTTCGTGATAGGAGACCGGTTAAATGGTATGATGGAGGCTGATGCGATGCCAGCCCTCCACAGATACATAGGAAACCCCCTCCTTTCAAAAATGCTCAACATATTATTCAAAAACAATATAAGAGACACTCATTGTGGCATGAGAGCCATCACAAGAGAGGCCCTCCAAAGATTAGATCTAGGGGCGCCTGGGATGGAATTCGCCATAGAAATGGTCATAGAAGCCACAGAAAAAAACCTGAAAATCAAACAAATACCCATACCATACAGAAGACGAGAAGGAGAAGCCAAACTCCACTCATTCAAAGACGGCTGGAGACACATAAAATACATGCTAAAAAGGAAATTCTCCACCCCCAGGTAGTTGAAGGTGTTGCAAATGCTCCCAAGTGTTTCAGTGGTTATACCAATGAGAAATGAGGCTAAAATCCTTAAACGTTGCCTCCGCGCAATAGAAAAACTAGACTATCCAGAAAAACTATTAGAAGTAGTTATAGTGAATGATGGGTCAACAGATAACACAAAGGATATCATACTCAATACAAAATGGTCATTCAATTACCAATACATTGAAACAGAGGGTGTAGGGGTTTCAAAAGCCCGGGAAATCGGATACAAGAAAGCCAAGGGAGATTTCATAGCCTTCACAGACGCAGATTGTGTGGTGGAGAAAGATTGGATAAAAAGGCTCCTCGAACCATTCGATGATAACGTGGCAGCCGTCGGAGGACCTAATATCACACCAGAGGATGATAAACCCTTTGCAAGATGTGTTGGATTGGCACTATCATTTCTGAGCAAACCAGGTGCAAGATACGCCTACCAAGGCGAAAAGATACATGAAATATACCACAACCCCACATGTAATGTAATGTATCGTAAAAGCGTACTAGAGGAGGTTGGAGGCTTCAACCATAACCTCATAACAACAGATGATGAAGAATTAGATTATAGGATAAGAAAAAAAGGCTACAAGATAATCTATACACCATTTGCACGAGTAAAACATTACCGCAGGGCCAACTGGAAAAAATATATGAGCATGGCATACTATTATGGGCTTGGGAGGATGCAATCAACCAAAATCCACCCAAAGATGGCCCGTTGGTTCCACCTCGCACCACCAACATATATAATACTGATCCTGGCACTATTAATCCTCTTAATCTACAGCAAACTTTTTCTCTTTATACTTTCCACAATATTACTATTTCACATAGTGGGAGTGTTTATTGTGGCATTATTGTATACACGTAATTCAGAGTGTCAAACCTTAACCTTTTTTGGCCTTGTTAACCTTTGGATATTCTTATATGGGGTAGGGATGATCAGGGGTGTCTTCAGATGAAGATCTATTTTTTAAATCCTCCTTATATGCCACATTTTGGGCGTGGGATGAGATGGCAGGACACTGGACGAGGTGGAACACTCTATTACCCCATATGGTTATCATATGCTGCGGCCCTCCTTGATAAATACCACAAGATCAAGCTCGTGGATGCACCAGCATGGAACTGGGACAAAAAAGACGTCCTAAGAGATATAGAAAAATTTCAACCAGAATTGATAGTGATGGATAGCAGTTTTCCCAGCCTCCAAAACGACATCAAAATTGCAGAATACATAAAACAAAACTATGATGCCAGGATCATATTGGTAGGGCCGCCAGGATCCCAATTTTCAGATAAAATACTCCAAAGCCCCGGTGTAGATATCGTTACGAGATATGAATACGATTTCACCCTCCATGAACTTGCAGAAAAATTAGAATCCCAGGATGATATATCCCATGTAAAGGGCATTTCATACAAGAAGGATGGGAGGATCATCCATAACCCAGACAGGGAACTTTCCACATCAGAAGACCTTGACAGGATACCATTCGTTTCAAAAATTTATAAAAAGTTCCTCAACATCAAAGATTACTTCCTTGGAAGCTCACTATACCCTGAAGTGCAAATATTCACCGGGAGAGGATGCCCATTTCAATGTACATTCTGTTCATGGCCCCATACACTCATGGGGAGGAAATACCGTGTAAGGAGCATAGAAAATGTCCTTGATGAACTTGAATGGATAGAAAAAAACCTGCCAGAGGTAAAGGAAGTATTCTTCGAGGATGACACCTTCACCATAAACAAAAAGAGAGTTTTAAGATTCTGCAAAGAGTATGAAGAAAGAGATCTTAAGATAACATGGGCATGTAATGCAAGAGTCGGCCTAGATTATGAAACCATGAGGGAGATGAAAAAAGCGAACTGTAGACTTCTCATTGTAGGTTTTGAATCAGGAAACAACAGTATCCTAGAAAATGTCAAGAAGGGGATCACGGTAGATGATATAAAAAAATTCTCAGAGGATGCTAAAAAGGCTGGGCTACTCGTACATGGAGATTTCATTATTGGTTTGCCTGGTGAAACACGAGAAACAATCAAAAACACGAAAAAGCTTATATGGGAGATAAAACCTGATATACTCCAGGTTTCAGTTGCCTCCCCATTCCCTGGCACAGAATTTTATGAATGGTGCTATAAAAACGGTTACCTTGTAACCAGCGACCCTAATGAGTACCTTGACGAGAACGGACACCAAAAATCCATAATAAGATACCCAAAACTTACAGAAGATGAAATAACAGAAGAAGTCAACAAGATACTAAAAGACTACTATATTTCACCTTCCTATTTTAGGATTGCAATACACCAAATACTGCGAAAAAATGGCATCCACGAACTCCAAAGGTTAATATATTCGGCTAGAATGTTCTTAAAGTATCTTGGAGGGTCAGCGTGAAAATACTCATGATATCCCCCTACTTTTATCCAGAAGGTGGAGGCGCAGAATTCTACATGTACCAGATAGCCAAGAAACTTTCAAAAGAACATGAAATCACCATCTTATGCACGACAAAAGATCTCAGTAACCCTCCAAACATTGATAGTGACTTTAATATAGGTGTTTTGGGGCATCATTTCAAGATTTCAACAACCCCAATAAGTTTAACAGCCCTTAGGGATATGGTATCCTTCATAAAAAAGAATGATTTTGATTTGTGCAATATCAATTATTACCTTCCATATTTCCCGGATATGGCAGCCTTAGCATGTAAAATTTGTAAACTACCCTCAGTTCTCACATGGCATAATGACATCTATGGAACTGGGCTCTTGAGAATCATGTCCACCCTCTATAACTATACTCTAAATAAGATAACCTTGAATATCGTTGATAAGATAGTCACCCCCTCACCTTATTGTTATAGAGAATCCCCTATCTTGACCAGGTTCAAGGAAAAGGTGGTCTGGGTACCCCCAGGTGTTGACTTGGAAAAATACAAGAAAACCCCAAATATACCCATACATGAAAAATATGGGATACCCCCAGATTATAAGATAATACTCTTTGTCGGTGTTATGGACAAATCAACCACACATAAAGGCGTTAAAACCCTCATAGAAGCATTTAAAAGATTAAATTTTGATAAAACATGTCTCATAATGGTTGGTAAGGGCAACATGATCCCCCAATATAGAAAATATTGCCAAAAGCTAAACATAGCCAATAAAGTTATATTCACAGGTTTCATCAAAGAGGAAATACTCATAAATTTATATAGAAACTCTGAACTACTCGTCCTACCCTCAACCACAATCCAAGAAGGCTTTGGAATGGTCCTAATAGAAGCAAATGCATGTGGAAAACCAGTGATAGGATCAAAAATCGGGGGAATAAAATATGTTATAAAAGACGGTGAAACAGGCCTACTTGTACCCCCAGGAGACCCAAATGCTCTTGCAAATGCCATGGAAAGGTTATTAGAGGATGAAAGACTTGCAAAGAAAATGGGGTCCAAAGGCAGAAAAATGGTTGAAAGAAATTATACATGGGACAGGGCCGTTAAGATGACAGGAAGAGTCTATAGAGAGGCTATTTTATGAGGGTGTGTTTACTTGGCGAATTTGACGTGGAATTAGATGAAGCCATGAGAAAAACAGCACACTACCTCTATAAATGTTTATCTAAGAATCATAGGGTTCTTAAGCTTAATCCCCGTGATATATTTTCAGTTTCCTTTTGGCGTAAATTGAAAGATTTTAAACCCTCGGTTGTCCATTATGTTAGCGGCTCTTCACTTTTCAGTTTCATGATATTAAAGATTATAAGCAAAATCTTTGATGCTAAATCCATAATTTCAATAATGCGCCCAACCTATTCAAAATTATCTCTCCAGATTACCAGATTTTTTAAACCAGACCTTGTCATCACACAATCAACTGATACAAAAAAAAGGTTCAAAAACTTAAAATTTAATACGATATTCTTTCCAATTGTAGGCATCGACCTTAAAAGATTCCGTCCAAGAAATAATAAAAGTGTGCTAAGGGATAAATTCAACCTAAAAAGGGATGATTTTATCGTTTTACATGTAGGTTCCATAAAAGAAGGAAGAAACCTTGAATGGCTTATAAAATTGCAAAAAATTAAGGGCATACAAGTCCTAATCGTTGGCGCAGTTTCACAAGGAATTGAAGAAAAAATCTTAAATAGATTAAAAAATGCAGGATGCATAATATGTGACAAATACCTTAAAAAAATAGAGGAAGTATATGCCCTTGCTGACTGCTATGCTTTCCCAGTTATTCAAAAAGAAAATCCGATAGGTAAAAGCAAGGCTGATTGTATAGACATGCCACTTTCAGTCTTCGAGGCCATGGCATGTAATCTTCCAGTGGTATCAACCAGATTTGGCGGACTTCCCAGAATTTTCAAAGGAGATGATGGTCTAATTTTTGCTGATAATATCAAAGAGTTCATAAAAGCCGTTAAATATTTTAGAGATTTTAATGGAGAGATTAAAAATCGTGAGAAGGTTGAAATGTATTCATGGATTCAGATATCAAGGAGAATCGAAGATGTCTACAAAAAACTCTAGTAAATTTTTAATTTCATTCAGTGGCATTGATGGATCAGGTAAAACCACATATGCAAAGCATATTACAAGAATACTTAAAAAAAAAGGTGTTAAGTGCCATTATGTATATGGTAGACTAGAGCCCTTCCTATTAAAACCCTTTATTATAATTGGCAGAAAAATATTCCTCAAAGAAAAGGACATGTTCCAAGATTATAAAGATTATTCCAATGAAAAAAAGAATAAAATAAAAAAACATAGTCTCCTATCTAAAATCTATTTTTTTATAATGCTCTTGGATTACATAATACAACTATTTTTAAGGGTTAAAATCCCATTTTTTATGGGATATAATATTGTATGTGACAGATACATTTTTGACACCGTCATAAATGATCTAGCCGTAGACATGAACTACTCAAATAAAAAGATGAAAAAAGAAATCGACAAGTTCTTCCGTTTTTTCCCAAAACCAAGAATATCATTCCTTATAGAAGTACCAGTGAATATAGCATTTAAAAGGAAAAATGACACTCCATCACCAAAATATTTAGAAGAAAGAGCCTCTAGATATAAGTTCATAGCCTCAAAATATGATATGATAGTAGTAGATGGTAGCAAAGATTTAGAAGAAGTAAAAAGTTTTATCAAGAAAAAGATTTCTGAAGAGGTGTGCGCTAAATGAAAGTAATGGTTCTTGGTATTGATGGTCTAGACAGTGAAATGTTATCTAAATTTGAAGATAATCTTCCTAACTTTAAAAAATTAAAAGAAGATTCTCCAAATGTTAAATTATCCTCTGTGTTCCCGCCTGATTCACCTACTGCATGGGCTTCAATTTATACCGGCAAAAATCCCGCTGAACATGGTATTGTCCTTTTTAAAGATTCATTTGATTCCCAACACAATATTGATGAAATTTTGGATGATATTCCTGGAACTACCTTTTGGGATGTCGCAGGAAAATTAGGCAAAAAAGTTTGTATAATTTTACCAAGAATGGCATATCCACCATGGCCTGTTAACGGTGCTATGATTAGTCGGACAACAGAGTCAGAGGATATAAAAGATATCAAAAATTTTGATATAAAAAGCTATCCACCCGAATTTTTTGATGAATATGACTTTGAGGGTCTGAAACCACCCTCTTCACCATTAAAACTTGGGGACATAATAGAACCTACTAAGGAGCTTATATTGAATGAGATTAGATTAGCATCAAAAATTTGTAAAGAGATAAATTGGGATCTTTATTTTTATTATTCCCATTCACTTGATAAAATACAGCATTTATTCTGGATGCATCATGATAAAAATGATCCATATTATAAAGAAGATAATCCCTACGAAGATGTGGTTTTTGAATTTCATAAATTTTACGACAAGCACGTCATTGGAAAGTTTCTTAAATTAATAGACTCAAAAACAGCTTTTATTGTATTAAGTGATCATGGGCATGGTATGAGACCCACAAAGGTTATTAACATCAACGAAATACTAAAGAAAAAAGGATTGCTCAAATCGAAGATAGAAAAGAATAATAGAATTTCCAAGGATTATCTAATGAATTTATTGAGAAAAAAGATCATTAAGACCATGAATAGTCATAGACTGGCTGAAAAATTTGTCTTAGAATTGGTTAAAATATTCCCTCAAGGAAAAAAAATTTACGTTAAAAGCATTCCCATAGATGAAAATAGTACCTTAGCATGCTTATCAGATCTTGCAAGGGGTACTAAAGAGTATTCATATGCTGGAATCAGAATAAACAATAGTTTGGTAAACGAGTCATCATATAAAGTAGTAATAGATGAGATTATCGAAATTCTACAATCAATAAAAGATCCTTTTACTTCAAAGAACGTAATTGAATGGATTCATAAAAGAGAGGAAATTTACAATGGTAAATATATTGAAAAATACCCTGATATCATTTTCAAGTTAAAAGATGATTGGGGCGCTGGATGGGACATAAATGCACCCGTATTCGCCAAAAGCGAAACTCACACCATACAACCAGGCAGTCATAGAGCAGAAACAGCCGTCTTTTTAATAAAAAATCATGGAAACATGAATATAAAGAAAAACATGACACTCATGGACATACCCAAAACTATCCTACAATTATTAACACAAGGGCGAATATCCTAAAGCTTAAAAGGTTATGGAGGTAATTATAATTAAAATATGTTTTATCTGCACAATTTATCCGCCTGTAACAATGGGGGGAGGCTCAGTCGTCGTTGAAAAAGTTGCAAAAAACTTATTAAACAAAGGACACGAAGTTTTTGTAATAACAACAAGTAGAAAAAATTTCAGAGAATGTATAGTAGATGGTGTTAAGACATATCGATTGCCATTAAACATATATTTCCTCCCTAAATTCTATTCACAAAACATGATAAAAAGAATATTATGGCAGTTAACAGACCTCTTTAATATAAATGCTTACAGAAAAATCAAAAGAATCCTAGAAAAAGAAGCACCGAATATAGTCCATATACACAATTATAAGGGTTTATCTACCTTATCCTTTAAGGCAGCAAAAGATCTTAACATGCCCCTGCTTTTCACAGCACATGACTTTTCACCTATTTGTATAAGGAGTAATTTGCTTAATGGAAAGAGTCATATATGCAAGAAGCAAAATTTACCGTGTAAATTTTACAACAAAATCCAAAAAATGATCATAGACAATAAACCAGACATTGTCATAGCACCATCAAAATTTGTACTCGAAAAACTCGAATCTAAAGGATTATTCAAAAATTCTAAAAAAATTGTGCTCCCAAACCCAATAGAACTAAAACATGAAAACAACAAGAAAACTTATGAGACGATTGACATACTATTTGTCGGATCACTTTCAAAGCACAAAGGCCCCCATATACTCATTAAAGCATTCCAAAGAGTAAAAAGAGAAAATCTAAGGCTCCACATAGCTGGAAAAGGTCCATACTCTGAAGAAATGAGAAAGCTCGCAAAGGACGACAAGAGAATTATATTCCATGGTTTTCTTCATGGGAAAAAACTCATGGACATGTATAGGATGGCAAATGTCACGGTCGTGTCATCAATATGCTATGAAGTTTTTGGGATGATTATCATTGAGAGTTTTGTATGTTCAACGCCTGTAGTTGCAAGTAGGATTGGGGGGATACCGGAACTTGTCAGAGATGGTTATAATGGTTTTTTATTTGAACCTGGAAATGTGGACGAACTTGCAAATATATTAAATGAGATTTCAGAAAATCCAAAGATTCTCAGAAGATTGGAAAAGGGAGCACGCAAATCAAGTAAAAAATATGATGTAAAAGAACATATAAACAGATTGGAAGAAATTTATAGGAGCTTAACAGGAAAATCACAAAAGAACCAAATATAATAGAAGATGGTCATATACATGAATAAGGCATCATATCCCGAGTTTTACAAAGATTCCTTGCAACTCTACAAACTGATAAAACATATTTTAGGAAGTTGATGGAATTGTTCAAAGTTTTTAAAAGAGCAAAAAAAGTCTATAAAGAGCATGGTTTTTGGAATTTTATTAAAAGTACTGCAAAGTTTGTTCGTATTACATTATTTTATGATAAAATGGATAGATTTTGCCAAAATGAAGAATTTTATTCCAAAAGATGCTAAAGATTCTTTTAATTTTATTTCGGATAATTTCTTTGGAGTTTCCAACCTTTCGCAAAAATGGTGAGTTCTTGGAGTTGTAGAAATTTTTGAAAAATAGAAATCCTCGTAACATAATATAGATTGTTACAGAGAAGAGTGGGAGTTTATTTTTATTTTTGTAAGTTAGCCCCAAATGATGATAAGATAATTAGTGTTGACTTGCCTTCAGTGACTTGTGAGAATAACGGTTTTTTAAATTTTTCGCAAGGGAAAGCCAGAAATTGTACCTTTTGAAAGCAGATTCGCATAAAATGGATACTCTAGAAAGGTTAAAAAAGTCTCAAATGGGAAATTTTTAAATTTTCTTTTTATCGATGGTGATCACAGCTACGAGGGCGTTAAAATGGATTTTGAGATGTATTCTCCACTAGTCAGATCTGGAGGCATTATTGCCTTCCATGATATTATTCAGGAAAAAGGAGTAGAAAAGTTTTGGAACGAAATAAAAAAGAAAATTCAATTACGAGAAAATCGGTAATACAAATGTAATATACAAAGGTAAATCTTGAAGATTTCAACTTGCTTTCTGCATAATAAACATTCACTATGTCCAGAAATCCCAAGAAGTAGTCCAGTATAGCCCTATTAATACTTTTATACCTCCATGATAAGGTTATGATCAACGAAGTTTAAAGAATAAAGGTATATGATAAGATAAAACATTCCTGAAGTGCATAAAATGATTTTGTGAAAGATTATTTGCAAGTAAATTGATACATCCCCAAAAAAACCTTCTCTATGTTACATTATTGGCCTTAAAAGGATCTTCCAAGCAACAAGGAACCCCATTAAAAACTTTAATGTTTTCAATCGACTTCTTCGATGAAAGTATCATAGTAAAATTAAAGTCAAAAAAGAATGGAAGAAAAGGGTTATAAGCGCGCCTTCTAAAAGTTAAACTTTAAAAATTGTCAAATTCTTTACTCTATCAAAATGGATGTAATAGAAATTGGTGATGTGAAAAGAATGTGACACTTGCTTTTTATATTGATTAAATTTTTGTAGTTAAAGACTACAAATTATAACTTGAAGCCAAAGCGATATGGATATAAAAGCTTCAGTCACTGACAGCAGTTTTATTTTGCGAAGCAAGAAAATATTAGATACGCCTTGAACTTTACCTAGCGTACATGAGTTTGGAAATGAAAACTTCAACCTTGAGCTCGTAAATAAAATCCACTACATAAGGCAATATCAAAAAAAGGAAGAATTAAAGTATAATGTTGCTGAAAAAGAATCATATGGCTTCTATTTTACAGAAGATAAGAAAATTTAATAGTAGATTTTATTACAATGAAAAAATATATAACGCTTCGAAGGTTAAAGATTTGATGGTGAAGGCCACACCATATGAAATTATAGAAAAGATGGAATTCCCTTCCAGAAAATCAAAGAGACAAAAGTCCCAAGATATAACATAGACTAGAAGCAAGGGAATAAAGTAAAATATGCGTGGAATTATAACGTGCGAGGAGAATAAGATGAGAAGAGATATCATCTACACACTAATACTATTACTACTCATTGATATTGCAATTATAGCTGATATTCCTGGCTTGAGGCAATCTCTGCCATTCTTGTTCTTTAGTTTTATTCCAGGTTATCTTTTGGTTAGAAGTTTTGATATTGGATTTATTGAGAAGTTTGTCTTGTCTGCTGCATTAAGTATTGCTCTGCTCATGTTCGTCGGACTCTTTGTAAATAGCTTGTATCCGTGGGTTCTAGAGCCTTTGAGTTTAGCACCGCTGCTAATTTCCTTGAATATTCTAATGATAGTATTGTGTGTTTTTTCTTTTTGGAAAGAAAAGGAAGTTAAGTTCGAGTTTAAGGGGAAGTTAAGTGTGCGTCCATTGATGATTTACCCTCTCTTTTTGCCTGTTTTAACAGTTCTGGGATCCTATGTTATGAATATATATTCTATTAATCTTATTTTGCTTTTCATGTTAATTAGTATACCAGTGTATATTCTTATTTTAGCGTTGGAGAGAGACAAGGTATCTCCCTTTGTTTATCCCATCACTTTATATTGTATCGGATTTTCTCTCCTCGCCTTGAATATTCTACCATCTAATTATATCATTGGAAGAGACATACACATGGAATATTATTGTTTTAAGACAAGCCTACTCAATCATCATTGGGATATCCATGATCCCTATCATTCATACAATAGTTGTTTGAGCCTCACAATATTACCTGCTATTTATAAGTATTTGTTGGGAGTGCCCTCTACTCTCATATTTAAGTTTTATTATCCTTTGACAGGGGCCATTGTGCCTGTTCCTATGTATGTTTTTGCGAGACGCATCCTTAAAAGTAGAGAATTTGCGTTTTATGCAACATTACTTTTAATGTTTCAATTCGCTTATATTTATATGGGACAATATGTTCGTCAGCTTATTGCATTTGTTTTTTTCGCCACTGCAATCATGACCTTAACAATTCCAATAAAAGAATCCTACAAGAAGATCCTATTCATAGTATTTATCCTGGCAACGGTATTTTCCCATTATACATCAAGTTATGTTTTCTTCGCTGTTGTGGCGATACCACCATTTATTATATGGGCAAGCAAGCACCTAAAAGGCAGATTCCATTTTCCATGG
>JACIWM010000034.1 GCA_014360945.1 Candidatus Bipolaricaulota bacterium
TGGTGCTCATCGCACACATTTCAGACCTGCATGTAGGTGCAAGAAATTTCAAAGAGGATATACTACTAGAGGCTATAAGGCAGATAAATGACATGGAACCTGATGTTGTTGTGGCCACGGGCGATCTAACAGACAATGGCTACTACCTAGAATTTTTACAAGTGGCAAGTTATCTTAGTAATATAGAAAGTCCCTTGGTGGTCGTCCCTGGCAACCATGATGCCAGACATGTAGGCTATGAAACATTTGAAGAAATTCTAGGAGAAAAAAGAAACACTATAAATGTTAATGATGAATTGCAGGTGATAGGCTTAGATAGTAGTGAACCAGACTTAGATGATGGGAAGATTGGAAGGTGGCAGCAACTATGGATGGAAAAAGAGCTTAAAAAAGCTGCTGAGGCCGACATGTATAGTGTGATAGCATTACATCATCATATCATACCCGTACCGAAAACAGGACGTGAAAGGAACGTCTTAGCCGATGCAGGTGACGTTTTATGTTCCATTGTTAAAGGTGGAGCTAACCTAGTTATATGCGGCCACAAACATGTTCCACACCTATGGAGGGTTGAGGACATATTCTTCGTAACGGCTGGTACAGTAGCATCACTCAAACTTCGAGGTAAAGATATTAATTCATATAACACATATTATATCGAGGACGATATGATAGAGATAAGGTTGAATCAAGTGCAAAGGAAAAGTTACCTGATGGGATCCTATAAGCTCTATTCTAAAAAATAGAAAGGTGATCGATTGAGGGTTATTATAGATGCATCCAATGTAGCTCATTCTAGGAAGGGAGATGATGATAAGCCCAGGTTAGAGAATATATTAAAGGCCGCTGAAGAACTTCGTAAACTTGGATATGAGCCCGTTATAATTGCTGATGCATCATTAAAGCATGAGATCGATGATAAGGAAGAATTTAAGAAGTATCTCGAAAAGGGTGAGTTTAAGCAGGTGCCCTCCGGCACCAACGCGGATCATTTCATCTTGAAATTGGCAGAAGAGGAAGATGCTAAGATATTATCAAATGACGCCTTCAAAGAATATTCTGACGAATTCCAGGACATAAGTAGTAGAAGGATACCCTACAATTTCAAGGAGGACAAAATAGTTATTGGCAGACCATCAAAGCCTAAAAGGGTTAAGAACATCCTCCAGAAGATCTGCGCAGAGATACTGGGAGAATTCGAGCGTAAAGGCTTCGACTATTATAAGGTTAAACGGGGCAAAAAATTAAGTGGTATAGCAATTGCAAAGGAAGCTATCGACAGGATAGAAAAAGTGGAAGAGGAAGGTCTTGAACCAAAACTTGAAGGTTTATTCATGAAATTACCCCTCTTTGACAAGTTCATGGAACTCGTTGAGGAAGCTGAAAGAACAGGGGACTTTATAATATTTGTACTGGTAAATCCCCAAGATTATAGAGAAGTTGTCAAATATGCTGGTAACATTGCAGTGACGGTTTTTGAGCGTTTAAAATTGGATCATGCACCCCTTGTCGCTGTTAGAAATGATGTTTTCATCAAAAAGGGCCGTTTCGAGGTTAATATACTATATTCTGATGAGGTCATGGAGGAAGCACCATATGATATCAACATAATCATCAATGACCATGACTATAATTTTGTGAAGAAGAATTCAAGGAACATTGCAAGTACTGTGGCGGCTCGCATAGGATCTTGGAGATTTCCCATAGTCTCTGTTAAGCCTAGCATGTTAATGGAAAACCCCGGAGAATTCGAAGTGATCTTGGAGAAGGGAGGAAGCAGCTGATGCTGACAGAGCATATCCTCCGAGCACTACTAGGTTTATTATTAAAAAAGAAAGTTTTGGGCATAGGCACCAAATATTCTCCCAACAATGCCAGTGAACGTGAATACGTTGACATGATAAACTATACAAGGACAATGCTCATAGAAATAAAAAAAGCAAATATAAACAGCCAAAACATCTTCAAGAATCTTATAAGAGAGGTTGGCTCTGAGAACATCCCCCCCACTAGGAGATTCATTGAATTAAAACCACCACTGGACAAGGTAGATGAATATGCCCTTTTCAGTAACATTATAATAGGCAGCGACCGTTACCTCTACCTAGAAGTCTTTAACAAGGCCAAAATAATCAACGATTTCATAAAACTCCTAAGAAAAGAAAAAGGGGATATTGTTGAAAAAAGTCCCACAGAAGTCCTTGCACGACTCCCTTCAAAGAATGATGCTATAAGGGCTGCTATAAAACTTATAGGATTGGCTAGTGCCAAGAAGATTAATGTTAGAGCTGCTGTGGGGATGACAGGAGCCGCTGCAATAGAAAGATCCATAGAATTAAACGAAAAAATCGGCGAAGTCCCAGGAGTGGGCTTCACAAAACTCGGCGGCGAATTCGCCCTCATATTCCCAAAAACATTCACCCCAAAGGAGGGTGAACCATCACCTCATGACAATTACCTTTTCATTGACGTTATCAACTCCACAAAATTTATCGAAGAACATGGCAAAGAAGCCCTAGTCGAAATAATGAACGACATCAAAAATTACATCGAAAAGGAATGTAAAGGGAAAATCGAAGGTTACAAGGAAGGTGGTGATGACATAATCGCCAACCTACCAAGTAAAGACATGGCACTAAAAGCCACAATAGATGCCGCATGGCACGCACTTGCAAACGGTGCAAAAATAAGAGCAGGTATAGGTAAAACGAGAAGAGAAGCAGCTGAAAGAGCACACCTCGCAGATGATATAAAATTGTGGAACCCTGCCACTCTCATAATATTCGATGTTGCAGATGGACTCTACGGTTATTTCATCCCCAACCCTTTTACAAGGGCCATAATAGATTACTTATTCACTAGAAAGTCAAGACTCATCATAATATTCATTTTCGTTTTTATAGCAACCTTCTTAGGTTGGAACCTTGGATACTGGCAACTAGGAGTACTCGCAATACTACTAACAGTATTGTATGGGGCCACTACCTAGGAAATCCTACTCATATTCCCCCATATAATCTTAAACTATTTAAAGGATTATCTATAATATAGTTTGGGGAGTTTTACAATGCGGCCTGAAACTGAAGCTAAAATAATGGTTGCCCTTTTAATTTCATTGATAGCATTTGGTTGCGGCTCTTGTCTAGGGATAATATTAGCAATATCACCCGAGAATATCACCCCAGAAACCGCCCATAACAATGCAAGCCTAGAGACCCCAAATCCAACCCAAACGTCAAATCAGATTAACGAGACGATTACAAGTAACATGACGAATCCCGACGAATATAACCCCATAAGAACGTGACTAATCGTCCTTGGATGGCTAGGAGGATCATCCATGAAGATAATAGAGGGTGGAGTATGCGCTGTAGATAACATACTCGCCGGAGGATCCAGAAAAGGAAAGTATGGTCTTGGCATATTATATACTGGTGAAAGCACTGCAGCGGCCGTCTTCACATCTAACAAGATAAAGGCCGAACCACTAAAATTAACCATGAAAAACCTAGAAGATGGAAGACTATCAGCCATCATAGCCAACAGTGGTAATGCAAATTGCTTCACAGGCCCAGAGGGCATGAGGGACGCTCATAGGATGGTTGAACTAGCAGCAGAGGGTCTTTCAGTCCCAGAAGATAGGGTTGCTGTGGCCTCCACGGGCGTCATAGGCAGAAAAATGCCCATGAACATAATAGAACCACTCACCCAAAAGGTTCTAAAAGGCCTTGAAAATTCACCCAGGGGGTCCAGAAGATTTGCAGAGGCCATAATGACCACTGACACGTTCCCCAAGGAATTCGCGGTTGAATTTGAACTTGAAGATGGTAGCACAGCCAAGATAGGTGGTGTGGCCAAAGGCTCTGGTATGATAGCTCCTAACATGGCCACAATGCTTTCCTTCATAACCACTGATGTGAGGGCATCATCATCACAGTTAAAAGATGCTCTTAAGAGAGCCGTGGATGAAACCTTTAACATGCTAATAGTTGATGGTGATGAAAGCACCAACGACATGGTCATATTAACAGCAACTGGAAAATCAGGAAAAATAGATGATAACTTCCAAAAAGCATTAAACTTAACATGCAGGGAACTAGCGAAGATGATAGCAAAGGATGGTGAAGGAGCAACAAAGTACATGGAAGTGAAAGTCCTAAACGCCAGATCCTCAAAGGATGCTAAAATGGCCGCTAGGACGGTTGCAGGATCCCCACTCGTCAAAACAGCATTATTTGGGGCTGATCCGAACTGGGGGAGGATCGTAGCAGCAATAGGACGCTCAAAGGCCACTATAGAAGAGGAAAAAATGTCCATCATCCTGGAGGGTGAAAACAGAAAAATAGACCTCATAAGAGAAGGTGAAATCATAGCCTCTGAAGATAGTGAAGAACTTAAAATTGCAAGAGATCTTATGAAAGAAGATAAAATAAGAATAATCATAGACTTGGGCATCGGCGAAGAAACCGCAAAAGCCTATGGTTGCGACCTAACCTATGATTATGTGAAGATAAATGCAGAATATACAACATAGGATGCGATGAAAATGAAAACAGTGAAAATCCTTGTAGAAGCCCTACCATACATTAAAAGATTCCATGGAAAAAAGATCCTAATAAAATATGGTGGACATGCCATGATACAAGAGGAGGCCATGGACTCCACAGCAAGGGACACCGTACTCCTAAAATATGTGGGGATGGAACCAATCGTAGTCCATGGTGGAGGACCTGAAATATCCCGTGCAATGAATAAGATGGGGAAAAAACCCAAATTCATCCAAGGTTTAAGGGTGACAGATGAAGAGACAATGGATATAGTTAAAATGGTCCTGGTCGGTAAAATAAACACGAGCATAGTATCAAAGATATGCTTCCATGGAGGCAAAGGCATAGGATTATCCGGCAAGGATAGCCAACTCCTACTCGCCAAGAAAAAAGCACCCCATATAATCAAGGATGAAAAAACCGGCCAAGAACAGGAAATAGACCTTGGACTAGTCGGTGAAATAGAATCCGTCAACCCTGAAATATTAGAGATACTGACAAGTAACGGGTACATACCTATAATCTCACCCATAGGAATCGACAAAAATGCTGAAACCTTAAATTTGAATGCAGATACCGTTGCGGGTGAAGTGGCCGCAGAGATTGGCGCGGAGAAACTTATAATATTAACAGACGTCCCAGGAATCCTAGAAGACCCTGAAGACCCTGAAACTTTAATAGAAAAGGTTAGTATAAGCAAATTGGATGAACTCATCAAAGATGGTGTCATAAAAGGTGGCATGCTCCCCAAGGCCCTTACATGTATCCAAGCAATAAGAGATGGGGTCTCATCAGCACATATCATCGATGGAAGAATTCAACACTCCTTATTATTAGAAATTTTCACAAAAAAAGGTATAGGGACCATGATAACAAAATCTTGAGTCTAAAAGACCCCCCATAATACATTGGATGAAACGCATCATTATCAAGGTTTAACTCATTTTCCCAGATTTCCAACCCCACATCATCTATTTGAAGCAATACCTACCTGATAATCTCCATTTCATGTGGGGTTTGATTTCAATCTTGAATTATACATGAATACTATACCATAGTTAATGCTATTAGCCTTTGATCCCGAATAGGAATCGGAATCCCTTGATTCTTCTAACCACTTCAATGGTGGCTATGGTAAATATGAAACCAAGGCACATGATTAAGATTATCTGGAGGGGTATCTGGTTGGGTATCCACTTCATGATGTAATATGCGAAGATGTTGATCCAAGCCAAATGGAAAATGTAAATGGGGAAGGAAACTGCCGAAAGGTAGAGTGTTTTTAGGTTTTTAAATTCTAGGTAATGTTTACCCATTCCCATCACACCAAGGACCCCCAGCCACATTATAGAATTTTCAAATATTTTCATTATAAATGCGCCTAGAATCGACTGAAAACTGAATTCAGTGTTAGAGCTTCCTGTGGAATCTAAGTTAGGTACACTTATCAAAAGATAGAGGACGATTATAGCTAGAAATGAGATGAAAAGCGGCCACCTTTTATCCTCCAATTTTCGCTGGACTTCTTCATTAGCTAATAGAAAGTAACCAAAAATAAAAACTAAAAAGAACTGTACTATGCTTTTTTCAGGGTATAAATTCAGGAAAAAGCTGCCAAAGGCTAAAGGGATGATCAGTAATAATAATTTGGGTATGGTCACATTTTCTGGGAAAATTTTCCATTTTCCATTTTTATACTTCATGATAATGGGAAGTGCAACAAGGGACACTATAAAGAGATATAAGAGGAACCATAAGTGGCCTATAATTAATCCTGACTTTAAATTGGGCAACCAGTGAGTGAAGAAATCCCAACAAAAGGCGAAGAAACTTCCAGTATATCCGCTGTAAAGTGAACCAAAATATACACTTACTGGTATCACTAAGATGATCCCTGCTACTGTGGGAATCAATAGTTTTGATATTCTTTCTTTCAGATATTCACCTGCACTTCTCTTTTTCAATGAGTAATATGTGGCTATTCCTGCTATGGTGAAAAGTAATTGCATAAACCAGGGCGCAAGACTCAAGATGAATGTATTGGCAATAACAGAATTCGCGGCATGGAAATAATAGGATCCAATATTGCTGTAGATGAGTAAAACATGATATGGGAACAGCAACAAAATTATAAGCCAGCGCAGATTATCAAGATAATATTTCCTCATTTATAGTGCTCCATGTGACTAAATCAGGTCATTTCTGTTCATTATCCAGGTAAGTGATGAAATAATATTAAATGTTTTACCAATTGGGGGAGTCGCGGGTGTTTCTAATCGCATAAGTGATGAAACAATATTAAATGTTTTATAAATAGTATATAAATCTCACTGATATGGGTAGCGTCTAAACCATATAATAAGTAATTATTTTTTTAGAATTTAAAGCAGCCAAGGACATGGAGACTTATCTTAATACTGAACAGATTTTTAATTGGAATACAATCCTTTTTTTTCTTCGCTAGGCCTGCCATTGAACTTTATCAAATGCTGGGGGTGATGAATATATAATTAAAGTAGTTTCTTGATCTTTGACACAAGAAAAGGTTGGATCTCGAAATAAAAATATTTTATTGAAATCCCTGCTGAGAATCATGGCAATTCCAAGTGCTTGAAATTGGGGGGGACGATTTCAAGCCAGTTAATATAAAAAACTTATCTAAGCTAGCAAAGGCGTGATTTTTATAGACCCTTCAAGGTCGTGCTTGTGAAAATTTCCACCGAGGACAAACTATCCTTGATTGGAGTAGCTGTTTTTTATTTTTAGTAATTCTTTTTTTATCGCCTTTGCCATTTGCTTGGTCGTGTGTTTTCCTCCGAGGTCTGGGGTTTTTATTCCTTTTTTCAGGGTTTTTTTGAGGGCTTTTTCTATTAGTGTGGCTTCTTTGTTCTTGTTTAGGTGTTTTAGCATTAGTGTTGTTGATAGTATCATTGCTGTGGGGTTTGCTATGTTTTTTCCGGCTATTTTGGGCGCTGATCCGTGCACTGGTTCGAATATTCCGGTTTTTTGGCCGATGTTGGCTGATGGTGCCACTCCTAGTCCTCCTACTAGTGCTGCTGCCTCGTCTGATAGTATGTCTCCGAACATGTTTGTTGTTACAATGGTTTCGAAGTCTTCTGGTTTTCTGATGAGGTACATTGCCATGGCATCAACATAAAAATCTTCGGCTTCTATCCCTGGATAGTCTTTTGAAACTTTGTAAAATTCTTCCCTGAAAATACCATCAGTCTTTTTAAGAACATTGGCTTTATGCACAGCCGTTACTTTCCCCCGATTTTCTTTCAAGGCATAATCAAAAGCAAACTTGCAAATACGCTCACAAGCCCGACGAGTAATAACACGCTTGGCAACAGCACCCTCACTCGTATACTCCTCCAAACCAACATACAAATCCTCAGTATTCTCACGAACAATAACAAAATCCAAACCAGAAAACAAACCACCAACACCAGGCAAAGACTTAACAGGCCTCAAATTAACAAACAAATCCAACTCACGCCTGAGTGTTATTATTGCACTTTTTTCCCCGGGTACTGTTGTAACTGCACCAAATAGTGTTGCATCAGATTTTTTTACAAGTTTTATTGTTTCTTCGGGTATTGTGTCCCCATATTTTTGGAAGCATTCATGGCCAGCCTCTGCAAATTCGTATTCGAAATCTAGGTTTAATGCGTTTAGTACCATGAGGGCTGCTTCCATCACTTCTTTTCCTATTCCATCACCTGGGATGACAACTATCTTTTTCATTGTTTTCACCTATGATTCATAAAAATTTTAAGTTGGATAAAAAATATAATTTTTGTAGATGACCTTGGGGATGTTTAAATGATATTTTTGCTTGTATTTGGATTTTTGGATTCATTGAGAAGAGGTAAAAGAGAGGATATCAAAGAGTATAAGAGGAGGCTTGGTGAATATCAAGAGCACGAAGCCGAAACCTTAGTAGAAATTGGTGTTTTTTATCTGGAGAGGGATGAGACGGAAAAGGCTCGTGATAGGTTCATGGAGGCTCTTGAAAATTATAGGAAAGCAGGGGATGTTGAAGGTGAAGGATATGCCCATGAACTTATCGGTGACTGTTATTTGGTTGAGAGGAATTTTGAAGCTGCATTTGAGGATTATGAAAATGCACTTAAATGTTACAGGGTTGCTAAATCCTCTCTCAAAAATGGTCTGATAGAGAAGATGAAAGAGGTTGAAATGCTAAAAGAAGCCCTCCAAGGGAAATCAAAGATTAAAGAAAGAAGTTTTCATGAAGATGAGGCAAGCGGAGTCTCCAAAGAGGATGCTATTGAAAATATTAATGATCTAATCCAAGAATTTATAAGTTTAATGGACAAATATAATTCTTATAAGGATATTTGTAAGGATTCTAAATATTTGAAAGACGCATTGGAATCATCAAAGTTAATCAATGACTGGGAGGATGAAGGAATCCTTCACCTTATCATGGGAGAAATTCTCTTTAGAAAAGGAGAGTATAAACAGTCCCTAGAACATTTTAGTGAAGCTTATAATATCTTCAAAGGTAGGGATAAAAAAGGGGAGGGCATATCCCTCTTATTGACTGGGGTGACTTCTTTTATCCTAGGTAGAGAGAGTGGAATTTATGAAATACTAAATAAAGCCATGAAAATTCTATGTGAAGTCTCAGATAAAGCCCGTAGGATAGCCTATAGTATTATAGAGGCCATTGAAACCCTCTAGGTTTGGTGAGTTTAATGGAGAAAAGAGAGAATATTGAAAGGATAATAAAAAAATTGGAAGATGAAGACGAACTTGTGAGAGTCCAGGTTATGGAATTGTTGGAGGAGATAGGTGAAGCCGCGGTGGATCCGCTTATAGAAGCGCTTTCACATCCAAACAAGCTTGTAAGGAGAGGCGCTGCCAAGATCCTTGGTAATATAAAAGATCCACGGGCCATAGAACCTCTCATAAAAGCTTTGAGTGATGATAATAAATGGGTTCGACGGGAAGCTTCAACAGCCCTTTCCAAGATGGGTGAAAAGGCATTCAAACCATTACTCAAAGCATTGAAGGATGATGATTGGAAGGTTAGGGGCGCTGCTGCCTGGGCTATTGGCAACCTAAAGGATGAAAGAGCAGTAGACCCCCTAATAGAGCTTTTAGATGATAAGAGCGGTTTTGTTAGGAGTGGGGCTGCATGGGCCCTCCAGAATATAGGGGGTGAGAAGGCGGAGGCTGCGCTGAAAAGATTAAAAAGTGAAGGTTCTGGTTTCGCTAAGAAAGTGGCATCAGATTACCTAGATAAGAAATAATCTCATATAGGGGGCTGATCTTCTTATGAAGGTGAGTATTATAGGCTCAACTGGTAGGGTGGGTAAATCAACCGCATTATGTCTTGCCGAAGAGGAAACTGTAAGTACTTTACAGTTGATTTCAAGAGAGGAGAGTTTTGAGCGCAGTAAGGGGGAGTTATTAGATATTAGTGATGCATTGGCGGCTAAGGGCGTTTCTGTCGACTTGGAAACTTCCTCGGATATTAAGGATGTGCGTAATTCCAAGATCATTATCATAACTGCTGGGATCCCAAGGAAACCTAACATGGAAAGGGACGATTTAGCCCATGTGAATGGTCGTATAGTGGCCACTTATGCATCTAAAATAGGGAAATTTGCACCAGATTCCATGATACTTGTTGTGACAAATCCTGTTGATGTTATGAGTTATGTGGCCCTTAAGTATTCTGGTTTTCATCCTAGTAAGGTTTTCGGTCTTGGTAATCACCTTGATTCCCTTAGGCTTAAGAATTATATGGCGCAGCATTTTAACGTGCATGTTAGTGAGGTTCATACAAGGGTCATAGGACAGCATGGCCCTTATATGGTGCCCCTTATAAGTTCAACATCTATTGGTGGCATACCACTTGAATATTATTCCAAGAGGGACTATTTCTCTGGTTATAAGCCTTTTGATTTAGAGGGTACTATTAAGAAGGTTATAAATGCTGGTAGTAATATTATCAGTAGGAAGGGTGCGACTGAGTATGGTCCGGCTTTTGCCGTTTCAAATATTGTTAAGACCATCTTAAATGATGAGAAGAGGATATTGACGGTTTCAACTTTGATTGATGGTGAGATAGGAGATATAAGGGATGTTTGCCTTGGGGTCCCTGTTAAACTTGGAAAAGATGGTATTGAGGGTATCGTACCATTTCTTATGGATGATAATGAGCGAGAAGCTTTTATTGAGGCGGCTGAGTTTGTGAAAAGTTCAACTATGGAAGTAATGCGTTTACTCGAAGAGGAAGGTTTAAAGAGGCCTAAATAATTTATTTTTCTTTCCTTTTTATGGGTGTTAACCCCAATGGAAACCTTTATATAATTGTTCAATTATAAGTGTTTTTACGGGCAGTTTTTTGAACATTGTATAGTATGATTTTTTTGTGGGTCTCCCCAAAAAAATGTGCCGGTAACCATTTTCCGGTAGTATTATATTGGAAGAGTCAACTTAATGATAATCAAAAAAAAAAGATTCGTAAGGAGTTGCCCATGATAAGGATAGGAATACTAGACCTCCAAGGAGACGTGTCAGAACACCTCGAAATGACAAAAAAGGCAATAAAAAACTTGAAAATAGAAGCAAAGGCCACAAAGGTGAAAAAAAAGGATGAAATAATATCATGCGACGCTCTGATAATCTCAGGTGGTGAAAGCACAGTCATAGGCAAGCTCATGGAAAAAGAAAACATAATAAAAACCCTAAAAAAGGAAAAAATACCAATAATGGGCACCTGCGCTGGGATGATACTCCTGGCAAAGGAAACAGACCATAAACAACCCCTCCTAGGTATTATGGACATGAAAGTGCAAAGAAACGCCTTCGGAAGGCAAAAAGAATCATTCGAAGAAAAAATAAGAATACTAGGCAAAGAATTCCATGGTATATTCATAAGAGCGCCAGCAGTCACCAGAACTGGGCCAGGAGTAAAAATCCTCTCAAAACTCAACGACAAAATAATAGCAGTAAAACAAGGAAAAAACATCGCATTAGCATTCCATCCAGAACTAGGCAACAACACCCTAATCCACGAACATTTCATAAAGGAGGTACAAAATGTGCGGAATAGCCGGGATAGTATACAAGGACGGTAAACTCCACCCAGCAGGAAGAGACATGACAAAGATGCTCCACGCACTACAACACAGAGGCCCAGACTCAGCAGGCTTTTCAATCTACGGGGGGCTAAAACTAGCCAAAGACGAATACCTACTCAACATAGAAATCAAAGAAAAAAAAGACATACTAAACAAAGTCAAAGATACAATAGAGGCCACCACAAGGATAAAATCGGAAGAAAAAATACAATCCGTGGAAAACTACATAATATACCGTTGCAAGATAAGCCTCGACTCATTCTCCCAACTAAAACCCCTAATAACAGAAATAGACAAAATAGAAGACGTCACAGTACTAAA
>JACIWM010000035.1:0-8067 GCA_014360945.1 Candidatus Bipolaricaulota bacterium
GCCAAGGCCGCGGAGATCAGGGCCAAGCTTTTGGAAAAGGGGATTGCCGAGGAAAAAGTGCAGAAGTTGCGGTGCCCGGTGGGGCTTCCTTTGGGCGGAAAGGATCCGGGTTCCGTGGCCATCTCCATCCTTTCGGAGATTTTGGCCTTCCATCACGGCCGGCTCGCGGAGGTCCAAGCCCGCCTTTCTTCATGACAAAAAATTCCCCTTCCTCTGCGTTTTTCGCGGCGTTCCACGGAGGAAAACGAGGAATGATCGTCACCGGCCCCATCGGAAGCGGAAAGACCATGACCGTCTCGTCTTTGGCCCAAGAACTTTTAAGGGAAGGGATGGAGGTGGCGGGTGTGGTCTCCCCGCGGATTCTTGTGGCCGGGGAGACCGTGGGATATTTGGTGCGGGATTTGCGCACCGGGGAGGAACGGATTTTGTGCAAGCGCGACCCTCCGGGCCTTCCCTTTCGTCGCTATTTCTTCCAACCCGAGGCCCTGGAGTTCGCTAATCGGGTGCTGGAAAGAGCAGCCAGGGAGGCAGAAGTAGTGGTGGTGGATGAGGTGGGGCCGCTGGAGCTTTCCGGAGGGGGCTTTGCTCCGGGGCTTTTGGCCTGTCGGAAAAGCAAAGCTTTTCTCATCCTCACCGTCCGTTCGCACCTCATTCCTTCGGTGAAACGCTGGCTTGATTTAAAAAACGTCGTAATTTTCTCCCTTCAAGGAGAGGGAAAGGCATGAAAGGCCTTTCCAGGGTCCGGCTCGCTTTCACGCTTTTCGGCACTTTCTTCCTCATCGGCCTTTTCACCTTTGGCGGCGGCTTTTCCATGATCCCCCTTATTGCCCGCGCTGTTGTGGAGCGGAGGAAATGGCTCACGGAGGAAGAGTTCCGGGAGGACCTGGCTTTTGCCGTGCCCATACCCGGCCCTAATGCCGTGAACATCGCGTTTTTAGTGGGCTTCCGCGTGGCCGGAGCTTTGGGCGCAGCCCTCGCCGCGCTGGGGTGTGTGCTTCCCTCTTTCCTCGTGATTTTGGGCATTGCGTTGGGGCTTTCCCCTTATTTTGCCACGCCTTTGGCGCGCAAATTCTTTAGCGGCGCGGGGGCGGCCGCCGTGGGCCTTATAGCCTACGCGTTTTTCCGCATTGGCCGCGGCTCCTTTAGGGAGCCAAAAACGATTCTCCTTGGCATTGCCGCTTTAGCCCTTCTTATTTCCGGCTTTCACCCCCTTTTAGCCTTGTTGTTCGCGGTTTTAGGAGGGCTCATTTATGACTGGGCTAGATCACATCCTCGCTGAACTTTTCGGAGCTTTTGTGCGCATCGGGTTTGGAGCCTTCGGCGGTGGGATGCCCGCGATCCAGCTTCTTTCCCACGAGGTTGTGGAAGTTCACCGTTGGTTGAGCCCGGCGGAGATGGCGGAGGTGGTCGCACTGGCGGAGATGACGCCCGGCCCTATTGCCGTGAACGCCGCGACCTTTACGGGCTACCGCGTGGCCGGAATAGCCGGCGCCGCATTGGCCACATTCTCCGTGCTCCTTCCCGCGATCTTCTTCCTTTCCGTTTTTCTTGTCCTTCGACGTTTTTCCCGGTCAGACCGATGGGCCCGAAAACTTGCCTCGGCTCTTCAACCGGGGATCCTCGCCCTCATCGCCGCCGCGGTCTGGTCCCTGGGAAAAGCGGTGATCCACGGATGGATCTTTGGGCTTTTTGCCGCGGCAAGCTTTTTCTCTCTCCTTTTGAGCAAGGAAAAGGTGCATCCCGCGCTCCTCATCCTCCTCTTTGGCCTTCTCGGCTTGGCCATTTCCTGAGTGGAGAAACCGGGAATTTGGGCTATCCTGCTTACTTATCAAAGGGGGTATGATGGCAGAAGCGGAGGAGAAGCTTTGGGAGATTGTGGAGGAGAGCGAGATCGCCCTTTTCATCACCCAGGCTGAGGGTTTTCCCCGGGTGCGGCCCATGACCCTCATTGCCTACGAGGAGGAGGGCGGTGTTTGGTTCGCCACGAGCAAATCCTCCCGAAAAGTCGAGGAGATCGAGAAGAACCCGAACGTGACCGTGTGTTTCCTGGCCCTGGAAGGAAGCGCGTATGCCCAGCTTTTCGGGCGGGCCGAGGTCATCGAGGACCGGGAGGTGAAGGAGGAGTTTTGGGATGAGGAATGGGAGGAGTACTGGGAGGGGCCGGACGATCCGGATTACGTTCTCATCCACGTCCAGGTGCAGAGGGCCGAGTACTACCTCCTTGAGGCCGACGAGCTTTGGGTGGTGGAGTTCGAAGAGTGAGGATGCGGGCCCTTCTTTTGCGGGAGCAGAAGCCTGTGGAGGAGGGCCCACTTTCTTTTGAAGAGCTTCCCATCCCTCGACCGGGGCCGGGACAAATCCTCGTGCGCGTTAGGGCCTGCGGTGTTTGTCACACTGACCTTCACATCGCCGAAGGTGACCTTCCCTTACGCAAAAGTCCCGTCGTCCTCGGCCATCAGGTGGTGGGTGAGGTGGTGGAAAAGGGGCCGGGTGTCACGAACTTCCAAGAGGGTCAGCGGGTGGGGCTCTTTTGGCTCGCCTGGGCCTGCGGGGAATGCTCCTTTTGCCGGCGCGGCCTGGAAAATCTCTGCCCAAAGGCTCAATTCACCGGATATACCGTGGATGGCGGATTTTCCCAATACACCCGGGCGTTCGCGGATTTTGCCCTTCCCCTTCCCGAGGATCTTCCGCCGGAAGAAGAGGCTCCCCTTCTTTGCGCGGGGATCGTGGGTTTTCGGGCCCTGAAACTTTGTGGCGTGGGAAAAGGGGAGATCCTTGGCCTCTACGGGTTTGGCGCCTCCGCGCACCTGGTGCTCCAGGCCGCGCGGTTTTTGGGTATTCGCGTGTTCGTTTTCACCCGCTCCCCGGCCCACCAGACTCACGCCCGAGAGCTGGGAGCGGAATGGGTTGGCAATCCCAAAGACAGACCGCCTGAGCCTCTCGATTCGGCCATCATCTTCGCTCCCGCGGGATGGATCGTGCCCGAGGCCCTCGCGAGCACGAGACCTGCGGGGACGGTGGTGCTTGCGGGAATACACATGACGCCCATTCCCGAAATGCCCTACCGTCTCCTTTGGGAGGAGCGGGTGGTGCGCAGCGTGGCCAACGCCACTCGGGCCGACGGCGAGGAATTTTTGAGGCTCGTAAAAGAAGCACGAATTCGGCCGAAAGTCCAAGTATTTCCCTGGGAGGAAGCGAACGAGGCCCTTTTGCGGCTGAAGCGGGCGGAAGTGCAAGGCGCCGCAGTCCTCCGGGTCTTTTGAGGCCCAAAATTCGCGTCAGGGCCGTCGATCTCGTACAATTTTTCTACCCGCCTAAAAAGGAGCGCACATGCCGGTGATCAAGCTTTTTTCGCCCAGCTCGTCCGCACCGCCCCGTTGGGCTTGGTGACCTTATCGTCCTCCTTTTTGTCGCCGTTCTCATTTATGCCGGGGTGAGATTGGCCTTCCACGCTCCTGTCTACGTCCAAGGCCCGGAGATCTCCCTCTCGCCCGCAGCCCTTCCCTGGTACGCCTTCCTTTCCACCCTGAGAATGTTGGCTGCTTATGTGCTTTCCCTTTCCTTCTCCCTCTTTTATGGCTACAAGGCCGCCCGCAGTCGCTACGCGGAGCTCTTCTTTTTGCCGCTTTTGGACGTTTTACAGAGTGTTCCGATCCTTTCTTTCCTTCCCGTAGCAGTCCTAGCCCTCACCGCTTTTCTTCCCGAGCGGGTGGGCGTGGAACTGGCCGCGATCTTCCTCATCTTCACAAGCCAAGCCTGGAACCTCACCTTCGCCTGGTATCAGTCCCTCATCACCATTCCCCAAGAATTGCGCGAGGTCAGCGCTATTTTCCGTCTTCGCTCGTATCTTCGGTTCCGCTTTTTAGAGCTTCCGTTTGCTGCTATCCAGCTCATCTGGAACAGCATGATGAGTTGGGCTGGCGGCTGGTTTTTCCTCATGGCCTCAGAGATGTTCACCGTGGGTGCTCGGGATTATCGCCTTCCCGGCCTGGGCTCGTATCTCCAGGAGGCCGCGTACCTTGGAGATACCCGAGCCCTGGCCTGGGGGCTATTGACCCTCATTTTCCTCATTGTTCTTCTGGATCAGCTCGTGTGGCGGCCCCTTTTGGCCTGGGCCGAGCGGTTCAAGCTGGAGATGGTGGAAAGCGAGGGCAAAACCTCCTCCTGGTTTTACAAGGTCTTGCGGGGCTCGTTTCTTTGGTCCGCCTTTTAGCAGCGGGTTTTGGTGCCGTTGGACCAGCACCTCCTTGCCCGATCCTTACGAAAGGATTTAGGAGAAGTCGTGGAGAAAGCTTGGTCCCGGTTGCGGTTTTATATTTTGACGGGAATCCTCGGCGGAGCTTTGATGTTTGGAGCAGCGTGGGCCGCGCGGTTCCTCCTATCCCTGCCGACCTCTGCGTGGATCCCCATTGCCGAAGGGGCCGGAGCCACAGCCCTGCGGGTGATCTTAGCTCTCCTCCTTTCCGCCCTTTGGACCATACCCGTGGGGCTTCTCGTGGGGTTGAACCCCAGGATAGCGAGTTGGATCCAACCGGTGGTGCAGATCGCGGCTTCCACCCGGCCACGGCCTTATTCCCCGTGCTTGTGATGGGACTTGTGCATCTTCCCGGCGGTCTGAACCTGGCGGCGGTGCTCCTCATGCTCACCGGAAGCCAGTGGTATATCCTGTTCAATACGATCGCGGGAGCGCGGGCCATTCCCCAGGATCTCAAATACACGGCGCGCCTCATGGGCCTTTCCCGCTGGCAGCGTTGGCGCATCCTGTACTTTCCTGCTCTTTTCCCATACCTTGTGACCGGGGCCATCACCGCCAGTGGCGGCGCCTGGAACGCCTCCATCGTCGCCGAGCATGTCGTCTTTGGCGGCCGGACGTTGTACACCGTGGGCCTTGGAGCCATCATTGCCCGGGCCACGGAAGAGGGGCATTATCCTCTCCTCTTCGCCGCCACGTTGACCATGATCACCTTGGTGGTGGCCATAAACCGGCTCCTTTGGCGGAGGCTTTACCGCGTAGCCGAGGAGCGCTTCAAGCTGGAGTGAACCATGGCCGAGCACCTCTTGGAACTGCGGAACGTGAGCCAGGTTTACCGGAGCGGGGACCGGGAGTTCCTGGCCCTAAAAGATGTGAGCCTCGCCCTCGACGAGGGGGAGTTCCTTGTGCTTTTGGGGCCCTCCGGGTGCGGGAAAAGCACGCTTTTGCGCATCGCCACAGGGCTGCAGCGTCCCACCTCCGGAGAGGTTCTCTATCGGGGCGAACCCGTAAGGGGGGTAAATCCCCGGGCCACCATCGTGTTCCAGACCTTTGCCCTCTTTCCCTGGCTCACGGTGTTGGAGAACGTGGAGGTGGCGTTGGCGGCGCGGGACGTGCCACCTGCGGAGCGGAGGCGCCGGGCCCTGGAAATCCTGGACCGGGTGGGCCTGGACGGATTTGAGGGGGGCCTATCCCCGGGAGCTCTCCGGCGGGATGCGCCAAAAAGTGGGGTTTGCCCGGGCCATGGTGGTGGAGCCGGAGCTTTTATGCTTGGATGAGCCATTTTCCGCCCTGGATGTGCTGAGCGCCGCCACCCTGCGCGGGGAACTCTTGGAGCTGTGGTTGGGCGGAAAAATCCCAACTAAGGCCATTCTCATGGTCACCCATAACATCGAGGAGGCCGTGCTTTTGGGCGACCGGATAGTGGTTATGGAGAAGGATCCGGGACGCATCGTTACGGAGATGCGCGTTTCCCTTCCCCATCCCCGAAATGCCAACGATCCTTCTTTCCGCGCTCTTGTGGACGAGGTTTACGCCATGCTGGCGGGGGAGACTCTGCCTGAGGCGCTGGAGGTGGGGAGCGCGCCGGGCGAGCCGGGCAAGCTCCGGGCCTTGCCCAATGTCTCTATTACCCCCATGACTGGGCTTTTGGAGGCCTTGGCGGCCACTCCGGGCGGCCGCCAGGACCTCTATAAGCTCGCCGATGAATTGGGTGTGGACTCCGATCATCTTTTGCGCACCATCGAAGCCCTGGAGCTTTTGGGGTTCGTCACCGTGGCCAAGGGCGATGTGGCCCTGACCCCATTAGGTGAGACCTTTGCGGAGGCCGGAATTTTGGCACGGAAGGAGATCTTCGCCGCGCGGCTCCGGAGGCTTCCCATCTTTCGCTGGCTTTTGGAGCTTTTAGAGGCCGCGGAGGGGAAGAGACTGCGGGGCGAGGTGGTGCGGCGCGCCTTAGAGCTGGAATTTCCTCGTGCTGAGGCGGAAAAGCAGTTCCAGGTCATCATCAACTGGGGCCGGTACGCTGAGCTTTTCGCTTACGACGTTAGCACCGGCGTTCTGTACCTCGAGCCCGTCCCCGCTTCCTCTTAGTCGGGGTTGAGACCGCGCTTTCAGGGCTTATCATCTAGCTGATTAATGCATATAGAGGCCATGTGCAGGCATGGACATGGGAAGCGGTCCTGTTGTCCCCCGGGCCGGGTGCGGGGGCTGGCCCAGCCTTGGATCCTCCTGGCCCTGGCCCAGGGCCCGGCCCACGGCTACGAGCTTTTGGCCCGCCTTTCCGAGCACGAGCTCGATCCCGGCGGCCTTTACCGCGCCCTGCGCGGCATGGAGGAGGAGGGGCTCATCCGCTCCGTGTGGGACACCTCCGGAAGCGGCCCGGCCCGGCGCATCTACTCCCTTACGGAATTGGGCTGGGAACACCTCCAGGCCTGGGCCGTGCACCTCCGCCGCCTGCGGGACGAACTGGAATGCTTCCTCAGCACCTACCAGGCTTTGAAAGGAGGTGAAAAGGATGTGCGGGCATAAATGTGGCCCAGGGTGGGGATGGCACGAGGCCCACCACCATCACCACCATTGTTGTCCTCCCTGTTGTCCTACTTGGTGGGGCGAGTCCTGGGTTTTCCCCCGACGCTTCCGCACAAAAGAGGAGAAGATCGCCGAATTGGAGAAATATCTGGAGGCGCTGAAAAAGGAAGTCCAGGCTGTGGAGGAAAAGCTCAGGGAACTTCGCGAAAAGTAAAGGAAAGCGGGGCGGCTGAAACCGCCCCGCCTTTTTTCACCGCAAAAAGCGGGGATTCTGGCGCCGGTGATTGCGAGCGCACTTCTGGCAGTACACGGGCCGGTCGGTCTTGGGCATGAACGGAAGCTCCTCAATGGGCGCTCCGCAGTCGGCGCACGTCAAACCAAGGTGCCGAACATCGAACATCTTGCGCGGTCCCCTCTGCATCTTCTTGCCTCCTTCCTCCCCCGGTAGGAACCTTTCTCCGGCGAGGGCCTCCACTTTACCCGAAAAATCTCGCGCCGTCTATTCCGGCCGGAGGGCAAGGCGGCCAAACCCGAGGAAGGCGAGGATTCCAAAAAGCAGGAATCCCAGGCCGGCAAGGAGGGTGACGGAATCCCCTTCGATCACGCCCAACGCCGCCCGAAATCCTTGGGCCAAATGATAGGCGGGAAGAATTTTTCCCAAGATTCTTAGCCCTGCCGGTAGGAACTCGAAAGGGATGTAGATCCCCGAGAGGAAAAGCATGGTCTGGACGAGGATCATCCCCAGAATGCTTGCGCTTCCCGGGCGTCGAGCAAGGACGCTCACCAAGGCTCCAAGGCCCATGGCTCCGATCCCCGCGGCCAAGGTGTAGAAAACAAGAAGCCCGCTATCCACGGAAAACGCCACGCCGAATACGAATCTTGCCAAAAGGAACGTGAGGGCTGCGGAAAGAAAGCCCACGAGCATCCGCAAAAATCCCACTCCGCTCAGGATGGCCCAGCCCGGTGCAGGGGTGACGAGCATCCGCCGGAGGATTCCGCGCTCGCGCATTCCTGAAAGCCTTCCGGCCACGGCGAAAACCCCGGCCTGCAGAATGGCCATGGCCATGAGCCCGGGAACAACGTAATAAAACCAGTTGGCCTCAAGGATCTTTCCCACCGGAATTTTTTCCACCACAACCCGGGAAAGCCCGGCGGCACGGAACTCCAAGGCTCGAGCTATGGCTCGCGCTTTGCCCTCAAATTCGGGGTTATCCTGAATTCGGCCACGCTCAAGAATGACGCCGAGATTTTTTCCGTCCCAAATTAAGCCGAAATCCACAGCCCGT
>JACIWM010000035.1:8980-11716 GCA_014360945.1 Candidatus Bipolaricaulota bacterium
GGAACACTGAAGATCGCGGTCACAAACAGGGTCATGAGGAGCACCCCGGGAAGAAGAAATTCCGCGTACTTCACAGTCCGGGCTTCCCCGCCCACCTTTTGGACCGTGACCTCCACGTGTTCCGTTAAGACCCCGGCGTGGACCAGAGCCGTGCGGCAAAATTCCTCCACTATTTCTGCAAGGATCGAAGCGGCCGTGCTCGATCCTGCTTCCCCGCGCCGATAAAAAATTTCCACCCGCAGAGGACTTGCGCTCACGTTTTGTAAAAGGCAAGTAGAAAAACCGGGAGGGATCACGAGCACCGCGTGGACTCGGCCCGCCGAAACCTCTTTTCGCGCGGCCTCCAACAACTCCTCAGGGGTTTTCCCAACCGGAAGCGGGGCAAGTTGCACGGGCACGGTGGGTTCTGCAAGAACTCTTTCGATCTCTTGGCCCAAAGGGCCGCGGTCGAGGTTCACGAGGCCCACGCGCAAGGAGAATTCACCCCGCTCCACGCGGCCAAAGATGCTTCCCAACAAAGCCAGAAGAAAGAGGGGAAAGATCCACAGCCAAAAAAGAGAATTCCCTTCACGCAGGGAAGTGCGCAAAAAGGCGCGGGCCAGGGCAAAAACCGGCTTCAATCGCGGAGCCTCCTTCCGGTGAGGGCGAGGAACACGTCTTCCAGGTTGGGCTGGCGCACAAGGAGGTTGCGCAGGGAAAGGCCACGGGAGGAAGCCCAGGAAAGGAGGGCGGAAAGATCTTGGGCGAGGTCCTCGATTTGGAGGACGGCTTTTTCTCCATCCTGCCGAACCTTTTGGGGGAAGCGATCGGAAAGCTCGGGAAAGGCAGGGGGAGGAAGTTCGAATTCCACAAAGGTGGCGGGGCCGAAACGGCTCACGAGCTCCGCGGGCGTCCCTTCGGCGATGATCCTTCCGTGATCCATGATGCACACCCAATCCGCTAAGGCCTCGGCCTCCTCCATGTAGTGAGTGGTGAGGAACACCGTTTTTCCTTGGGCCCGCAGATCCCGGAGGATGTCCCAGATGTGCCGGCGGGCCTGGGGATCGAGCCCGGCCGTGGGCTCATCGAGGAAGAGGAGCTCCGGGTCGTTCAGAAGGGCCACGGCCAACGCCAGCCTCTGCTTTTGCCCGCCGGAGAGGGTCCGTACCAAGGCTTTCCTTTTTTCCTTCAGGCCCACGAGGTCCAAAAGCTCTTCCGGTTCGCGGGATTTTGGAAAGAAAGTGCGGAAAAGTTCCAAGACCTCGCGCACGCGAAGATAGGGCTCGAAAGAACCTTCCTGGAGGAGGACGCCCATGCGGGCCTTCTGGGCCGGGCCCACCTTTGTCACCTTCTCCCCGAAAAGCTCGATTTCCCCGGAATCCGGGACCCTTAGGCCCTCCAGGATCTCCACAGTCGTGGTCTTTCCCGCGCCGTTTGGGCCAAGGAGGGCGAAGATGGTCCCGGCCTCCACAGAAAAGGAGACCCCATCCACGGCCCGCACGGGGCCGTAGGATTTTCGCAGCTCCCAAACACGCAGGATGGGGGCCACGCCCCAAGTGTACCCCGCCACTTCCCGGACACGTGTCCTCTTGATGTAGTGGAAACCATCACTTACCATTATTTTGCGATGGAAAAGGTGCGGGTCGGTCTGGCCATCCTCCTGTTCTCCCTCCTTGTGAGCATCGCTTTGGAGCCCGTGCCTATTGGCGGCGCGGGCCAGACGGAGGTGCGTCTTTCCGCATCCCTCCCCTGGAACATCGAGCGCATCCGCGCCCCTCAGGCCTGGTCCATCACTCAGGGCTCTCCCGAGATCGTGGTGGCGGTGATCGACTCCGGCATTGACTTTTCCATCCCAGAACTGGCAGAGGTGCGCTGGACCAACCCCAAAGAGATCTTGAACCGACGGGATGACGACGGAAACGGCTATGTGGACGACCTTTACGGCTGGGATTTCCGCGACAACGTTCCGGCCCATCTTCGCCGCACTTCCCTTTACTACCATGGGACGGCCGTGGCCGCGGTGATCGCTGCCCAGGCCCAAAAGCTCGTGGGTGTGGCTCCAGAAGTGCGCCTCATGGACGTGCGCTTCCTTGATTCCCGGGGGTATTTCTACCAACGGGATTGGAAGAACTTGGCCCGGGCCATCGATTACGCCGTGCAAAATGGGGCAAGGATCATCAACCTCAGTTTTTACTCCAAACTCCCGCCTCCCAAGGAGGTGGAGGAAGCCCTGAAGCGGGCCTGGGAGAAGGGGGTGATCGTGGTGACCATCGCGGGAAACGAGGGCCGGGAGGGTGTGAACCCGCTTGGGCGCTGTCCTTTTGTGCTCGCCGTGGCCGCCACCGATAAATCCGATCGGCCGGCGTCGTTCTCAAGCTTCGGCCCGGAGGTGGATCTGAGCGCGCCGGGCGCGGAGATCCCCGGATTTCTTCCGGGAGGGGCGGTGGGGAGTTTCTCCGGAACGTCTTTTGCCGCGCCTCATGTGAGCGGCACCCTGGCCCTAATCCTTTCCGCCAATCCCCGCCTTTCCGGAAAGGCGGCGGTGGAAATCCTCCTTAGCTCTGCCGATCGTCTTCCTTTCGGGCAAACCGGGTTCGGCCAAGGCCTGGTGAACGCCGGTTGTGCCGTGGCCCAGGCCCGGCCCTAGCCCTTGCCCGCCTCGCCCTTTTCCGGTAAAGTGGAAAAGAGTGCGAACACGTGGGTTCCACAAGGAGGGAATGGCATGCAGGTTACCCTATACTACAGCGAGGAGGACAA
>JACIWM010000036.1 GCA_014360945.1 Candidatus Bipolaricaulota bacterium
TGGAGACAAATTCATAATATATGAGTCCCATGGTGCTAAGGCATACACAGGCTGGGCAGATATAGTATCAATCCAGAAAATGCCCCGTGCAGAGATAATTGAAAAGTATGGTGATCGGCTAATGCTCAAGGAAGATGAATTTAGAGAATACGCAAAGGGCAGAAGCCATATGACCGTTATCGAATTTAAAAACTTTGAAAAGTTCAGAAAACCAGTAAAACCAAAAAGATTTGTGAGTATGGGTGGCAAATACATCCGAGAAGAAGAATTTCAGATGATAATGGATAACAAAGACTGATGGATCTTGATCGATAATGAAAACCCAGACGTGTCTTAAAGAATTCATAGACGCCCTTAGAGATGGAAAACAGAAAACTGGTTCTTATCCTGATGAGGCATTCTTGAAAATACTAGGAAAACTTAATAAGTTATTTAATGAGCTAATCACCTTACTCATTCTATTACTGTTGATAAAAACATATGACGCTTTTAAAGTCAAAGAAGTTCTACATAATGGTGTGCCGGTGAAATGATGATTGATTTTGGCCCTTCAATCATGGACAATACAGAAAACCGCGAGGTTGTCAGACTAATAAAAGATCAGTTAAAAAACTGTCAAGAGGCCAAATTTGCAATAGGGTACTTCTTCATAACGGGATTCTCACTCATAGAGGATGATTTTCCAGCGGAATTCAAAAAAAAGCCCTTCCTAAAAATAGTGATGGGAGATGAAACCACCAAACAAACAGGTGAAGAAATTACAGAGGGTTATGAACTTAGGGAGCTCTTTAAGGACAAGATGATAGGGGAACTTCAAGGAGAGAAAATAACAGAAGAACAGATAAGAAACATAACCCTACTTAGAAAACTCATAGCAAAAGAAATAATAGAAATCAAACTATTTGATAAATCAAAACTCCATGCGAAATTATATCTATTTCTCACAAATCCAACATCAGAATATCAGTCCCCAGGACTTGCACTTGTTGGTTCATCCAATTTCACAAAACAAGGTCTTACAAAAAACAAAGAACTCAACGTAGCTCTAACCTCAAGAGAAGATGTTTTATATCTCAACAGGTGGTTTGATGATCTCTGGGAAGAAGCCACAGACTTCAGTCAGGACATGCTGAAAATCATAGACTACTCTGGAGTAACAGCAAAAGACCATAAGCCAAGAATAGGTCAGAGAATAGACCCAGAACTCTTATTCAAGTACCTCGTCTACCACTGGTTTGATGGAAGAGTAAAAAATGTCCTCAAAAAAGACGTGCTCATGGAATTCCAGTTAATAGGGGTAATGAACGCCATAAACTCCCTAAACACCTATAACGGTGTTATACTTGCAGACTCGGTTGGACTTGGAAAAAGTTTCCTTGCAGGAGCGATAATCGAGGAATACATCAACGGAAAACACCCCACATGGAAACCAGAGGATAAAAAACCATCAGCACTCCTCATACTGCCCCCGTCACTCATTAACCAGTGGGAAGACCTCCTGATAAACCAGGAATATTTTTTCCAGGGCCAGAAAAAAAGACTGATAAACTGCAACAATGAACTTACCAGCGCATACGAAATAATAGAAAATGAAACACCACTTGGAAAAATAGGATTCATGTCACTTGGAAAGTTTCAGAATCTCAAAAAAGAGAGTCTAAAAAGGATAGCAGATGAATATGATATCTATGTGATTGATGAGGCCCACAAATACAGAAATAGCAACACTAAAAGATGGAAAAATACCCGTAAATTACAACGAAAGACAACGGGTGCGAAAAATAAATTCCTACTTTTAACCGCAACACCAATCAACAACTCAATAAAAGACGTTTATAACCTTATACGCCTCTTCATGGATGACACATTCATGCAATTCCGACTGAAGGGCATAGAAGTGGATGAACTCATAAATCAATACACAAAACTGAAAAAAGAAATAGAAATAGATCCAGATCCTCACAAGAAAAAAGAACTCAAAAAAATAGCTAACAAAATAAAAAAAGAAATACTGGACGAAATAATGGTCCTTAGAACAAGGAAATACATTCTGGAACAATCCAAGGACCTCCAGATAAACGGAAAGCCACTTATATTTAAAGATCCTCAGCCATTCAGCCTAGAATATTCTGCATTCTACAAGAAAGAGTACCTAGAGTTTATAGAACTACTCAAGGAAACATTGCCAGAGCTCAACTTTGAACACACAAAACTCTATGGCTCAAGGTACATTCTTTTTGAAGATGATGAAATAGGCGGGAAAGAACCTGAAATGAAGCTCATAGAAATAGCTGACCTGCTGAAACTTTTACTGGGAAAAAGACTTGAAAGCGGCATATACCCTTTCGAAACAACACTCAGAAGGATATATGAGAAAGAAAAGATTTTCTATGAGCTATTTAAGAACAAGAAAACATTGGACAGAACCACATTCAAAAGAGTTCTGGAAGTTGCAATGGAAAAGGCGAATATAAAAAAGGATCTTGATGAAATAATGGATGAATATGGCCTAGAAGAAGAGATTACAAGATTTGACAGGATAATAGATATAATTAAGAGTTATGCCAAATCAGAAACAAATCCTCTGAAGTCAGGTATTGAAATAATACTGGATCTAATGGAGAAAGACTTGAAAACAATGGATAAAGTCTTCAACAGTATTGACAATCTCAAGGAAATGGAAAGATCCGAGTTTAAAACCCTTGGAAAAATACCCTTACAAAAAGACGATATAATCGAGATGCCAATCTTCACTTACAAAGATGATCCAAAACTTAGAGCACTTAAAAGCATCATCGGAAACCCTGAATTCAAATCAACAAAGATTAATGTGCCTAGTCTTAACGGCAAGAAGATTGTCATATTCACCCAGTACAAGGATACTGCTTACTACATCTATAAAAACTTGCTATACTGGATAAAAAATGAAATTGACCTCCACCCCTGGCTTAAAGATGGTAATAGACTGAAAATAGGGTTGGTAACAGGTGAAACAGAAACTTCAACAAAGATAAATTATATAAAAAGATTCTCACCAAGCTCCAATAATGGCTGGAATGAAGTAAAAAAATCTGGGGACATCGAAATCCTCATAACAACCGATGCACTCAGTGAAGGCATCAACCTCCAGGATGCAGATGCAGTTGTGAACTACGACCTCCCCTGGAATCCAATGATCATAGTCCAGAGAGTTGGAAGAGTTAACAGGATAGGAAATGAAAAGGACATCACAGTTGTTAACTACATGCCCTCTGGAGAGATAGAGGTCCTGGTTGGAATACTGAACAAACTTAACGAAAAAATAGAGGACATAACACTTGTTGTAGGTAAAGACGTTAGGATTCTATCTCCCGAAGAGAAGATCAACATAGAAACATTCGGAGAAAAGATCAAAGACTTATCAAAAATTCCGATGGAAAAGCTTGAAGAATATGGACTTTCAACTGAAATTAAAGGTTTCATGCCTGACAAAATCTCAAGGGAGCAGCTTGAGGATTACAAACTGCTGAACATAATACAATACGAGTTAGGATACACTCCAGAGGACTTTTCTGAAGTTGAAAAAATGGATGGGAATTACTACACATACATAGAAAATGATAGGGGGCTCACAGCCATTTATGAATACTACAAAGGACCATATAAAGTAAAAAAACAGATCCTCACATTAAAAGACGGTGAAATTAAGGAGTCAACTCCTCTTAAACTTCTTGAACTCCTAAAATCAAAGAGTTCTAAGCCCTATAAGGTTGATAAAGCAATCCAGGGTCTTGAAAAATTCAAAAAGAATACTGATAAAGTGATTGATTACCTTAAAAGTGTAACTGAAACCCAGATAGGATTCCTCAGAGACCTTTCCAATGCATTATTATTAAAAAGAGAAGAAATATCAGACATGAATAAATTTAGGCGCGTATATAACACCGTCTCAAGGCTTCCATCAAGATCATATTCTGGAAAAATAAAATCGTATCTCATAAGTGAGGGTCTAATCAGAATGAGGGGGAATGAAATTGAAATAAACGATGTAAATAAAATCGTGGATTCACTTCATGATTATCTCAGTGCTAAAGAGGTTCTGGGGGATGCCTCGCTTAAAGTTGAATCTAAAATGAGGGGTTGGTACTGTGGATATAATAAAAACTCTTGAAAGAGGCCTTAAAAACTATAATTCAAAAAAAATTGAGATAAGCGGCAGGGATTACGACCTATATTTAATACCTGAACTAAGTGAACCAGAACTCAATATCTATGAAGGCTTCTTATTCATTGAAGCAGAAGATAGGAGAGAATTTACATCAATAAAGAATTATCACGCGCCTATAAGTGGCTACACTCCAAGAATCTCATTCATTCTCTACGGCGAAAAACTCCTAATCAAGGACCATCGTAAAAATAAGCATATAATAAGATCACTCAACAAAATAAATAAAAGTTTTGTTAATAAAATTAAAAAGACAATAACTAATCCCTCAAAAACTAATATTGATGCGCTTTTCGATAGAAAGGATATTATTGAGGAGTTCTACATTCTTTTTCAGAATACAAGAAATTATCTTGCTGAAAATATTAAGGGAATATCCGAAGAGAATAAGCGCATAGAATTTGCTGATGACTTTCTTATGCAGATGATGACTCTCTGGTATTTACAGGCACTTGGATTCTTTAATAATGATGATAAATACCTCATAACCATGTTCAGGGAGCTTTCTCAGAAGCGTCTTGATGAAAGTGGATTTAAAAGTTACAAGGAGTTCCTTGAATACTTCTTTGACAAGATACGTGACAACGAAAGGGAACAGTACTACGAGGATGAACATATCGGAAGAGTTGTGGTTATAGGTCCTGCTATATTCATGGGTAGTGAGGAAGAATTCGAAATTGTGGATATACCTGACAAGTGCTTTTATCAGGAAAATATCACTGATATCCTCTTAAATGAAGATCCTAAGAAAATAAAAACAGGAATACCCATCTTAAACCTCTTTGAGAGTAGGGACTGGATAGAAGGTGACATTGATGAATATGTGCTGGGCGCTCTCTATGAAAAGTTGATAACTGCAGATGTAAAGAAAAAAACAGGATCATATTACACCCCTGAGGAAATAACTTCATTCATAGCAAGGGAAACAATTGAACCCTATCTTCTTGAATCAATGGAAACTGATCACACCAGCATTGAAAGTTTAATTGAAAATGCAGATCCAAATACTCTCATATCCCTTTTCAATAAACTTCGGGATATAAAGATACTTGACCCTGCTGTTGGTTCAGGACATTTCTTGGAAAGCGCCATAGATGTTCTTGTTGATATATACCAGAAATTAAAAAACAGAGCTTATGAGCTTGGACTCAAAGGTTTTGAAATCACTATTACAGACGAAAAAGGTGAACTAAAGAACATTGACCTTCTTGAGATAGATAATGAGCACTTCAACCTTTACTTGAAATTCTTCATCATACTTTCAAGGAACATATATGGTGTTGATATAAACCCTGCAGCACTTAAAGTTGCGAGAGCAAGATTTTTCCTAAGTATAGCAAAACACTTCAAACCATCAAAGAAGGACAGAGACGTTTTTTTAAGATTCCCCAACGTTCACTTCAATCTCAGAGAAGGAAACTCACTAATAGGTTACGATAGCATTGGAAAGGACAAAATAGATCTCTTTTCATTTTCAGGAGCCCAAAAAAAAGATAAGAAATATATCGTCGATAAGATAAACGTCCTTGATGAACTTATGGAATATTTAGAATCCTGCAGTAAAGGCCTTGGGTTAGAGGGGGATATAAAAAGAGATATAGATGACTTAAATCTCATTTTCAACCAGGACAAAATCAAATGGACTGATATAAAAAGAGTCTTAAGTATAAAAGAGAAACTTGTTTCCATCTTAATAGTGTCGCTGAATTCCAGACAGGCTTCAGCGATCAATGATCTCATTGAAAAGATAGACAAACTATTCTATAATAAATTCGATGAGAAGTTTTCAAAAGAACATGGGTTAAATATTGATGAAGTAAATCAAACAAATGCTTTCCATTGGATACTCAATTTTCCAGAAGTATTTTCAGGAAAAACTGGATTTGATTTAATAATTGGTAATCCTCCCTATGGAAACATTCTTAAAGATATCGAAAAGAAACTGCTTAAAGATAGACATAAAAACCTCAAAGATATTTCTGCAATTTTTGTGGAAAGATGCATAGATCTATTATCTAACTTTGGTAATTTAACATTTATTATAACGGCGGCTATAACATACAGCAAAGATTTTTCCAGTACTAGAAATAAGGTGTACAAAAATTTTGCTGAATGTTATATTGCCACATTTGATAGAGACAAATGCAGGTTTTTTGAGGGAATGACTCTTTCAGTTTCGCTAATTTTTATGAAAAACAAAGGGAAAAACTCTAATTGTAAATTCTTCACATCAAAAATGTTTAGAGAAACCCCAAATTTATCTAAAATCAAATACAGCTATGCTAATGACTATTTACTGACAAATTCAGGTTTATCAAGTAACGAATTTTCCAAGAAGCATAGATTGCCCAAAATAGGAGAAAACGCAAAAATACTAAAAAAGGTTGTTAAAACTAGTTATAATCTGAAGGATTTAATTAACAGTGGCGAAAAAATATGGATAAGAACAAGTGGGAATTATTGGTACAACGCTTGGAATAAAAAACCATACAAAAGCAGCGAAATTAAAAATTTATTTATCAAAAAAGAATTTACCAACCTTTTTTTAATTATTATTAATAGTAATCTGTATTATCTATGGCTAAGGATATATGGTGATGGAAGACACATGAACAGCGACATAATGAAAAATTTCCCGATTCCTAACGTTGATGATATCAAAAAAACCTCAGATTTGCTGAATTTGTTTTCATCAAAACTAATGAAATTTCTATTTGATAATTTTGAACCTGAACAAAAAAGGTTCGAAACATCAAAGGTAAAAATAATCATAGATTTAATTGACATAGTACTCGGAAGACTCTATTCATTAGCTAGTGATGAAATAAACTATGTCATAAATTATGATTCTGTAATACGTAAAGGGGGAAAAGTCGAAGGATGGTTATTCAATTTAATGGACTATTATTTCTTTGATGCCATTTCCGAACAAAATCAACTAGATTACGAATTTTTAGATTTTTTAATTGATGAAGCCTATCATCATACTAACGACGGTACCGAATATCCAAAAATAATTACATCCCTTAAAGACAAAATAAAGCCGCTTGAACTAGATAAATGGATAATTTTAAAAGAAAATATGGCCTTTGATAATATAAACGAAAAAGAAGAACTAGAACTAAAAATTAATTCTACAAATCTAAAATCACTAAAAATTACGAGGGATTTAATAAATGACTTAATTCACCATCTACAGTGAATTCTAATGAGCTTAATTGAAGAAGAAACCAAAGATTGGTAGCAGGAATACCTCTAACGAAGAAGATGACTGAAAGGATTAAAGCACCTAAAATCTATAAATTAAGATACTTTTCCTTTATTTTTTCAAATTCTTCCTCCGTTATGACTCCAATATCTAAAAGTTCCTTTGCCTTTTTAATTTCATCCAAGGGAGTTACTATTGACTTTTCTTTTGATGATTTATCCGTCAATCTTGATCTTATAAAGTTAGCAAAAGTATTGATTTCACTTGCTGGAATGTGTTTAATCTTTGTTTTAGTTCCTGAAGTATAAATCCTGATTGAACCAAGAACGAAACCTTTCTTTTGTTTAACAGATGTTATTTTATCATAAAAGAAATCTTCAATCTGTTCATGGAATAACCCCTTACTAAAAAATATAACCCTGCGGTCTGTTGCAACAAGAATACCCCATCTTTTATGAAAAGCCGTGGTAATTATCGCAACTTTCTCTTCGTTCTCTAAAATTTTCGGAAGATATTTTATTTCTACCTTATTAACCTTAAATTTTTCAGCAATTTTCCTAATTTCATCTAATTTAGGATCATCAGCAGATTCTTTTTTATCTTTTTCAGGTTCCTCTGATTTTTTATCTTCTTCAGATTCCTCTGAAGTCCCTAGATTAAATTTTTCACAAATCAAATCGGAATTTTTGTCAAGATTCTTATTACCTATATCTGAAATATGCAATGTCTCATTGTCCAATATTATATCTATTGAACTACGCCGAATTCCCTTTTTCAACCCAATTGATTTTACCTTTTCATAGGGAAGTTCAATAGAAATATTCCTTTTAGATACAAATAAAATCCTTTTATTAGTAAATACTAATAATACAGGCTCAGGCTTCTTATTCTCAGGTTTTTTATATTTCCCTGTAAGCATCCCTTCAACAGTTTCTTTACTTTTCAATAAGGATGGTAAGGATGTTACATTACCTTTATGAAGAAAATGCCATGCTTTAAACTCTTTAGCTAATCTAATAATCTCAGAAATAGTATCATTTAAAAGCCTTGTTCCACATTTCCTGCAAAACTTAGCCCCCTCATTATAAGGAGTCCCACACTTCTCACAAAATTTTTTCATGATACCCCCTATAATAAGTCAGTATATGATATTTTGAATTACTAAATAAAAAAAGATATGGATCAGGTTAAATTTGATCCATTTTCATCAAAGTATAAAGTGCTTATCCTGACAACAGGTGCCTTCTGTCTTCCCTTGACTCCTGAAACACTGACTCTGCTTGTTTTAATATCTGTGGTGTTGTAGGTGTTCTCATAGGATATCGTCCTTGGCCTGTAATTGGTGTTGTAGGTGTACTGCTTGAAGAGTGCAGTGGTGCCGAGCTGGAAGTATCCCAGGCTGAGGTCCCTGCTGAGGCCCTTCTTCAGGTAGAAGTTGTAGGTCTTCCTGGTGAGTTTGCCGTGGTCATTGATGCTCACATATAAGAGCACCCTGATGGTCACTGCAGAGTTGTTCTTTATCCTCACCTTGAGGGCCTTCTTAGGTATCGCTGCAGATATCAGCGCTGTATCGTCGTTGTTCACGGGGTTGCTGTCGTCTATTGCAGGCGAAACCGCAGTGGCGTTCACTGTGAAGTTACCTGCTGAGACCACCCTTGCTGTTATATTGATGAGTGCTGCTTCGTTGTCTGCAAGGTCACCGATGACCCAGACACCGTTACTGTAGGTGCCCCTGTCCACCTGCACGTTCTGGACCTGCAGGTTAGCCGGTAGCTGCAGGTTGACCCTGGCATTCTGTGCGGCCTCAGGACCATTATTCTTAACACGGCATACCACATTGACCACGTCACCCTGATAGGCCCTCGGTTTACTCACAGAGAGGTCAAGGTCCAGGTCAGTTCCCTTAACAGAGACTGAGGCACGGGCCATGTTGTTGTAGACATTCACATCACCCTCATCCACCTCACGCACCGAAACATAGTCAGAGAGATCACCTGTCCTGTTAACAAGGCACATAACTGTGAGGGTGGCCTCCTCACCGGCATCAAGGGTCTCAAGGATCCACTCCCTCGCGACATCATCAAAGTAACCTGTAGTGTAACTGTAACTCTGAATCGCAAGGCCGCCTGAGAAGAAGTTGGCAATGTTGATGTTATTTGCGGCGTGGGGGCCCCTGTTCTTGAGTTTCACATTGAATGTGACCGTATCACCAAGCCTTGCACTCTGTTTACTGCTGGTCACATTGAGTTCAAGATCCGCAATCCCCCTGACCCTGAACTTCAACTGGGCATTGTTGTTGGAAGGGTTCTCATCACCATCTGCAGTCACATTGGCCCTCACTGTGACATTTCCTGTTGTGTTGAGGAGGCACACAAGTGTCAGGGACCTCTCCTCATATGCAGGGATGTCCCCGATTTCCCAGGTACCTGTTTCGAGGTCATAGTAGCCCTGGCCTGTGTAGTAGTCCTGGAGGACCAGGCCCTCGGGAACCTTAACAGTTGCAACGGCGTTCTGCACGTTCTGATTGCCTGCCTTCGCTATGACCTTAACCCTGAGGGTCGAGTTATACACCGGCTTCGTGTTATTCTTATCGAGTTCAACACCCACATCTGCTGCAGCCGATGAACCTGCAAGTATAAAGACTGCAAGGAGAGCTGCAAGCAGAAGTGTTCCATTACGCATGCAATTTCCACCTCCTGAGATTTATCACAGTAGATACCTGAAGGAGACTTTAAAGCATGCCTTTGGGTACAAACGAAGTGTCTTATGTAACCATACAGATCAACAGATTCATAAGTTACATAAGAATATTAAAAATCGAGCATTGCCCTCCAATAAATCTAATATCAAGAATTTTCAGGTATTATAATCTAAAACAGGAAAATACCATGTTAATACTTTTAAATCTTCCATTTAGAGATTATTTCAAAAAATATTTATGAAATCAGGGTTTATAAGTGAAATGGTGATTAAAATGCCGCTAAAAGATATAAACTTAAAATCTCTTGATGGGAAACTAACGCTCTCAATGAGCATTTTTGTCCTGATATTATCGATACTTTCATTGATTTTATGGTTAACAGGACCATCGAGTCTGGTTGAAATAAGACACTTCCTGGATACAAATCCAGTGGTATTCACAAGTTTCATCTTTCTGGCCATCTCAATCATCACAGTGAGGACCTCAATGGAAATAACATCTCTGATCCTTGCAGTTCTCCTGATACTGCTGCAGATGAGTGTAAACTGTAAATGCATGCAGGGACTCCTCAACCTCCACCTCCCAGCAGCCTGCACTATCACCTCAACAATAATCGCAGCCTACGCAATAGCCGTAGTGCTGTTCACCATAAGATACTATTCTGCAGCCCAGATCATCAGCTACACTGCAGGCACAGTGGCATATGCATCATTCCTCTCAAGCATTACAGGCATAGCAGACACATTACCACAGTTCAGAATATGCATAACATCCTCTGCAATGATGGTATTTGTGGCAGTAGGACTGCTCAGCACCCACCCATCAAAGGGGGTCGTCGAACCAATATACTCCCATAACATAGGAGGTTACACGGGGAGAATGCTCATCCCAATCATCATAGGCGCCGTAACCATCACATCATTCATAATAATCAGCAGCAAGAGATACCTCCCCTTCTCCGCAGAAGTTTTCATCGCAGCACTGAACCTTGCACTCATAATCATAATAATAACCTTCACAGCCTACAGACTCAACAGAGTAGATGCAGAAAGAATAAAAAACCAGAAGAGGATGGAGAGGACCTGGAAATTCTTCAGGAAAGTCGTAGAAAACCTTGAAGAAGCAATCGCAGTCCTCGACAAAAATGGAGAACCCCTGCACAGAAACACTGCAATGAAAAACCTCAAAGTGGATCTAAAGGAACTCTGGAAGGAAAACCTGAAAAACAAAAACCTGCCACAGCCAATCCACACATTCAAAATAGATGAGAGATACTTCACAGGATGGGCCATACCCCTCGACGAGGGAGGCATCATCTCACTAATGGACGTCACAAGACTCATAGAAATACAGGAGGACCTCAG
>JACIWM010000037.1 GCA_014360945.1 Candidatus Bipolaricaulota bacterium
GCGCAAGGCCTTCCTTTTGAGGAAATGGAACAGATGGAGGAGGCCTTGCCCCACATCGATGTCCTCTACATGACCCGCGTGCAAAAGGAGCGTTTCTTTAACGAGGAAGACTATCTTCGCCTGCGCGATTTCTACATCCTCACTCCCGAGCGCCTGAAACTCCTCAAAGAGGACGCCATCGTCATGCATCCCCTTCCCCGGGTGACCGAGATCTCCTACGCCGTGGATGCCGATCCCCGGGCGGTTTACTTTCAGCAGGTCCGGTTCGGGATGTACGCGCGGATGGCTCTCATCCTCAGCATCCTGGGGGTGGCATAGATGCTCCGAGTCGACCCGATTCAAGAGGGGATCGTCCTCGACCACATCCGGGCCGGGATGGGAATGCGCATCTTCGAGGAGCTCGGCCTCGGGGAAAAGGGACTCACCGTGGCCCTCCTCATGAACGTTCCCAGCACAAAGCTCGGCAAAAAGGACATGATCAAGATCACCGGCGTTTTGGATTTGGACCTCACGAAACTGGGCCTCCTTGATCCGGGGATCACCGTGAACTACATCGCCGGCGGAAAAGTGGTGCGGAAGGTGAAGCCCGGCCTTCCTGAGCGAGTTTCCGGCCTCATCCGCTGCCGTAACCCACGCTGCATCACCTCCACCGAAAGCTACATAACCCCGGAGTTCATCCTGGTGGACCGCGAGACAAAGGAATACCGCTGCTCCCTTTGTGGCGAGCGGGTCCGGGTGTGAATTTGCTTCTTATCCGCAACGTGCGGGTGGTGGATGCCCAGGGCGAGTGGCGCGGCGACGTGGCCATTCGGGATGGCGTGTTTGCCGCGCTGGGCCGCGATTTCTCCTGGCCGGGAGCTTTGGTTCTCGACGGGGAAGGGCGGACTTTTCTCCCGGGTTTCGTTGATCTGCACGCCCATTTCCGCGACCCTGGATTCCCTAAAAAGGAGGATCTTCAGACCGGTTCCTGGGCCGCCGCCCACGGCGGCTTTACTGCGGTGTCCGTGATGGCCAATACCAACCCTCCCTGCGATTCCCCGGACGTGGCCCGCTACATCCTGGAAAAAGCGCGGTCTTTGGGGCTCGTGGAGATCTATCCCGTGGGGGCGATCACCGTGGGCCTTCGCGGGGAGAAACTCACGGATTTTCCGGCGCTGGCCCCGTTTGTGTGGGCCTTTTCCGATGACGGAAAAGGGGTGGAGCGGGCGGACCTCATGGCTCAAGCCCTACGCCTGGCCACCTCGTTGGGGAAAAGGATTCTCTCCCATCCCGAGTTTTCCGGGCTGGAGAGAGACTTGGCCGAGGAACTCATGGTGGAGCGGGATCTTCACCTTGCTCAGGCCACGGGAGGTTTCCTTCATCTCCAGCATTTGAGCTCGCCACGCTCCGTGGAGATGGTGCAAAAGGCCAAAGCTGCGGGAGTACCGGTCACCGCCGAGGTCACTCCGCATCATCTTTGCCTATCTCGGGAGGCTTTTGGTGAGTACGCGGTGAACCCGCCCCTTCCCCGGGAGGAGGCCCGGCTGGCCCTGGTGCGCGCATTCTTGCGCGGAGCATTCGAGGCTGTAGCCACGGACCACGCTCCACACACCGCGCAGGACAAAGCTCAGGGTGCCCCCGGGATCTCCGGAATCGAGACGGCTTTCCCCCTCCTTTTCACCAATTTTGTGCGCCAGGGACTTCTCAGCTTGTCCGAACTTTCCCGCTACCTTTCCTTGGGCCCAGCGCGCATCATGGGCCTGAGAAAAGGCCTTGTGCGGGTGGGCTACGATGGCGATGGTGTTTTGGTGGAAGAGGACGAAAGTTTCGTTGTGGACGAGAATTTTTTCTTTTCCAAGAGCAGGAACACCCCGATTGTGGGAACGCGGCTTTGGGGGCGAATCTGGGCCACGATCCGCCGCGGCGTCGTGATTTTCTGGAATGGACACGTGCTTGGCCGGGACTATGACGATCATCGACAGGTTATACAAAAGAGTTGAGGAACGAGGCCCCATTTGTGTTGGCCTCGATCCCGCGGAGGACCTCTATCCGCCCGGTTTCCTCAAGAAATTTTCCTCCCCGGCTCAGGCGGCTCTTGCCTTCTCCCAGGAGATCGTGGCCGCCACCGCGGATCTTGTGGCCTGCTATAAGGTGCAAATTGCGCACTTCGAGGCCTTAGGCGTGGAAGGCCTTCAGGCCTATCGGGATCTTTTGCGCTGGCTTCGCAAAGAGGGCCTCATCGTCATCGGTGATGTGAAGCGGGGCGATATCGCCTCCACCGCCGCTCACTACGCCAAAGCACATTTCGGCGGAGAGTTTTCCGCGGATTTCCTCACGATAAACGCGCTCTTTGGCTTCGATGCTCTCACTCCCTTTTTGTCGTATCTCGAGAGTGGAAAGCACGGGTTCTTTGTGCTTGTGCGCACCTCAAACCCGACGGCTTCGGAATTCCAGGATCTCCTCGTCGACGGCCGACCGTTTTACGAGCATGTGGCGGAAAGGGTGGCCCTTTGGGGCGAGAAATTCCGTGGGGAATGTGGCTATAGTCTCATCGGCGCTGTGGTCGGCGCGCATCGGGAGGTTTTGGCTCGCTTACGTCCCCGCTTTCCCACGCTCTTTTTCCTCGTTCCCGGATATGGGGCCCAAGGCGGAAGGGCGCGGGATGTGGCTCCGGCCTTTCGGGAGGGGAATGGTGCAGTGGTTGTGGCCGCCCGTGCCATTCTTGGGGCTCATCGCGGGAAGCCTGATTCGGCAGAGCGTTTCCCCCACTATGCCCGGGAGGCGGTCCTGGCCATGCGGGAGGATCTGGCCCAATGTCTGCGGTAGCGTTCCGCGCGGCGCCGGTTCTGGAGCAGCGGGCGGTGGGGCCCGGAGTGTTCGTCCTTCGCGTGGGGGGAGAATTCACCGCTAATCCGGGCCAGTTCTTTCTTGTGCGGGCCTGGAGCTTTCATCCCCTCCTCAGCCGGCCGCTGAGCGTGTTCGATCTTTCCCGGGATTCTTTGAGCTTTGCCTACACTGTGCGAGGCGAGGGAACAAAACTGCTTTCTCGCCTTCGGCCGGGCGATGTCCTCCACGTTTTCGGCCCTTTGGGGAACGGCTGGTCCCGCGCAGAAGGAAAGGTGGCATTGGTGGGCGGGGGGATCGGCCTCGCTCCCTTGCTTTTCACGGCAAAAGCGTTCGGCCCTCCTCTGGACATCTTCCTTGGTTTTCGGAACGAGCCCTTCCTCGTGGAGGAGTTCCTCCCCTTCGGAAAAGTTCAGGTGGCCACGGAAAAGCCCGGCAGGTATCCTGGGACTTTCTCCGGGATGATCACGGATTTTTTCGAGCCCCGCGGGTACGCGGCCGTGTACGCCTGCGGTCCTCGGCCCATGCTCGAGGCTCTCCACAAGAAATGCCAGGCTGCGGGGATTCCGCTTTATGTGTCCCTGGAGGAACGCCTGGCCTGTGGGATCGGCGCGTGTTTTGGCTGCACGATTTTCACGAAAAAAGGGCCGGCCAGGCTATGCCGGGAGGGCCCGATTTTCCTTGCGAACGAGGTTTTTCATGGAGCTTGATCTCACCGTAGAGCTCAGGAAGATCCGGCTTTCTTCGCCGGTCATGCCGGCGGCCGGAACGTTCGGATTCGGCGAGGAATACGCCGAGCTTTACGACCTTTCGTGCCTTGGGGCCTTGGTTACCAAAACCTTCACTTTACGGCCCCGCTCGGGAAATCCTCAGCCCCGTGTTTGGGAAACGCCCTGCGGCCTTTTGAACTCCATTGGTCTAGAAAATCCCGGGGTTGACGTGTTTGTTGCCGAAATTTTCCCGCGCCTCTTACGATTTGGTGTTCCAGTAGTGGTGAGCGTTTATGGTGAAAGCGCCGAGGAATTTGGAGAGATCGCCCGCCGCATCCCCAAAGAGGCAAAAGCTTTAGAGCTGAACCTTTCTTGTCCCAACGTGCCGGGAAAGCCCTCCGTGCTTTCTGCGGAGGAGATTTTTTCCCGGGTGGCCGCGGCCCGGGAAGCCTGGCCGGGAGAGCTTTGGGCCAAAATCTCGCCGGAAGGGGACCACCTGGCCTCCGCGAAGGCCGCGGAGGAAGCGGGGGCCGATGCCATCGTGGCCACCAACACCTTCCGCGGGATGGCCATTGACCTTGAGCGGCGGGCTCCCGTTTTCTCCAATATCCTGGCCGGCCTCTCCGGCCCGGCCATAAAGCCCCTCTGCCTTCGCATCGTGTACGAGCTTTGCAAGGCCTTGCGCATCCCTGTGATCGGCTGCGGCGGGATCACCACCGGTCAGGACGCTTTGGAGTTCATCTTCGCCGGCGCCCATGCCGTGCAGGTGGGAACCGCCAATTTTTTCGATCCCTTGGCCATTCCCCGCATCCTCAAGGAAATGAAGGAGTGGCTAGGGGCGCGAAGGGTGAAAAGCCTTGCGGAGGTGCGCGGATGCGCGCGGAAGAGGTGATGGATCTTTTGCGCACCACCGGGGCCCTTTTGGAGGGCCATTTTCTTCTCTCCTCAGGGCTCCATTCCTCGCGCTACATTCAGTGCGCCCGCCTTTTGCAGTATCCACGGTATGCGGAAGCCGTGGGAAAAGCATTGGCCCAAAAAGTGCAGGGTTTTTCCGTGGACGTGGTGGTGGGACCAGCCCTGGGCGGAATCATCGTAGCCCACGAGCTGGCCCGAGCCTTGGGGGTGCGGGCCATGTTTGCCGAGCGGGAGGGACCAAAGCTCGCATTGCGCCGGGGTTTCGCCATTGCGCCCGGAGAACGGGTCCTCTTGGCCGAGGACGTGGTGACCACCGGCGGGTCCACCTTGGAAACGGCGGAAGTGGTGGCATCTTTGGGAGGGAAGGTGGTAGCGGCCGCGTGCATTGTGGACCGCCGCGGCCCCATAGCCAAGGACCTTCCCTTTCCTCTGTTCTCCCTTCTTCGCCTGGACCTGGATACTTATCCCCCTGAACGGTGCCCCCTTTGCCAGGCTGGCCTTCCTCTGACGAAACCAGGAAGCCGGCCGCAGGGGTAGCTTCACTCCCACTCGATGGTGGCGGGCGGTTTGGGGGTCAGGTCGTAAAGGACCCGACTGAGAGCGGGGAGCTCCTGAAGAAGTCGGGCCACGAGGGACTGGAGTTTTTCCCAGGGAGGAAAAAGCACTTCGGCGGAGAGGGCATTTTCGGAGCGCACGAAACGCAGCGCCAAAACCTCCCCGTAGTGACGCCTTTCCTCCCGCAGGCCGGTGGCTTTCTCGGCCAAAAGCACGGGGAAGGCCTGAAATGCCGGAAGATCCGCGGTTTCTTCCTCCACGATCTTTGTGGCCCGCCGGAGAAGCTCCACCCGTTCCGGGGTGACCTCGCCCACGACCCGCACGCTCAGGCCCGGGCCGGGGAAGGGCCGGCGCCGTATGAATTCCTCGGGAAGGCCAAGGTAACGCGCCACCTCCCGCACCTCCGGCTTGAGAAGGGACCGCACCGGTTCCAGAACCAAGAGCTCCTTTGGCCAAACTTGCGGCTCCAAATCCAGGACGTTGTGGTGGGTCTTCACCGCGGCCTGGGTCTCGGCCACGTCGGCAGCGATGGTTCCCTGGATCAAAGCCCGGGCTCCTTTCTCCGCGGCGATCTCCGCCAACACCCCATAAAACGTGGCCCGAAATCTTTTGCGCTTCTCCTCCGGATCGGTAACCCCGGCCAGGGCCTGAAAGAACCGGGAGGCCACGGGGAATATTTCCAAGCGGATTCCTAATCGCCCCAGCGCTTTCTCCACGGCCTGGGCCTCCTCGGCCCGCATGAACCCGGTGTCCAAGAACACGGGGTGGGCGCGGTCCCCGAAAGCCTGATGGGCTAGAACCGCACAAACCGTGGAGTCCACCCCACCGGAGCAGGCCACCACCGCCCGGCCCGTGGGCAGCGCCTCCCGCATCTCCTCCACCGCTTTTTCCACAAATTCAGCAGGAGAAAGCCTCATGACTCACTCCTCGGCGAATTCGATTCTCCCCGTTTCGGGATCCATGCGGGCTACCTTGACCAAACTCACGATGGGAACGCCGAACCGGGCCAAAACCTTTCGCCCTCCGCCCAATTTTTTCTCGATCACGAAGGCAAATCCCACGAGAGTGGCCTGGGCTTCCAGGACCATTTCTGCCAGGGCTGCGCTGGTGGTTCCCCGAAACAAGAAATCGTCCACGACGAGGACCCGCTCCGCGGGGCCCAAGTATTCGCGGGAAAGGAAAAGCTCCGTGGTGGTGCCTTTGGTGGGGGAAATGATGGTGCGGCGGAGGGCCCCGGCCATGGTGGCGGCCCGGCCCTTCTTGGCATAAAGGGCATACGCCCCGAGTTCCCGAGCCACTTCGTAGGCGATGACGTTTCCTGCAGCCTCTGCGGTGAGAACACAGGTGATGTCGTGGCCGGCGAAGGCTTGACAAATCCCGTGGGCAGCAAGGATGACGAAACGCGGATCAATACGATGATTGAGGAAGCTATCAACCCGCAGGAACTCCTCGCTCAGAACCCGTCCTTCGCGTTCCACCCATTCCCGCAGTTTTGCCTGGATGCTTTCCATACGCGATGATATGGGGGAGGGACGGGGCGAGCCAACGGTGTGGAGCCGACGGGGCTTTAGGCAGTATAATAAAGAGCATGGGGGTGACCGGACTCGACGGGAACACCGAGGCCGAGGTAGCAAGCGGAGCTCCCGTTCGCTCCTAAAACCACGGGAACGGCAAAATAAATGCCGACTACGCTTACGTTCCTGCTTACGCCCTGAACTAGTGCGTAAGCCGTCCGCGGTCCCCTCGCCCGCGGGGGATCGTTGGGCGTGACCCAAGCGGGCTAGCCCAAGGGCCCTGGCCCCGGGGCCGAGGGCGAGAACTTATGGGGCTTGGGGCCGAGCGATCCTGCCCGTGGGAGCGCGAGGCCCGAGAGGAAAAACACGGGCTAAGCTTGTAGAGGCCGAGGCCAAGGTGTTTTCGGACGGGGGTTCAACTCCCCCCACCTCCACCAGGGCTAGGGCGTAGCCAAGCGGTAAGGCAGCGGGCTTTGGACCCGCGATCGGAGGTTCGAATCCTCCCGCCCTAGCCAAAGGTAAAGCCCCGGGCGAACACGGCCCGACAGGCGCTGGCTGCGTTTTGGTCATACTTCTCCGCGTTTTGGATCTCCTCGAAAGCCTTGTCCAAACCCAGAGCTGGTCGGTAGGGGCGAAACGAGCTTATGGCCTCCACCACGTCGGCTACCGCCAAAATTCGTGCTTCAAGGAGTATTTCCTCACCTTTAAGGCCGCGGGGGTAACCCGAGCCGTCCAGCCGTTCGTGGTGCTGCCGAACGATTTCCGCCACCGGCCAGGGGAACTCCACATTGCACAAAAGCTCGTAGCCCACATCCGGATGGGTGCGGATGAGGGCCATCTCGTGGTCACTGAGTTTGCCCGGCTTGCTCAAAATCTCGTTGGGCACAGCCAAAACTTTTCCTACATCGTGGAGAAGAGCGGCCACACGCAGCCCCTCCACCTGTTCCGGCGGAAGCCCAAGTTCCTCAGCTATCGCGCACGCCAGACGCGCCACGCGCTCCTGGTGCTTGGCGGTGAACGGGTCCTTGAGGCCCATGGCCGCGGAGAACGCGGCCACCACCTGCTCCAACAGTTTCTTCCGCTCCGCGGCCTCGCGGGCCAGGTTCTCCTTGGCTTTCGTGATCTCCTCAAATAGGCGGGCATTTTCCAAGGCGATGGCGGCCACATCGGCCAAGGCCTCAGCCAGCCGCGTCTCCTCCGCACCAAAAGCCGCAAGCTCCGGACTTTGGAGGTTTAAAACCCCGATTACGCGCTCCCCAATTTTCAAGGGAAGACAAAGCTCGCTTTGGCTGGGAAGCGCGCCGGGAATGAACCGGGGATCGTTGCGCACATCGGGAAGGTAGAGGGCCCTTCCAGTCCGGGCCACATAAGGCACGACGCCGCGCTCGGAGTGAAGGGGAAGCGAAGAAGGCCCAGGTGGAGTTCCCAAGGAGTGGGCTAGAAGCGTTACCTGCTCTCCTTCGATCACGAAAATCCCACAATCCTGAAGGCCCAAGATGTCGCGGGCTGCGTTCACCACAGCCTGGGCCACCTCTTCCGTGGTGCGGGCCAGAACAAGCTTCCGCCCAAAATCCCCAATCTTGGCGAGTTTTTCCTGGTAGCGGCGCAAAGGAGTTATGTCCTGGACGGTCCCTTCGTAGTACAAAACTTTGCCGCTTTTGTCCCGTACAGCTCGCGCGGACTCCACAACGAAGACTTTCTGCCCGTCCCTGGTGAGCCAAACGGCCTCATAGTTCGTGACAACCCCTTCTTTTTCCACGGCCTCCTGGAAGCGTGTCCGCGGCGATTCCGGAGCGAATCCCTCGCGAGAAAGATCCCGTTGAGCTAGCTCGGCGAGGGATTCATAGCCAAGGAGCTTCACCAAGGCCGGGTTGGCATAAAGGATTTTGCCCTCCGGGGTGGTGCGGTAAAACCCAACCTGCGCGGTCTCCACGAGCTCTCGGAACCTTCCCGCCGTCTCCTCAGAAAGCTCTGTCCAGCTCGTCACCTGGGTCTCCAAGAGTTTTCGGGAGATGGGGATGGTCACGATATCGTCGAATCCCAGGGAAAGCCATTTCTCCACGGGCCTCCCTTGGGGAACGATCACAAGCACGGGAAGGAACCGGAGCTCCGCCGTGGCCCGCTGTTTTAGGGAAAGGAGTTCATGTTTCCAAAGCTCAGCAAGCGCCTCCTCCACCAGAACCACCGCGAGTTCCGAAGGAATTTCCGCGTTCAAAGCGTGGGTGAAACACGTCTCCAGGCCGAAATCCGCAAGGGCCGCGCTCAAAAGCTTTCGATCCGTGGGGTTGCGCACCAACACTAGGGCTTTTTTCATCATCCTTCGCGTTCCTTTGTTTTGGCGATCCCGCTGAAAAAGCCGGGGATGCGTAACGGCTCCTCTCCCACCCGCAATCCGTGCGGCGTGATTTGGAACTCCCGTACCTCCGGGCTTGCCCGGCCGCCGCGCTTCTTCAGGCACCCAATGGCCCGCAAAAGCTGGCCAAAGCGCTCCACGTACCGAAGAAGAATGGCATTGTCGAAGACGAAGCTCACCCCAAGCTCCGTGAGGGAGAGCTCCCCCACGATCTTCTCTATCTCCGTGAGCCAAAGGGAGGTGACCCCTTGGCTGGCCAAATAGGCGGCGAGGTTGTGGATGTGGGCGGTGAGGCTTCCGAACTCCTCCATGGCCAGGTTGTATCCCCGAAGGCTATCCAGCATCACCATTTTTCGACCTTCTTCCTCCACATGGCGGCGCACCAGTTGGAAGAATTCGTCGGGATAAAGAGTCAGAGGGCTGATGGCCAAGATCCTGATTTTTCCAGAATTGACGAGGGAGTGGAGGGGGATGCCCACGCCTTCGGTCCGGGCAAGCAAGGTCGCGGGCTGCTCCTCGAAGGTGTAGAGAACCCCGGGTATTCCGCGCTGGGCGGCGCTGGCCAGTATATTTAGCCCAAGGGTGGTCTTGCCCACACCCGCCGGCCCGCTGATCAGGGTCGCTGTCCCAGCCTCAAGCCCGCCATCGATGATCTGATCCAACCCAGGAATGCCGGTGCTGATCTTTTCCCCGACTTTCGCCGGGCCAACAAGCGGGAAAACCCGGTGGGGAAAAACTTCGATGCCTTGGGCAGTGATGCGCAAGGGATGCAGTCCCGGGAGGTAATCCGATCCCCGGAATTTCTCCACCTCCACCGCGCGCAGGTCCACCAGCCGGCTCGGTCCCACCGTGCGCGTGAGGCGGAGAACCCCGTCCACCACCAGGGCCAGGGTCTTTTCCTCTGCTACATCCCCGGGCTCAGCAACAAGAATGGTGGTGAGGCCTTGGGCGTTAAGGCGGCTCACCAAGCGAAGAAGGTTGCGGCGGAATTGGTAGAGATCCGGCGAGAGATCCTTGAGGATGGTGACAGGATCCAGGACCAGGCGTTGGGGATTATGCTCGGTTACAGCCTGCCAGATCCGGTCCCAAAGGAGGGGCTCCTCCACCTCGCTGGGCGGAAACACTCGGTACTCCTGGAAACTTTCTTGGCCGGCGATTACTTGGGGGGAGAGATCTACGGTCTCGATTCCCCGCAGGTCCCAATTAAATCCGGCCGCGTTCTTCATGATTTCAGAAATGGGCTCGGCCAGCGTTATATACAGGCTCCGTTCGCCGTGCTTTGCGCCTTCCCGCAACCATTGGAGGGCCAAAATGGTCTTTCCCGTTCCCGGAGCTCCCACCACCAAATAGGTCCGACTGGGCAAGAAACCGCCAAGAAGGACTTCGTCCAGGCCAGGAATTCCAGTGGACACGCGCCGCGCCCCGTCCATGATGACCCCCTTCCCCCATTATAGGTCGCATATTGACCCCGTGCTTGGAAGCGGCCAAACTTGGAGCTAATGGGAAACTTCAGCGTTGTTACGCCCTTGGGCCTTTCCATCCCCAAGGATCTGTTGCGCATGGCCTTGGCCCATTCTTCCTACGCCAACGAGACGGGAGAGGAAAGCAACGAACGCCTGGAGTTCCTGGGCGATGCCGTCCTCAATTTGGCCGTGACGGAGATCCTTTTTCGCCGCTTCCCCGAGCGGGAGGAGGGCGAGCTCACGAAGATTCGGGCCGTGGTGGTGTCCCGTCCGGTATTGGCGGAGGTGGCTCGCCGCATCGAGCTGGGAAAACATCTCCTTTTGGGAAAAGGCGCGGAGGAAGCCGGAGCGCGGGAGCGGCCTTCCGTTCTGGCCTCCGCCCTGGAGGCCCTCCTTGGCGCAGCCTTCCTCGCCCACGGTTACCCGGCTGTGCGGGACCTCGTGGAAAAACTCTTCGCTTCGGAGATCGCGCGCTACGCCCAGGAGAGCCCGGATTATAAATCGCTCCTTCAGGAACTTGTGCAGGCCCGGTTCGGGGAGCTTCCGGAATACCGGGTGGTGGCCGAGGAAGGCCCGGAACATAAAAAGGTGTTCACCGTGGAGGTTTTTGCCGGCGGACACTCCGCTTTGGGCCGAGGAAGATCCAAAAAGGAAGCAGAACAAGCGGCAGCAAAGCGCCTGTACCTCGCCCTCACCCAACCGGAAACCCAAGGCGATCCGGCAGCGTAAGATAAGCGGGGATTTCCCCAAAAGGAGGAAGGATGCGGGCATGGATTTTCGTAGGCTTTTTCCTCTTGGGGGTTTTGGCCTTCGCCCAGCCCGAGGAGTTCCGCGACCTTGGATTTGGGAATAAACCGTTCAACCCCGACGATGTAGGTCAGCTTTCTCGGGCAGTGATCCGCGATAACGACCCGGCCAATACTTATCCCATCTACTTCACCCGCGTGACCGTGGAGAACTTGGGCACGGCCAAGCCCGAGGACATCGAGTGGGTGGAACTGCGCATGGAAACATCGTGCGGGAAAAACCTGGTCCTCGCCTGGGGACCGGGCTTTCCCGTGCGCCAGATACTCCTCGACCGCAACCCTGAGGAACGCATGATTCTCGACGACGGCGAGGCT
>JACIWM010000038.1 GCA_014360945.1 Candidatus Bipolaricaulota bacterium
CTGTATTTGGGACAGTCCCGCCAAGAAGGAGATCGTCATGTCATTTAAGAAGTTTTTCCCCATGGTCTTTTTGTTCCTCGCCGGAGGCGGTCTTGCTGGTTGCTGTCTACTTAGCGGAAATCCTACGGTGACCATTTCTGGCCCCTCCTCCGCCACCACCGGCCAGCCCGCGACCTTCACGGCCACAGCCACTGGTGGAAGCGCACCCTACACCTACACTTGGAGCTTCGGGGCCACCGGGGCCACCGCCACCTACACCTTCAGCACCGCCGGTTCCCACACCATCGGGGTCACCGTCACCGACAACTGCGGAAAGACCGCAAGCGCCATGCACACGGTTAGCGTGACGGAGAGCCAAAGCGGCAACATCAGTGGCCGTTGGGTGGGGACCATCTCCGATAACACGGGCACCACCGTGCAATTCGAGCTCCAACTCAGCCAGGTCGGGGTGAGCGTCACGGGCACAGCGTTCATCGGGGGACTATCCTCCACAGGGAACGGGACCTTTTCCGGTGGACAATTCCAATTTCAGTTCCAGTGGCCGGCCACCACGGTCTTGGTCACATTGGTTGGCTCGTACAATCCTTACGCCGACGAGCTTTCTGGGGATTGGCTGGTGGGCGGACAACGGGGAGGCTTCTGGCGGGTGCGCCGATAGTCCCAACTAGCTTTTTGACCGAGGTGCGCAATCCCTCGCGCTGGGTTAGTTTGCCCTTGCAAACGTAGAGGAGAACAGTAAGCTTCGGTTTTGAGCCGGCGTAGCTCAGCGGCAGAGCAGCCGCTTCGTAAGCGGCGGGTCGGAGGTTCGAGTCCTCTCGCCGGCTCCAGGGCTTGGCCCGCGGAGGTGGGGAAGGATGTTGAAGGGCACTTACCGAGTGAAAACGGGGTTCGCTGAGATGTTCAAGGGCGGGGTGATCATGGACGTGACCACCCCGGAACAGGCCCAGATCGCCGAGGAGGCCGGGGCGGTGGCGGTGATGGCCCTGGAGCGGGTTCCCGCGGACATCCGCGCCCAGGGCGGCGTGGCCAGAATGGCCGATCCCAAAAAGATAAAGGAGATCATGAACGCCGTGTCCATCCCGGTCATGGCCAAATGCCGCATCGGCCACATCGCCGAGGCCCGAATCCTTGAGGCTCTGGGCGTGGACTTCATCGATGAAAGCGAGGTCCTTACCCCGGCGGATCCCTTCCACCACATCGACAAATGGCAATTCAAGGTTCCGTTCGTCTGCGGCTGCCGCGATTTGGGGGAGGCCTGCCGGAGGCTCGCGGAGGGCGCGGCCATGCTGCGCACGAAAGGTGAGGCCGGCACAGGAAATGTGGTGGAAGCTGTGCGCCACATGCGCATCCTCAACGACCAGATCCGTCGCCTAAAAGAGATGTCCCGCGCGGAACTCGTGACCTACGCGAAAGAGATCGGCGCGCCCGTGGAGATTTTGGAGATGATCCAGGAGCTGGGCCGGCTTCCGGTGGTGAACTTTGCAGCCGGCGGGGTTGCCACCCCCGCTGACGCCGCCCTGATGAGAATGCTCGGCGCCGACGGGGTCTTCGTGGGAAGCGGGATCTTCAAGAGCGAAAACCCCGAGAAACGCGCGAAAGCCATCGTCCTTGCCTGCACCTACTACGACGATCCCGAGCTTTTGGCCAAGGTTTCGGAAGATCTGGGCGAGGCCATGCCCGGGATCGAGATCGAGAAGATCCCCGAGCACGCCCTCATGCAATATCGATGAAGATCGGGGTTTTAGCCGTTCAAGGGGCCGTAAGGGAGCATATTTTGTGCCTGCACCGCCTGGGCGTGGAAGCGGTGCCCGTTCTCAGACCCGCGGATTTGGCGGGATTACAAGGGATCATCCTTCCCGGCGGGGAGTCCACGGCCCAGTGGCGCCTCCTTTCCCGGGCCGGACTGGCCGAGCCTTTAGCTGAAGCCATAAAGGGAGGGCTTCCGGTTTTCGGAACCTGTGCCGGCCTCATCCTCTTGGCCAAGAGGATCACGAACTGGCCGGAGCGGTATTTTGGGGTTCTGGACGTGGCCGTGGAGAGGAATGCTACGGGAAGACAGGTGGATTCCTTTGAGGCCACGGTGGCCGTGGACGGGCTGGGCGAGGTCCCGGCCGTGTTCATCCGAGCCCCGGCCATTCGGGAGATGGGGCCGGGGGTGGAAGTGCTCGGCCGCTATGCGGGCGAGCCGGTTCTGGTGCGCCAGGGTGCGATCCTCGGCGCCACATTCCACCCGGAGCTCACGGAGGACCTGCGCCTCCACGAGTTTTTCCTGAACCTGTGCAGAAAGGGGTGAAAAATGGCGAGGATTGCCATCAACGGGTTTGGACGTATTGGGCGTGTGACCCTGCGGGTTTTGGCTAAACGCGGTTGGCCCCTGGAATTGGTGGCCATAAACGATCCCTTCCTTCCCCCTCAGACCGCAGCCCATTTGGTGAAATACGACACGGTCTACGGCCGCGCGCCGTTTTCCGTCTCCGCCACGGATACCGCCCTTTTGGTGGACGGTCGGGAGATTCGGTTCCTCGCAGAAAAGGATCCCGCCGCCCTCCCCTGGAAGGACCTCGGGATCGACGTGGTGATCGAATCCAGCGGTGCTTTCACCGACCCGGCCCTGGCCGCCGGGCACCTCAAGGCCGGAGCTAAGCGCGTCCTCATCTCCGCGCCTCCAAAGGGCAAGGAGAGCGCCGACGTTCCCCAGATCCTTTGGCGCATAAACGAACATCATTTCGACCCCAACAAACACCAGATCGTGTCCGCCGCCTCCTGCACCACCAACTCCCTCGGTCCGGTGGTGAAGGTCCTTCACGAGGCTTTCGGGATCGAACACGGTTTCCTCACCACCGTCCACGCCTACACCGCGGACCAGAGATTGGTGGACGCACCGCATCGGGATCTGGCGCGAGCGCGGGCTGCGGCGGCCAACATCGTTCCCACCTCCACCGGCGCCGCCCGTTCCATCCCCATCATCTTCCCCGAGCTCCAAGGCAAAATGGACGGAATCGCCATGCGCGTTCCCGTGCCCGCGGGCTCGGTGTCGGATTTCGTGGCCAAGCTCAAAAAACCCGCGGGTTCCACACCGGAAGAGGCGGTGGAGAACGTGAACCGGGCCTTTGAGGAAGCGGCGAAAGGCCCACTGGGCGAGGTCATGCTTGTCACCCGCGATCCCATCGTGTCCTCCGACGTTTTGGGCGAGGACCACTCCGCGGTGGTGGCCCTGCGCTACACCATGGTCCTCTCCCAGGCCTTAGACGTGGTGAAGGTGCTTTCCTTCTACGACAACGAGTGGGGCTACTGCTGCCGGCTTTTGGATGTGGCCCAGTACATCGCGGGCCGCTAGGTGGCTTTCGGGGTGGGTAGAACTCCTTTTCCCGCCCCGTTGCCTTGTTTGCGGGAAGGAAATAGAGGGCCTCACTCCGCTTTGCTCGGGGTGCGCGGCGGAGATCCGCCGGTGGGAGGCGGTCTGTCAGGTGTGCGGGGTGGGGATTGAGCCCGGGTTGGATCTTTGTCCGGACTGCGCAGTGGAGGCGAGAGCTTTTGCGTGGGCCCGGTCCATCGGGCCGTATGAGGGGGTGTTGCGGGCTCTCGTCTTCCTCGTGAAGTACGAGGGTGAGCGAAGCGTGGCCAGATTCCTGGCCCGGGAGATGGCAGAACTTGCGGAGGAGGCGCAGGTGGTCACCTGGGTTCCGCCGGATCCAGTTCGGCTTAGGGAGCGCGGGTTCCATGGCGCAGAAATCCTGGGCCAGGAAGTGGCCAAGGCTTTGAGGCTTCCGGGCCGGCCCCTTCTTCGCAAAATTGCACCCTCCCCGCCTCAGGTGGGAAGGTCACGCGAGGAAAGGGTCCGGGCCATGCACGGCCTTTTTTCCGCGACCAAAAGAGGGCACGGGGAAAAGGTGCTGGTGGTGGATGATGTGTTCACCACCGGGGCCACGGCCAGCGAGGCCGCCCGGGCCCTTCTGGACGTGGGATTCGGAGAGGTGGGCGTCCTCACCTGCGCCCACACCGTGGGGAAGGAGTGATGGAGATCAAAAAATTCGTGGTGGGCCCGCTTTTCACCAACGCCTACCTCCTCGTGGACGGCGAAGAAGGGGCCTTAATCGACCCCGGCGGAACCTCGGCGGAACTGGAGCTCGCCCTGCAAGAGGTGAAGCTAAAGTACATCCTCCTCACCCACGGCCATTTCGACCACGCCGATTATGCTGAGCTTTTCCGAGCCCGCACGGGCGCAAAAATTCTCTACCATCCCGAGGAGAAAACGACGTTTTGGACCATGGGGCGCACCCCGCCGCCCTTGGATCAGCCTCTCGCCGACGGCGATCGCCTCCGCTTGGGCGAGGAGGAGCTTTTGGTCTGGCACCTTCCCGGACATTCGCCGGGCTCCGTAGCCTTCCTTTGGGAAAAGAAAAAGACGATCTTCGTGGGCGACGTTTTGTTCGCCGGCTCTGTGGGTCGCACCGATCTTCCCGGCGGATCTTGGGAGGATCTTTCCCGTTCCCTTTCCCGGCTCCTCTCTTTAGGCGAGGGCTGGCGGATACTTCCCGGGCACGGGCCGGCCACGGAGCTAGCACACGAGCGGGACCACAACCCGTTTTTGCGGGAGCTTAGTCATGGGCGCCCTTGAGGAGATCAAGGCCCGGGTGAACATCGTGGATCTCATCGGCCGGTATGTGGCGTTGAAGCCGGCCGGAAAGAACTACAAAGCCCGCTGCCCTTTCCATCCCGACGACACTCCCTCCCTCATGGTTTCCCCGGAGAAAGGCCTTTGGCATTGTTTTGGCTGCGGGGCCGGTGGCGATGCCATCACCTTCCTCATGCGCATCGAACGCCTCTCCTTCCAAGAGGCCCTGGCCAAACTCGCCCAGGAGCTAGGGATTGAGCTACGCCAAGGCGGGGAAGGAAAGGCTCGTCTCTTCCAGGTGAACCTCGAGGCCCTGCGCTTTTTCCAGCGGGAATTGCGGGGACCCTCCGGAGAAAAGGCTCGGGCTTATCTCCTTTCCCGGGGGATCGAGGAAAAGCTTTGGGAGAAGTGGGGTCTAGGTTACGCCCCGCCTGGGTGGGATGGGCTTCTTCGGGTCCTGAGCCGGTTCGGAGTGCAGACCCTTTTGGAGCTGGGCCTCCTTATTATGGGCGAGCGCGGGCCATACGACCGCTTCCGGGACCGCCTGATCTTTCCCATTCGCGATGAGCAGGGCCGAGTGGTGGCCTTCGCCGGCCGGGCCTTCGAAGGCGATCCAAAGTACCTCAACACCCCGAATAGCCCGCTTTTCACCAAAGGAACCGTCCTCTATGGGTTGGACCTCGCCAAAGAGGCCATTCGCAGAAAGGGCCGGGCCGTGGTGGTGGAGGGCTACACCGACGTGATCACCCTCCATGCCGTGGGCGTGGAGGAGGCCGTGGCCTCCATGGGCACTTCCCTCACCGAGGACCAGGCTCGCCTCCTTTCCCGCCACACGGAGGAAGTGGTGATCGCTTACGACCGGGATGCCGCGGGCGAGGCCTCCGCCCTGCGGGGCATGTTCATCCTCCATGGCGCGGGCCTAAGGGTGCGGGTGGCCTCCTTCCCGCCCGAGGAGGATCCCGATTCCTTCGCGCGCAAGGCCGGAAAGAAAGCGGTGGAGGAGGTTCTGGCTCAAGCCCAGCCCTTCCACGAGTTCTTCGTGACCGCCCTGAGCAGCCGCCATGATCTTTCCCAACCCGCAGGAAAGGAAGCGGTCCTCCGTGAGGCCCGGGAATTCTGGCCTACCATCAAAAGCGCCGTTTTGCGCCTGGAAATTGCCCAAAAGCTTGCGGATCTTCTTGGCCTTCCGCTTGAAGAGGTCCAGGAAGCCCTGCGGGGCGTAACAAAGCCCGTTTCCTCCGCGGAGGAAAAAGAGGAGCCGCTCCTCACCCCGGAGGATTTGGTTGTGAAATTCCTGGTGGAGGGAAAGATTCCGGATTCGGTGGTGACGGAGATTTTGGCCGAGGAGCGGCGGTTCAGCGAGGTTTATCGGGAAGTGGTACGGCGGTGGACGGAGCTCCGAGCGGAAGGAGTGCCGGACCCAGGCCTCCTTGTCCCCAGCCTCTCACCCACTGCGGCGGCACGCCTCTCTCGCCTCCTCCTTTTGGACCTGAAGGTGGCCGACGAAAACCAAGCTTTGGAGGAGGCGCTTCTGCGCTTCCTATATCTTCCGCGACTTGCGGAACGCATGGAGGCCGTGAAGCTCGCGCTCAAGGACGCCGAGCGCCGCGGTGATCAGGAGGCCTTGCGGCACCTCACCCTGGAGTTCCAGCGCCTTTGCCGCGAGAGATTCGAGCTTCTGCGGAGGCGATGATGGAGGAAAAGGATTTCGGTAGAAAGCCTACTGTGCCAGACGGTTTTGAGGGGGAAAACGAAAAGGAATTGCTGAATGTTATTCCGTTCCTCGTGGAGATGGCCGAGGCCGAACCCGCAGAGGAGGAGCGCGCTCAGGACCCCATTCGCACATACATCCAGGAGATAAGCCGCATTCCGCTTCTCACGAAAGAGGAGGAGGTGGAGCTGGCCCAAAAGATCGAGGCGGGCCGCAAGGCCGCACGTCGCCTGGCCGAAGAGAAAAATCTCTCCCCGGAGGAGCGCCAAGAGCTCGAAAAGCTGGTGCAAGAGGGGAAGGAGGCGCGGGAGAAGATGGCCGCGGCCAATTTACGCCTGGTGGTGTCCATCGCCAAACGCTACATGCACCGCGGTCTTTCCTTTCTGGACCTCATCCAGGAAGGAAACATCGGGCTCATGCGAGCCATCGACAAATTCGATTGGCGAAGGGGGTTCAAATTCTCCACCTATGCCACCTGGTGGATTCGTCAGGCCATCACCCGGGCCATTGCTGATCAGGCCCGCACTATCCGCGTTCCCACCCACACCATGGAGGCCGTTCAGGAATTGGAGCGCTTGCGCCAGGAATACATCCGCGAACATGGTGTTCCCCCAACCTATGAGGAGCTGGCCGAACTTTTGGGAACCAGTGTGGAGCGCGTGAAGAAATTGGAGCGGGCCCTCATGCCCACCACCTCTTTGGAGCGGCCCCTCTCCGAGGAGGACGACGATACTTTGGGCGACTTCATCCCCGATGAGAACGCGCCTTCCCCGGTGCGGGAGGCCTTGAAAGCTCGACTGAGAGAGGATCTCGCCCGGGCCTTGCAGGATCTGGACCCACGGGAACGAGAAATTTTGGAACTTCGATATGGCTTGCGGGATGGACATCCCCGCACTTTGAAAGAAGTGGCTACCCATTTCGACATCACCCGCGAGCGTGTGCGCCAGCTGGAGCTCAAGGCCTTAGAGAAACTGAAATACCCGGCGCGGCAGCGTTCCCTGCGCTACCTCTATAGCCTCCTCCTTTCCGAGGAATGACGGTCCTCCTCATCCTCGGGCCCACCGCGGTGGGGAAGACCAAGGTGGCCGCGTACGTCGCGGAGAAAGCGGACGCGGAGATCATCTCCGCCGACGCTCGCACGATCTTTCGGGACATCGTGGTGGCCGGGGACCGTCCCTCGCCGGAGATCCTCGCCCGTGTCCCTCATCACCTTGTGGGCGTTCTTCCCCCTGAAGCTCGGTACGATGCCGCCCGCTTCCGGGCGGACTGCGAAAGATTGGTGGCGGAGATCACCGCGCGGGGAAAACGGGTCCTGATCGTAGGCGGAAGCACCCTCTATATTCGGGCCCTCACCCGCGGCCTTTTTCCTGGCCCGGCCGCAGATCGGAGAATTAGAGAGGGGTTGGCTAAGCTCTCCACTGAAGAATTGCGAGAGGAACTTCAACGGGTGGACCCGGAAAGCGCACAAAGGATCCACCCCCGGGATCGGGTGCGGATGATCCGGGCCCTTGAGGTTTTTCGCCTCACGGGAAAACCCCTTTCCGCCCACTGGGGTCGGGAAAGACCGTTCCCCTGGCCCCTTACCAAGGTGGGGCTTACGGCCAGCCGGGAGGAACTGTACCGCCGCATTGAGGAACGGGTGGAACGCATGTTCCGGGAAGGGCTCGTGGAGGAGGCCCGCCGCATTTTTGAGATGAAACTTCCCGAGGATGCTCCCATCCTCCGCACCATCGGATACCGCGAGCTTTTCGGCTATTTTCGGGGAGAATACGATCTTTCCGAGGCCAAGCGCCTCATAATTCGGCACACCAAGGACTACGCCCGCCGCCAGCTCGCGTTTTTCCGCGCGGAAAAAGACGTGACTTGGCTCGACGTAACGGGAAAAACCGTGGAGGAAGTGGGCGAAAAAGTGCTGGAGATTTGGCACGCCGCCCAGTCTCGTCTACAATGAGGGCCATGCTTCCGGTTCTTTCCGGGAAGGATATTCGCGCGCTCGACAAAAAGGCCGAGGAGTTGGGCGTTTCCTCTCTGCTTCTTATGGAATCCGCGGGTCGCGGGGCCGCCGAGGAGATAAGAAGATGGCTTTCGGACGTGCGCGGCCGCAGAATCCTTGCCCTTTGCGGAAAAGGCGGGAATGGCGGGGACGCTCTTTGCGCCCTCCGCTATTTGGGCCTTTGGGGTGCGGAGGTGCGGGCGGTGGTGTTGGGGGACCCTGTGGGCCCGGCCGCCGAGGAATACCGCGCCTTCTGCGCCTCCTTTCCTGGCCGAGTCCAGGTAGTGGAAAGCGAAGCTGAGCTCGCCGCATTGCCGGAACTTTTTTCCTGGGCGGAGATCGTCCTGGACGGAATCCTTGGCGTGGGAACTTCAGGTCCGGCAAAAGGCTTGGCCCGCGCGGCCATCGAGCTTTTGGCAGATTTCCCCGGGCTGGTAGTGGCCATCGACCTTCCCTCCGGGCTTTCCGCGGACACCGGAAAAATTCCGGGCCCGGCGGTGCGGGCTCATCTTACCCTGGCCATGGGCGCCCTGAAGCCTTGCCATCTCCTTCCGCCGGCCGCGGAGCTCTGCGGGGAGGTGCGGACTGTCGCGGTGGCCTATCCTCCGGCCGCTTGGCACGAGGTTTCCCCGCTTGGCTTAGTTTTGGACGATGAGGCTTGTGGAAAATTTTTGCCGCCAAGGCCGGCCTTCGGCCACAAGGGGACCTTCGGCCGAGTCCTCGTGGTGGCCGGAGCAGTGGGAATGGCCGGAGCCGCCGCCCTCTGCGCGGAAGGCGCCCTGCGCGGAGGAGCCGGCCTCGTCCACGTTCTCACTCCCGAGCCGGTCTTTCCCATCGTGGCCGGGCTCATCCCCGAGGCCCTGGTTCATCCGGGCCCGGCCGGCTCCGACGGAACGTTTTCTCCCGAGGCCGCGGAGGAGGCTTTGCGGCTGGCCCAGGGAATGGACGTGATCGTGGCCGGGCCCGGTTTGGGCCGCAGCCCCGGCTCGGCGGAGGTGGTGCGGGCCCTCCTCACGGAGAAAACGGAGAAACTCGTGCTCGACGCCGACGCCCTCTTTTCCCTGGCCCAGGAGGAGAAACTTCTTCGCCGAAAACACGGGGAGCTCATCCTCACTCCCCATCCCGGGGAGTTCGCGCGCCTGGTGGGAACTTCTGCGGAGGAGATCGTTCCGGAGAAGATCCGCTGGGCCAAAGAGAAAGCCGCGGAATGGAAGGCAGTAGTAGTGCTAAAAGGCCCACCGACCGTGATTGCCTCGCCCGATGGTTCTGTGTTTTTAAACACCACGGGGAACACGGCGTTGGCCCATGGGGGCTCCGGCGACGTCCTGGCCGGCCTGATCGCCGGCCTTTGGGCCGGAGGAATTCCCGCCCTGAACGCCGCCGCCTTAGGGGTCTTCGTCCACGGCCGGGCCGCGGAGATCCTGACCCTGGAGAACTCCGCCCGCGCCGTCCTCCCCAGCGAGATCCTCTCCGCCATCCCCACCGTGTTCTTCCAACTTGAGCGCTTCCGCCATGCGGCTTTTTGACACCCACGCTCATCTGGATTTCCCCCAGTTCGACGGGGACAGGAGCATTATCGTCTCCATGATGCGGGAGAAAGGGGTTTGGGCCATAAATGTTGGGGTGGATCTTCAGAGCTCCGTAGCCTCCCTGCAATTGGCCCAGGAAAATCCCCACATTTTTGGAGCCTGTGGAATCCATCCCCACGAGGCCAAAAGCTTCAACGCTGAGACCGAGGCTAAACTTCAGGAACTTTTGAAAAGCGGGGCGGTGGCGGTGGGCGAATGCGGCCTGGATTTCTACCGAAATCTTTCCCCAAAAGACGCGCAAATTGTGGCGTTCCGAGCACAACTCAGGCTCGCCAAATCCCTGGATCTTCCGGTGATCCTCCATGAACGCGCGGCCTGGCCGGAATTCCTCGCCATCTTGCGGGAGGAAGGGCCGATCCGGGGCGTGGTCCACGCCTTCTCCGGCGATTACCTTCGGGCCCAGGAGGCCCTGAGCCTCGGGCTTTATCTTGGGATCGGCGGTCCCGTCACTTATCCGAAGAACGAAGCCCTGCGCCAGGCCCTGCGGAAGATCCCTCCGACCCGCATCCTTTTGGAGACGGATTGTCCCTATCTTCCGCCCCAGGATTTTCGGGGACAGAGGAACGATCCCCTCAAAGTGCGCTATGTAGCGGAGAAACTCGCCCAAATCTGGGGCCGGCCGTTAGAAGAGGTCGCGGAGATAACGTTCGAAAACGCGTGCAAGCTCTTTGGAGTGAAGCCATGACCGAGAAAATCCACGTTGCGTTCCTTTGGCACATGCATCAGCCGTGGTACGTCCTTCCGGACGGAAGAACCGCGGAGCTTCCCTGGGTTAGGCTGCGCGGAACCAAGGACTACTACGACATGGCCGAGCATCTTCTTCGCACGGGGTTCCCATGCACGGTGAATTTCACTCCTTCCCTTACCGAACAACTTCGCCTCCTTGCCGCGGGGAAAATCTTCGATCCCTACACGCCGGATGGCCCCAAGGACCGCTTGGAGGAATTGCGAAAAGGGCTAATTCCCATGCCCCTTTCGCGCCGAAGTTTCCCCAACCCGCCATCCTTGGACGACCCCCAAGAATTTTGGGCTTGGTTTTATTTGGCTTGGACTTCCCAAACCCTTCTTGAGGAGGACCCGAGGCTTGCGGGAATTCTCTCAGCCCCGGCCTCGCAGAAACTCGCTCTTCTTCGGGAGATCCACGCGGAAATTTTGGGAGGCGTTTTAGACGCCTATCGAATGCTTGGCCAATCCGGGCAAATCGAGCTTTCCGCAACGCCCTTTTATCATCCCATCCTTCCCCTTCTTCTCGATAGCACCGTGGCCAAGCGCGCCCGGCCGGAGGATGAGGTCCCGGTCTTTCGCGCGCCGGAGGACGCTAAAGTTCAGGCGGAGCGGGCCTTGGCTCATCATGCCGAGATCTTCGGGGAAAGGCCGAAAGGAATGTGGCCGGCGGAGGGCGCGGTCAGCCCCGA
>JACIWM010000039.1 GCA_014360945.1 Candidatus Bipolaricaulota bacterium
CTTCTTTCCCGCATGGTGGACCTTGCCCTGTCCACCGGCGGGGTGATCAAGTTCGACCTCAAGGCCTGGAGCCCCGGTGTCCACTATGCCCTCACCGGCGCCCTCAATTCCCAAACGCTCGCGAATTTTTCCCGCGTGGCCGAGTTCTTTGGGGAGCGACCGGAGGTCCCCCTTCTTGTGGCCAGCGTCCTCCTCGTTCCCGGTTACGTGGACGCGGAGGAGGTTCGGCCCATTGCGGAGTTTGTGGCCAGCCTCAACCCCGAAATCCCCATGAGCCTTCTTGCCTTCTATCCCAATTGCCTCATGGACGACCTTCCTTGCACGTCCTGGGCGCATATGGAACGCTGTGTTTCCGCGGCAAAGGAAGCGGGGGTGAAGACCGTGCACATCGGGAACCGCCACCTCCTTTGGCCGGGGGACTACGGGGAGGAAGGATGAGAGTCGTGGGGATCGTGGGGCCGGCGGGCTCAGGAAAGTCCACGGTGTGCCGGATCCTCTCCCGACGAAAGGGCGTGGTGCACATCGACTGCGATCGCCTGGCCTGGGACACCTATCGGCCCGGCGGACCAGCCTACCTTCCGGTCCTGGCCAGATTCGGTGAAGGAATCCTTGGACCGGACGGAACCGTGGATCGGGCGAAGCTCGGCGCCCTTGTTTTCTCTGATTCCAAAGCCAAGGAAGATCTGGAGAAGATCGTCCATCCAATGGTCATGGAGGCTATGGAGCGGGAGCTTCAGAAAGCAAAGGAGAAAGGAGCGCAGCTTGCCCTGGTGGAGGGGGCTCTTCTTCTTTCCTCGCCCCACGTGCGGCGGGACGTGTTCGATCTTTTTCTCTGGCTTTCCGTTTCCGAGGAGGAAAGGCGGAGAAGGCTTTTGGCCGCGGGGCTCTCCGCGGAGGCCATCCAGCGCAGGTTTATTGCTCAGGCGGAGCTTGTGCCCCCCAGATTACCCAACGTGGTGATTGTTGATGGGGAAGGTCCTCCGGCGGAGGTGGCCCGTCGGGTCCTTTCCGCCATCGAAAACTATTTTAGCTCAGCGCCCACGAGTTCCTGAATCTTCTCCAGGTCGGAGAAGGGCTCGCGCCGGTCGGCTAAAAGCTGAAAGCGCTCGTGTCCCTTTCCTGCGATGATCACGCAATCGCCCGGACGGGCGCCTTTCAAGGCCCAGCGGATGGCTTCCTCCCGGTCCAAAATCACCGTCCACGTTCCTCCCACGTCTGCTACGCCCGCGGCGATCTCCGCCGCGATTTTGCGGGGATCCTCGCTTTTGGGGTTGTCGCTGGTGATCAACACCAAATCTGCGAGCCGGCCAGCCACCTGGCCCATGATCCTCCGCTTTCCCTGATCGGACTCGCCCGGGCAGCCGAAGACCACGATGAGCCTTTTTCCCTCTGACCGAAACGCGGCCAAAACGGTGCGCAAGGCCTCAGGGTTGTGGGCGAAGTCCACCACCACCTTCACTCCGTTCGGGCTTTGGAACACCGCGGACCTTCCCGAAGGCAACTCCGCCTCCGCCAATTTCTCCAGAAGCTCCCGCAGCGGTAATCCCAGGCCCAAGCCCACGGCGAGGGCGGCCAGGGCGTTCTCCAGGTTGTGAAGGCCGGGGAAGGGCAGAAGTCCTCGAGCTTCCCCAAACTTTCCGGCCACTTTGAACAGGATCTCGGAACCATTCTGCCAGACATCCACCGCCCGAACGTCGCCTTTTTCTATGCCGTAAGTCAAAAGCCGGGCCTTAGGTGCTGCGGCCTGCACTGAAGAGAGCGGAACCCGCACGCTCACCACTCCAAGCGCTCCCTCTGGGAGCATCCGAAACAGCTGAAGCTTGGCGGCCAAATACGCTTCGACGGAGCCGTGGAAGTCCAGGTGGTCGCGGGAGAAACTGGTGAACACAGCGCAGGCAAGGTGGACCCCATCCACCCGGTGCTGGGCAAGCCCGATAGAGGAAGCCTCAAACGCGAAGAACTGCTTTCCTTGGGCGAAGGCTTCGGCGGCGATCCGCTGAAAATCGGGAGCCTCTGGAGTGGTCACACAGGAAAGCCCTTCTTCCTCCACCCGCACGGTGGTGATGGTTTCACATGCGGGCAGGATTTGGCCTAAAAGATGGACGACGGTGGTTTTTCCGTTCGTACCGGTGACCCCGATGGTGACGAGTTTTCTTGTGGGATGGTCGTAAAAGTTGCAGGCCGCCTTAGCCATGGCCACCCGCGCATTTTGGACGCGTATGTAGGGCACGGAAAGGCTGGAGATCTCCCGCTCGCCCACCACCGCAGCCGCGCCGTTCCATATGGCTTCGGGAATGAACGCATGGCCATCGGCCTTCCTCCCGGGAATGGCGAAGAACATGTGTCCCGGCCGAACCTTTCGGGAATCCCAACTCAGGCCGGTGATCCAGACCCGCGGAAGGCTTTGGTCCTCAAAAAGCTCGGAAAGCCAAGGCACGGGGCGAATTTAGCCTTGGCCTTTAGAAAAAGAGGGGACAAACGGGGTTTCGGGTGGTTCGGTTTGGCCTCTCTAAGTGTGCTTATCGGCGATGACCGAGGCTGCGTAGGCTTCGGGTTTGGTGCGCACGAAGAACCCGCTTCCCCGGATGGCGCCCACCACCTCCTCCACAAGGTCGCGGGTGCGGCCGCCGCGGCCGATGTCCACATGGATCTCCAGGCGGCAATCAAAGATCCCCCGCTCTTTAAACGCTTCGATCAAGGCCTGAGCCGTTTCGTAGGAGAGCCAAGCCTCCCGCCAGATCCGGTCGCGCAGGGTTTTTGGTTTTCGCTCCACCACCCGCCGCCAGAAATACCGGCCGCCCTTCCCCACCCGGTGCACCACGATGGCCGTCACGTACTCGGCCTCCCCGTAGTAAGTCTGAGAATCCGTTCCCACCACGATAGAGAAGAGGTCAGTCGGGGCGGAGGCCATCATGGCCACGATCTCGTTGATCACCTCGTGAAAAGTCAGGCGTCCCAAAGTGGGGTTGTGATATAGTGCGTTTTTCCCGTCCATGGCGTGAAAATTTTAAAAACGGAAAGAAAAAACGCAAGCGATAGGAAGTCAAAATCGCGGGTTCGAACTCTCGTCGGCCTCGGTTACCCACAGCGAATCGGGGAGCAATCAGCTCAGGTGGAACTTGCTGCCCGGATGGTGGCAAGAAATCTTTCGGGATCGTTGGAGGACACGACTAACCGAGTTCCGTCGGAGAGCTCGAGGAAGACACTTTTCCGTCCGGGAAGGGCGAACTCCTTGTGGTACCAGCTGCCGCCATTCCAAATTTCAGCCCGGCGAAGTCCGGAAAGGGAGTAAGTGCGAAACCGGCGACGAAAAGGAAGGCTGCGAACACGGAGCGCTCCTCCCTCCACTTCTAGGACAAGAGCCGTGCCTAACTGCACAGTGACAAAGGCAATGGTGAGAATGGGGGCACCGATCCATAAAAGCCAAGGTATTCCGCGGAGCGCGAGCAGAACAGATCTATACCAAAACGAACCAAGCACGAGTGTCATGAGCAAGGTTCGCCACCATTCGAAACGCGGCCGAACCACCTCGCGGTACACCTTGACCTCCACGATTGTTCGCGAGCATTTTACAGGGCAGGAATGGCGAAGGTGAAGCGGGCGCCGCCGGAATTTTCCGCCCAAATCCGGCCGCCGTGGGCGGCCACGATCTCTTTGGCGATGGCCAGGCCAAGCCCGGTCCCGCCTTCCGCCCGGGATTTGTCGGCTTTGTAGAAGCGCTCGAAGATGTGAGGAAGGTCCTCCTCGGGGATTCCCGGGCCTTGGTCCTGCACGCTCACCCAGATTTCGTTTCCCTGACGGCGGGCGGAAACGGTGATGGTGGAGCCAGGGGGCGAGTAACGCAGGGCGTTGGAAAGAAGATTTCCCAAAACCTGGCGGATCCGCCGGGGATCGACGGAAACCCAAAGGTTCGGCTCGCGGGAAAGCACCACCTCCACCCCTTCCTCTTTGGCCACGGGCCGCACCGCCTCCACCACGCCCTCCACGAGTTCCCCAAGCTCCACCTTCTCCCGTTCCAACGGGAGATGCCCAGTGTCGGCCAAAGTAAGGGTGCGCAAATCCTCGATGAGCTCGCCCAGGTGCAGGGTCTCCTCGTACACGGGGGCCAGGGATTCGGGGGTAAGGGGGAAAGCCCCGTCCAAAAGGGCTTCGAGGTTCCCGCGGATCACGGCGAGGGGCGTGCGTAGTTCGTGAGCCACGTCGGCCAGGAACTGGCGGCGGGCGGCCTCCGCCCGCTGCAGGGCCTCCGCCATGCGGTTGAAGGACTGGGCCAGTTTCCCGAGCTCGTCCCTAGTGCGCACCACCACCCGATGGGCAAGGTCCCCTTGGGCGATGCGTTCCGTGGCGTGGATGAGATTTCGCAGCGGGGAGACAAGGTGGGTGGCGAGAACCGTGCCGAGGATGAGGGCCAACCCCAGGGCCACGGCGCCGCTGGCTAGCGCGGCCCGGCGCACCGAGGAAAGGAATTCCTCTTCCAAGGGGGTGAGGGCTGCGGGATCGATAGGCACGAGCGTCCCCACTATTTGGTTCCCAGCCAGGATGGGGATGCCCAGGGTTTGGCTGCGCTCCCGTAGGACCGGATCATCCGTGGTACAGCGGCCAAGCCAGCTTGTCTCCGCGCAGGCCACCACCCGTCCCTCCCGGTCAAGGAGGGCAAACCAGCCGAGGGTGCCGCTGGTGCGGATCATCCGGCCGGGCCGGATCACGGTGATCTCCACCCTGGTGCGAAAAAGCTGGTCCACCCCGGCCCAGCTTCCCCGGGCCTCCCAAAACCTTCCCAGGATCTGAGCCAGCTCCTGGGCGGCCACCTGCCGCTCCTCTTTGCGGAACGTGGCAAACCTCTCCTCCAGCGCTCGGGCGGTGAGAAGGTATGTGCCCACCACCGCCACTAGCCCAATGGCCGCCAGCGCGAGGATCAGCTTCCCCCGGAAGGACATCCTCCACCTCCCGCCGGATTGAACTTGTAGCCCACCCCGTGCACGGTGAGGATGTACACGGGATTATCGGGGTCGGGTTCAATCTTGCGCCGCAGGTTTTTGATGTGGGAGTCCACGGTGCGGGGGATGGTGGCATAAGTTCGGTCCCGCAGGGCGGAAAGGAGCTCTCTTCTGGTGAAGACGCGATTGGGGTAGCGGACAAGGAGGGCAAGGAGCTCGAACTCTGTAGGGGTGAGGTCCAGAACTTTTTCGCCCATTCTCGCCTCGTGGGCAGCGAGGTCCAAAGTGAACGGCCCGGCGTGGATGACCTCCACGGGTTTCATTCCCTCCGCCCGTCTGAGCACGGCCCGTACCCGCGCCGCCAGCTCCCGAAGGCTGAACGGCTTCACCACGTAGTCGTCGGCCCCCATCTCCAAGCCCGCCACACGATCAGCCTCCTCCGCCCGAGCCGTGAGCATGATGATGGGCACCGTGGATTCCCGCCGGATCCGCTGGGCCAGCTCCAACCCGTTCATTCCGGGAAGCATGATGTCCAAAATGACCAAGTCCGGCTTCAGGTCCTGAAACTTGAGCCAACCGGAATCCCCGTCGAAAGCCACTTCCACCTGGTACCCCTCGCGGATGAGGTAGGCCTGGACCATCCGGGCGATCTCCCGCTCGTCCTCCACCACCAAAATGGTGCGCATTGCTGTCAAAGCGTACTCCCCACCGAAGACCGGGGCCAAAGAACCCCGGTCTTGGAGGGAAGCGGGCTCTTGCTACCGAAATTTTTGCCAAAATGCTGTGGAAAATTTCTGCAGGGACTGTGGAAGTTCCATGGGGGTGGGTTAGGATCTAGGGCCATGCGACGAAACTTGGATGGCCTTCTTTTTCCCCGTTCGGTGGCGGTAGTAGGAGCTTCGGCAACCCCTGGAAAAGTCGGGCATGCTCTCTTTGCCAATGTTGTGAACTTCCCTGGTCCGGTCTATGCGGTGAACCCCAAACACACGGAAATCATGGGGAAACCGTGTGTTCCCACGGTCTCCGACCTACCTGAACCTGTGGATCTGGCGGTAATCGTGATCCCGGCCGAGGGGGTGGTGGAGGTCCTCCGAGAATGCGGGGAGAAGGGGATAAAGAATGCCGTGGTCATCAGCGCTGGGTTCAAGGAGTGTGGTGTAGAAGGAGCGAAGAGGGAGCAGGAACTCGTGCGGGTAGCGGAGGAGTATGGGCTAAACGTAGTGGGGCCAAATGTGTTGGGGATCATCTCCACCAGGGTAGGGTTGAACGCGACCTTTGCGCCCCGGGGAGCCCTTCCTGGTCATATCGCCTTCGTCTCTCAATCCGGAGCATTTTGCACATCGGTTCTGGACTGGGCTTGGAAGGAAAGGCTTGGTTTTTCGCATTTCGTTTCCCTGGGAAACAAGGCCGTACTCAACGAGTGCGATTTCCTTTTGGCGTTTGCTGAGGATCCGGAGACCCGGGTCATCGTGGCCTATTTGGAGGGGATTCAGGATGGTCCGCGGTTCATGGAGATTGCCCGAGAGGTAACGCGGGAAAAACCCATCGTCGTCCTCAAGGCCGGAAGAGCCGAGGCTGGAGCGCGCGCAGTATCCTCTCATACTGGGACGATGGCTGGGGCTGATCATGCGTATGATGCGGCCTTCCGTCAATGCGGGGTGATCCGGGCCCGCACCGTGGAGGAACTTTTTGACTTCGCGTACATCCTCTCCCGCCAGCCCCTTCCCAAGGGCCGCAGGATCGGGATCGTCACCAATGCCGGCGGAGCCGGGGTCATGGCCGCCGACGCCGCCGAATGGGAGGGCCTCACCGTGGCCCAGCTCAGCCCCAAAACCGTCCGGGAACTCGCGGAGAAAGTGCCCAAAGAAGCGGCCATCCATAACCCCGTGGATGTGGTGGGTCACGCCACCCTGGAGCAGTACCAGGCGGCGGTGGACCTGGTGCTCGCTGATCCCAACGTGGATTTGGGCGTGGCCCTCTCCGCTCCCCATCCCATCCTGCGCTTTTCCGACCTCGCCCGCGTTGTGGCCCAAGCCCAAAAGCGCACGGGAAAACCGATGAGCGTGAGCTTCATGGCCGGGGATCTGGGGGAGGAGGCGCAGGAGATCTTGCGGGATGCGGGCATTCCCTCCTTCTTTGACCCGGCCCGAGCCGTGCGGTCCCTGGCGGTGTTGGCCAAATATGCGGGGATCCGACAGAGACCAAAGGGTGAGCCGGAAAGATTCTCCGTGGATCGGGAAAAAGCCCGAAGGGTGTTGGCTGAAGCGCGAAGCAAAGGACGGGTGAGACTGGGTCTGGAAGGAGCAGAGATCCTTTCCGCATATGGCATTCCTTTTGCCCGCGGCGGGTTAGCGCGGACCGCGGAGGAGGCCGGGCGCATCGCCGAAGAGATCGGAAAAACGGTGGCCCTAAAAATTGTGTCCCCGGACATCACCCACAAGACGGAGGTGGGCGGAGTGCGTCTCAATGTGGCCCCGAAGGACGCCGCCGCTGTGGCTTGGGAGCTTCTCCGCGCGTGCAAGACTCGCTTCCCCGAGGCCGTGATCGATGGGGTCTATGTGCAAGAAATGCTCCCTCCGGGGCGGGAGGTCATCCTGGGGATGGTTCGCGACCCCACCTTTGGTCCCCTTCTCATGTTCGGTCTCGGTGGGATTTACGTGGAGGTCCTGCGGGACGTGGCCTTTGCCGTGGCCCCTCTCTCCCGGGCGGAGGCCGAGGAATTGGTGGACCTCATCCGAGGAAAGAAGCTTTTGTACGGGGTGCGGGGCCAGCCGGCCGTGGATGTGAAAGGCCTTGTGGACGTGATCCTCCGGGTAAGCCAAATGGTCACGGAAAACCCGGAGATTTTGGAGCTTGATTTGAACCCAATCCTTTGCTATCCCGAGAGGGTGGTGGCCGTGGACGTGCGGCTCACGGTGGCGGAGGAGGAGAAATGAAGAGGATCTATGTGGCGGGTGTGGAGGAGAAGGCGGGAAAGACCGTGGTGATTGTGGGATTGGCTCAAGTGTTGCGGGCCCGGGGGTTTTCCGTGGCCTATCGCAAGCCGGTGGGTTTGGCCCGGGCCTATCGTCAGGGCCGGCCGGCCGATCCCGACGGGGAAGTGGTGGCCGAGGCCCTGGGCCTCGGCCCGGAGGAGCTCGTCCTCATCCTTTCCGGGGAGACGCCCCGGGCGTGGCGCCCGCCCCTGGGCGCATGGGACCGCATCCTGGCCACCGCCGAAGTCAATGCCGATTTCCTTCTTTTTGAGGGTCGGGAATGGGTAGGCCGGGGACTCCTCTCCGGCCTCTCCGATTCCGCCATGGCCGGAAAACTTTCCGCTGCCATTATGCTTGTGGCCAAGTACCGGGGCGAGCCCACCGTGGACGCCATTCTTTCTGCAGTCCGCATCGTCAAGGATGAAGCCCGCGTTTTGGGAGTGATCCTGAACGAGGTCTCCCCGGAGCTCGAACTTTCTGAAGTTCAGACATATGCCGCGCCATTTCTGGAAGAACGGGGGATTCCGGTGTTGGGGATCCTGCCCTTTGAGCGGCGGCTTCAGGCCGTGCGCATCGGGGAGATTTTGGAGGCGGTGGGCGCGGAGGTGGTGGTGGAGGGAGATTTGCGCGCCGAGGTGGATCGGATTCTGGTGGGAGCGATGGGAGCGGAGGCCGCCCTGCAGCATCTGCGCCGCATCCCGGGTCAATTGGTGGTCATCACCGCCGGCGATCGCACCGATATCCAGGCCGCAGCCCTCTCCTTCCCCCGTGTGCGGGCGGTGATCCTCTCCGGCGGGATCCGGCCCGAGCGGCCCATCACCGCCCAGGCCGCCGAGCAAGGGAAGACCCTGGCTGTGGCCCCTCAGGACACGTTCACCGTGGCCGAGGCCGCCGATCGCCTCCTTGGCCGAACCTTTCCCGCCGATCCCGCGCGCCTGAGCCTCCTTGCCCGCTTGGCCGAGGAGAACATCAACCTGGAGCGAATCCTTGAGCTTCTAGGGTGAAGCCCGAACGGAGAAGGTGAGCTCCGCGGAAAGGGAGTGAGCTACGGAGCAATAGCGCTCTTGGGAAAGTTCTGCGGCCCGGCGAAGGTTCTCCTCGGGAACGCCTTCGGCAATATACGTAAGATGTACACGTCTTATGGCTTTGGGGTGTTGCTCGTTTCTTTCGGCATCGATTTCGATCCAAAACTTTCGTGGTGGGGTGCGCATTTTCTGGAGGATTGAGACCACGTCCATTCCGGTGCAGCCGCCCAAGGCGATGAGGAGGAGTTCTGTTGGGCGCGGGCCGGAATCTTCTCCGCCTACATCCCTGGCGCCGTCCATGACCACGGCGTGTCCCGAAGGAGGGAGCCCCAAAAAGCGAAGGCCGTCCTGCCAAACCACCTTCACCTGCATCGTTCCTCCTTTCCTCCAAATTTCCACAGTTTTGGAAGTTTGGCAAGGTTAACCCTCCCCAGTATACTTGCGGAAGTCATGGGCGAGAAACTTGAGGAGTTAGCGAAGGTTTTTGCCGCACTAGGAAACCCGGAGCGGCTGGCGATCGTGGCCCATCTTCTTGTGAAAAAGAGGCAGAACTGCACGCAGCTGGCGCAAGAGCTGCGCCTCTCCACCCCGGCCCTTTCTTACCATCTGCGGATTTTGGAAGAGGCCGGGCTGGTCGTGCGGGAAAAACGGGGCCGGCGCCGTTGCCTTCGGGTGGGGCCAACCCTGGGCAAGGTGCTCCGGCCCGGGGTCGTGACGGAGCTAAGAAAGGAGGGAATAAATGATGCCCGAGCAGCATGAGGTGATCGTGTACACCACTCCCACCTGCCCCTGGTGCCAGATGGTCAAGCGCTACCTTCAAGCCCGGGGAATCCCATACACCGAGATCGACGTTTCTGCGGACTACAACGCAGCCATGGAGATGGTCCGCAAATCCGGGCAAACAGGGGTCCCCGTGGTGGAGATCGACGGGGAGATCGTGGTGGGGTTTGACCGGGAGAGGATCGACCAGCTTTTGGGGCTGGTCTAAAGGGAAGCGGGGCCTTTTCGGCCCCGCTTTTTGGTGGAGATGAGCGGATTTGAACCGCCGACCTCCGCGTTGCGAACGCGGCGCTCTCCCAGCTGAGCTACATCCCCTGTGGCGGAGCAGGGAATCGAACCCTGAACCTCGCGGTTATGGGCCGCGCGCTCTCGCCAATTGAGCTACTCCGCCTGGTTGCGGGGGTGGGATTCGAACCCACGACCTCCGGGTTATGAGCCCGGCGAGCTTCCTGGCTGCTCCACCCCGCTCCTGCCGGGGGCGGGACTCGAACCCGCACGAGCTATGGGTTAGCTCAAGGGATTTTAAGTCCCCTGCGTCTACCGACTTCCGCCACCCCGGCGGAAAAACCTGGAGCGGGAAACGGGATTCGAACCCGCGGCCTCCACCTCGGCAAGGTGGCGCTCTACCCCTGAGCTATTCCCGCTTGCCGAAGAATTATACCCAACCGATGGGCTTGGCCAAGTGGTGCGAAGGGCGGGACTCGAACCCGCACGCCTCATCGGCACTGGCTCCTAAGGCCAGCGCGTCTGCCTGTTCCGCCACCTTCGCCCCTTTCTTTTTAGCCTCCGGCTGGGCTTCGATCAACCCCCTCCGGGTAAAGGCCGAGGAGGCCGGTGGCCTCCGGCCGCCGAAGAAGCCGCACCCCCGGCACCCCCACCACCAGAATCTCCGCAGTGTTGTGCACCACCGCGGAAAGAAGATGCCCGCCCACGGCCTCTCCGCCCTCCTTTCCCACCACCACATGAAGGTGCACCACCACGCCCTCCGGTCCTTCTCCGATGTTGCCCTGCAGGGAGAGAAGCTCCACCGGTGTGGTGAGATGCTCCTCGCGATAGCCTTTTCCGTCCCAAAAGCCGAAAACCACCTCCCGCAGCATCCCCACCCCGCACACCACCATGCCGAAACCACCGAGCTCCCGCAACGCGTC
>JACIWM010000004.1 GCA_014360945.1 Candidatus Bipolaricaulota bacterium
CCATGCGGGAGCTTCCGGTCATCTTCAATCCTGTGGCCGATCGGGGCCGGGCCGAGAACCGTGCTGAGGAGATCCTTTCCCGGCTCAAGGAGATCGGATTTAGCCCTGTTCTCTTTCGCACCACCAAACCCGGCGAGGCCACGGAGATCGCCCGCGATCTGGCGGCAAAAAGGGTGCCCGTGGTGGCCGCGGCCGGAGGAGATGGCACCCTAAACGAGGTGGCTCAGGCCCTGGTGGGGACGAACACTGCCTTGGGCATCATTCCCTTAGGTTCAGGAAACGATTTCCTCCGCTCCCTCGTGGGCTTTGTGGATCTCTCCGATGCCCTGGAGAGGCTAGCTAAAGGCCGGCCGAAACCGGTGGATGTGGGCGAGGCCAATGGCCGCTTCTATCTAAACTCCTTGGGCATGGGGATCGACGGCCAAATCGCCGAGGATTTCCTGCGCTGGAAGTTTTTACGGGGGGAGCTTGGGTATCTTTGGGCGGCCCTTTATGAGGTGGCCCGGTTCGGCCCGTTCGCGCTTTCCGTAAGAAGCGATGCGGGCGAGTTCTCCTTCCCGGGACTCATGGTGTCCGTGATGAACGGGTCGCACACGGCCGGGGGTTTCCACCTTGCCCCTGGCGCAAGCCTAACTGATGGGGCCCTGAACCTCATTGCTATCCGCCACTATCCGCGCCTATTCCGTGTGCCCATTCTTGTCAAGGTCCGGCAAGGCCGGCATCTTGGCTTAAAGGGCGTGCGCGCGGCCCTGGTGAAGTGGGCGGAGGTCCGCACCGATCGGCCCCTGCGCGTGTACGTGGACGGCGAACTCCTTCCCCGCACGGCGGAGCTTTCCGTGCGCGTCCATCCCGGCGCCCTCAAGGTGGTCCTTTGAGGCCGAACCGGGTAGCATACGGCCATCATGGCCGAAATACCTGTCATTTTGAATCCCCACGCGGGGCGCGGGAAAGCCGGGGAAAGGGAAGCTGAGATCCAAGAAGTTTCCCGAAAACTCGGCCTTTACCTTCGGGTCTTTCCTACGGAGAACGCGGAGCATGCCCAGGCGCTGGTGCGGGAGTTCTGTGCTCGGGCGGTGCCGGTGGTGGTGGCTGCCGGGGGTGACGGCACGGTGAACGCCGTAGCCCAGGCTCTTTGCGGCACTTCCACGGCCTTGGGCCTTCTACCTTTAGGCTCCGGAAACGATTTCGCCCGGGCTCTTGGGCTTCCCGGGGATTTACCGGGAGCTTTGAAAGTTTTGGCCCAAGGTCGGCCGCGCTTTGTAGACGTGGGTGCAGTCCATGGTCGTTTCTATCTCAACGCCCTGGGCATGGGGATCGACGGCCAGATTGCTCATGACTACCAAGCGCATCGGTTTTTGCGCGGGGAAGTGGGGTATCTTTTGGCCACGGTCTTTGAGGCCCTGCGGTTCCGGCCGGTGGAGATGGAGGTGCGGGCCGAGGCCTGGGGTTTTGCGGGAAGGCTTCTCACCGTGGCCGTGATGAATGGGCCTTGGGCTGGAGGCGGGTTTTGTCTGGCCCCGCGGGCCAGGGTGGATGATGGCCTCCTGGATATCGCCCTCCTTGGGCACTATCCCCGCCTTGTGGTGCTTCCCAAGACCAGGGACGGAAGTTATCTTAAGCTGAAACGTACGGCGCTTCAGGCCGCGCAGCGCGTGGAAATCCGGGCCGAACGGCCGCTTCGGGTGCACATGGACGGAGAGCTTCTACCTGAGCCCATGTCCACTTTGGAGATCGAGCTTTATCCCCGGGCCCTGCAAGTCCTGGCCTAGCGCAGAACCTCCTGGGCCTGGAAGCTTCGGTTCGGGGAAAGGTTTTCTAGAACCAAACCATCGCCGGGCTGGAGTTTCTCCGTGACCAAGCGGGCGAGGAGCTCGCCCACGGCCGGGCCAAGCATTACTCCCTGGCCGCATAGACCGATGGCCACAAGGTAGCCGTGCACGCCCTCCATCCAGCCCACCATGGGAAGCCCATCAGGGGTCATGGGATAAAGGCCCCGCCAGGTCCGGCGCACCCGGATCCCCGAAAGCCGCGGCACCACCTGGATGATCCTCTTCGCCACCTGAGGCAAGAACACGCTCGTTTCTCGGCGATCCTCGCCGAGAATCGGTGGATCAGGGGTGATGCAGAACGCGATCTGCCCGGTGGCCAGCTGATGGAAGTAGCAATTGGCCGAACCCGGACCGGGCCGAATGTCCACGATCATAGGATCGAGGAAATGGGCTACCGGCTCGGTGATCCCGGCCTCATGGCAATCGGGATAGACGGGGTGATCGAGTCCTAAAAGTTTTCCGATTTTTGCTGCCCAGGCTCCGGCGGCGTTGAGCACGAGCTTTGTGGGATAGCGGCCTTTATCGGTGCGCACAGCCGTAACCCTTCCAGCACGGACCTCTATGGCCAAAACTTCCTCGGAAAAATGAAATTCCGCTCCCGCCTTCTTTGCCAGTTCGTAATAAGCGTGGCAAAGGAGGAGGGGCGAGCAGTGGCCGTCGTCGGGGGAATACGTGCCGCCCCGAAGATCTTTGGGGTTCAGATCTGGAACAATCCGCAAAAGTTCGTCAGCATCACACCAACGGATGTTGAGCCCAAACGAGCGCTGCAGATGCACGAGTTCCCGCAAAGTCTTCTCTTCCTCCGGCCGGTAGGCCACGAACACATATCCGCCGGGGCGCCATTCCACATCGTGGCCGAACTCCTCGGAAAAACGGGAAAGGATTTCGATGGTGCGCAGGCCCAGCCGAATTTTCGCCGGATCGGAGTGAGTGGCCCGAACGCCGCCGATGGCGGCCTTGTTCGAGCCCTGTCCGGGACTTGGTAAACGGTCGATCACCAGGACTTTCAGTCCCTCCCGAGCAAGATAAAAGGCGGCCGGTGTACCCACGCTTCCCGCGCCGATCACCACGATGTCGTAGCTCACGGCTCCTCCATTCCCGCGAAAATCCCGAGCGGAACCTCCATGAAAAGCGGCCGGGAAACGAAATCCGTGACCTCTTCGAGGGGAACGCCTTCCTCGCGGAAAAGGCGAAGAATGAGGTTCCGGCAAGTTTTTCCGCCGCAGGCGCCCATTCCCGCGCGGGTCACGGCTTTTATTTCGTTGAGATCCCGCACGCCTTGGCGGATGAGGGCCCGAATCTCGCCGGCCCTCACCCGCTCGCATCGGCAAACGATGGCCTCATCCGGAATGGGACCGACCTCCTTGGGAACTTCAGGCAAAACCCGCTTTTTCACGCGGATCCCCGCCACCTTGAGGGCAAGATCCTTGGGCACGGAAAGGCGAAGAAGGGCGGTATGGTCTGCGCCGGGAATATGGGCCACCTCCAGGACCTTTGCCCGGCCAAGATCTGCGCCCTCGCGATCCACGAGGAAAACCTCTGTTCCAACGGGCGGGGGCTCGAACTCCCAAGGGACAGTTACAACGGGATATTCCAGGTCCTTTCGGAAATCCACGAGGGTAATGGCCAAACCCGGACAAAACGCGACGCAGCGGCCACAGCCCGCGCACTCCCGTTTAGGAACGAACCGTGGCGGAAGGCGGATGTCCTCTTTTGGAACCTCGATGAGGCCCAGGGGACACATGGAAGAGCATGGATTGCACGGGATCTCTTGGGCGCAATGGATGACAGGGAAGACGGCAAGGCCAGCAGGAGGCTTCGGAACGGCATGGATTTTTCCGGCCTTGGATTTCAGGATCTCCGCGGTTTTCTCCCAGGCGGGCGGGATCTCCACCGCATATCCCAAGGCCTGGGCCGCCTTTCTTCCGGCGATGCGGCCGGTGAAGATGGCCGCGGAGGCCTCGGCGATCTCCTGGGCATCGCCGGCAGCGAACGCGGGAATCCCAAATTCCCGAGCCTTGCGATAAAACTCGTCCACCGGATCCAGCCCCACGGCGATGAGGATCGTGTCACACGCGAAAGTTTTCTCCGTACCCTGAATGGGCCGGAAGTGCTCGTCCACCTGAGCAATGGTGATGGCCTCCACGTGCTCCTTGCCGTGGGCGGCCAAAACGGTGTGGGAAGTGTAGATGGGGACACCCAGGCGCAAAAGTTTGTCTTTGTGCACTTTGTAGCCGGTGCACTCCGGCAGGGCCTCGCACAGGCCCACGACCTCGATCCCTGCTTGCAGGGCATGGTAGGCGGCGATGAGCCCAACGTTTCCTCCGCCCACCACAAAGAGTTTCTCCGCCGGCCGCACAAGATCGCGGTTCACCAAGGTTTGGAAAGCGCCGGCGCCATAAACGCCGGGGAGGGTGTTTCCCGGAAAGAGAAGGGAACGCTCCCGGGCACCCGTGGCCACCACCAAAACCTTGGGCCGGACAAGCACATATCTCCGGCCCTCCTTCAGTACCCCCACCTTTTTGTCGCTGAACACGGCAAGGGCCGGAGAATTGAGCCAGACCTCCACGGATTTTTGCGCCTGTACCTCGGACGCGAGCTTTTGGGCGATGACGATCCCGCGGGTTCCGGCGAACACAGCCTCCCGGGAGCCGAAGAAGCGGTGGGTCTGAAGGAGGAGCTTTCCCCCAAGGCGATGTTTATCGTCCACAAGGAGGGTTTTCACCCCGAGTTTTCCGAGCTCTAAAGCTGCGGACATCCCAGCCGGCCCGCCGCCGATCACCAAAACCTCGGTCTCGACCTCCTCGATTTCCCGAAACTCCAAATGCCCCGGAGGATGGGGTGGCTGAGGAAGCCCATCGATCGGGGCGACGTGCATTCCCGGCTCAACGAGGGTCATGCAAGCCTTGACCGGCCGGCCGTTCGCGAGAACTAGGCACTGAGCGCATTGCCCGTTGGCGCAAAAGATCCCTTGCGGGGAACCGTCTTTGTGATGCCGGCCGAAAATGCGGATGCCATTGGCAAAAAGGGCGGAGGCAATGGTCTCCCCCGGATAACCTAAAAGTTCTCGCTCCTGGAAGAAAAAGGCGAACGGCTCCGGACGCCGCACCTCCAGGATCGGATGTTTTTCAATGCGCACGGCTCTCCTTTGCCCTTAGGCGACGCTCGTAGGTAGCGCCGCCCAGGTAAGCCTGGCGCACACGCTCGTCGGCGGCAAGTTCCCGGGCCGGGCCGGAAAGGACCAGCCGCCCCACCTCGAGAATATGCGCATGATCCGCAATTTCCAGGGCTTTCCGGGCGTTCTGCTCCACAATGAGGATGGGAACGCCTTGGTTATTGATCTCAACGATGGTGGCAAAGACCTGATCCACAAGAAGTGGAGCCAATCCCAACGAGGGCTCGTCCAAAAGCATGAGCTTTGGGGAACGCATGAGACCCCTTCCGATGGCGAGCATCTGTTGTTCCCCTCCGGAGAGGGTTCCAGCCAGTTGTTTTCGGCGTTCTTTTAGGATCGGAAAAAGCTGGAACACCCGGTCTTTGGCTTTCTTCACCTCGTCCTTTGAGCAGCCGTACCCGCCGAGGTTCAGGTTTTCCTCCACGGTGAGGGTCGCGAAGACCCGGCGGCCCTCAGGGATGTGCACCACCCCCAGGCGGGCAATGCCGTGAGGAGGAAGTTCGTGGAGCTTTTTCCCGTCAAAAAGGATCGCCCCGGATTTGAGGGGGACCAGGCCGGAGATGGCCCGAAGGAGCGTGGTTTTTCCGGCTCCGTTGGCTCCAAGCACAGCCACGATCTCCGCCCCGGATACGGAAAGGGAGACGTTCTTCAACGCCTCCACCGCACCATAGGCCACGGAAATGCGGTCCACTTCAAGCAACACGAGTTCCTCCTCGGCCAAGATAAGCCTCGATCACCACGGGGTCATTGTAGATCGCCTCCGGCGGGCCTTCCGCGATCTTTTTCCCGTAATTCATGACGGTGATGAGGTCGGAAAGCCCCATGACCACGTTCATATTGTGCTCGACCAAAAGGACGGTGAGGCCCTCTTTGGGGAGGCCCTCGATGAACTGGATCATCGTCTCCTTTTCGCTCTCGTTTAGGCCGCAGGTGGGTTCGTCGAGAAGGAGGACCTTGGGCTGGGCGGCCAAGGCTCGGGCCAGTTCCAAAAGTTTTTGGCACCCGTAGGGGATGTTGCGCGCTAGTTCATGGCGGAAGTGCCAAAGGTTGAGACGCTTAAGCCACTCTTCCGCCCTTTCCCGAATCCTTCGCTCTTCCCGGCGCTGGTGGGGAAGGCGCAGGATGGACGACCAAAAGCCGGCCCGGCCATGGGCGTGCTGACCGGCCATGACATTTTCCAAGCACGTCATGTTTTTGAAGAGCCTGGGGTTTTGGAAAGTGCGGGCGATGCCGCGGGCCAAGATTTCATGGGGTTTTAAGCCGTTCAGGACTTGTCCTTCAAACAGGACCTTCCCTTCCTCCGGCCGATAAATCCCGGTGATCACGTTGAACACCGTGGTTTTTCCGGCGCCGTTTGGGCCAATTAAGGAGTGGATGGTCCTCTCCTGCACGGCGATGTCGAACCGATCCACGGCCACCAGGCCTCGGAAGCGCTTGGTGATTCCCTGGGTCTCCAGAATCACGCTGTCCCCCATCATGACTTAGCTTCTCTCAGGAATTCCACAGCTCGCCGTCTTGGCCAAAGCCCGCCCGGCCGGAAATACATGGTCGCCGCCAATGCTAGCCCGAAGAAAAGGAGCCGATATTGGGCCACCGGTCGAAGGATCTCGGGGAAGAGCACGACCAACGCCGCCCCCAAGATGGTCCCAGGAATGGAGCCCATCCCGCCCAAAAGAACGATGCAAAACATCAGACAGGATTCGAGGAAGGTAAAGCTGTCCGGGGAGACCATGCGCATTTTCGCGGCGAATATGTTTCCCGCTATCCCGGCCAAGGCCGCACCCAAAACGAATGCTAAAAGTTTCAGGGCCCGTACATCCACGCCCATGGCCTCCGCAGCGATCTCATCCTCACGAATGTAGTTCCAGGCCCGGCCGATGCGGGAGCGCTGAAGCTGCCGAAGCCCGAAGGCGCAGAGGGCCACCAACGCCCAGACCAAAAAGTAGAAGTCCATAGGGGTGCGGATCACATGGCCGAGGAACACGGGACGGTCAATTCCCACCACCCCGTTCGGCCCGCCGGTGAGACCTCCGGGATTGTTGATGAGCACCAGCCGCACGATCTCGCCCAAGGCGATGGTCACGATGCAAAGGTAGTCCCCGCGCAGGTGGATGATGGGCGAGCTTATGATCCAGGCGCAGCCCGCGGCCACCAAGGCGGAGACTGGAAGGAGGGCAAGTGTAGGCAGACCAAATCGGGCATTCAGGATGGCCGTGGCATACGCGCCGATGGCCCAAAACGCCGCATGGCCAAGGTTAAAAAGACCGACCTCACCGAGGATCACGTTCAGGCCCAATCCCAAAAGGGCATAGAGGCCAACATAGAACCCCACGTCCACCCAATATCGGGAGCCCCAAAACGGGAAGGAGACAAGAAAAGCAAGGAACAAAGCTAAAAAGGCCAAGCGCAAGGGCGCCCAAGTCCGCAGCTCTCGCCATTTTTTGAGGGGATTCATACTTTCTCCGCCACCTTTTCCCCCAAAAGGCCGGTAGGCCGGAAGATGAGCATGAGCATGAGGGCAGCAAAGACGAAGACATCCTTCCAGGCCGCGGAGATATAACCGGCGGTAAAGGCTTCAAGGAGCCCAAGGAAGATCCCGCCCACCATGGCGCCCGGGATATTGCCGATTCCGCCAAGGATCGTGGCCGTAAACGCTTTGAGTCCATATACCCAGCCCATGGTGAAGTTGATCTGCCGGTAGTACATGCCCACGAACACCCCGGCGATGGCTCCCAGGGCCGGGCCCACGGCGAAAGCAAAGCGGATCACTTTGAGGGAATCAATGCCCATGAGGGCCGCGGTCTCCCGATCCAAAGCCACAGCTCGCACCGCCGCACCGAACGTGGTCTTCTCCACCACGAAGTACAAAATCCCAAGAAGCACAAGGGAGCTGACAAGGATCAAGACTTGAAGGACGCGGATGCGGAATTCCCCGATCTCCCAAAATCCTGTGGGGATGAAGGACTCCTGGTACGCTAAATATCGCGGTCCCCATACGGCCATGATGAAGTTGGAAAGAAAGATGGCCATGCCCAAGGCGGAGACCACCGCGGGAAGGCGGCCAATGGGATAAATAGGGCGATAGGCCACGCGCTCGATGATGAGTCCCGCAGCAGCCGTTCCTAAAGCGGCGGCCACAAAACCCGCGGCCAAAAGTCCCCAAAGCCCGAGTTTTGCTCCGATCACTCCAAACGCGTATACGAAAACGGTGTAGCCCAGATAGGCCCCAAGCCCGAATAGATCGCCATGGGCGAAGTTGATGAGCTTCAAAATGGCGTAGACGAGGGAGTACCCCAAGGCCACGAAGGCATAAAAGGAACCGATGGTGAGCCCGTTCAGAAGCTGCTGAACGAACGTAAGCATCGTCCGCTCTTTTTAAAAGAAAAAGGGCCCCGGAAAAACCGGGGCCCTTCCTTCCTCACATCCCCACGAGGCGTCCATGCACGGCGGGATCGAAAAGCTCCGTTTCGCCAGCCTCATTACAGATGAGGAGCATGTAGGGGACACCGAGGCGGTCGCCCTCGGGACTGAAGCTCAGGGGGCCGGTGATGCCCTCTCCGACCACTACGCCGCTGCGGAGGTAGTCGGCCACCACCGCTGGATCAAAGGACTGCGTGGCCTCGATGGCGAAGTACAGGGTGAAGATGGCGTCTGCCGCATAGGTGGCCCAGGGGCTATCGTGAATGGGGCCGTATTTGGCCTCATAGGCCGTCACGAACTCCTTGGCCAATGGGTACTTCTCCACAAGGAACGCAGGAAGCGGCTCCTGGGTGATCATCGCTCCCACCACCGCATCCAGGCCGGCGATCTTCACGGTCTCGGAGATGGGGCAGGCGTTGGACCCCACGGCCTTGATCTTCTTCCAGTCCAGTCCAAGGTCTTTCCCCTGGCGGAGGAGCAACGCCCACTCCGGATAATAGCCGGTGTAGTACCAAATGTCGGGGTTGGCATCGCGCAGGGCCGTGAGGGCCGGGGTGTAGTCGCGCTCACCGGGCATGATGGCGTCGTAATAGACGAGCTCAACCTTTCCTTCGTCGAGGAGGGGCTTCATGAACCGGAGGACGTCCTCCGCCACCCCCAGGGCGTACGCGGTGTTATCGTGCATGACGGCAATCCTTTTTGCTCCAAAGAGCGGGATCACGTATTCCACAAAGAACCGAGCCTGAGAGTCGTCACGGCCGGAGGTGCGGAAATAATATTTGAAACCGCGCGCGGAAAGATCCACCCGCGTGCACCCGTAGTTGATGTGGAGGACGCCCTCCTCCTCGTAGAGCTCGCTTGAGGGCATGCAGACCATGGACCCGTAGGTGCCCACCACGAACTTCACCCCGGCGGCGATGAGTTTTTGGGCGGCAAGAGTCCCGCCTTTGGGCGTACCGTTATCATCCTCCACTACAAGCTGAATAGGGCGGCCAAGAATCCCCCCGCGAGCGTTCACAAGTTCCACGGCGATCTGCACCGACTTCAGAGCCCAATCACCTTCCACCGCCCAAGGCCCGGTAAGTGGACCTTGGAACCCGATGAGAATGGGCTGCGCCCCCGCACTCAACGCCAACAACACCAAACCCAAAACAACAAACCGCATAGCCCACCCCCTTACTAGAAAATTTTTTGACTATTCCAATCCAAATGCAGCTTCGTTGGCGTGCGAAAACCACCTCCTTTCTTTGAGGTTGCCGTACTATAGGCGGGGAAGGGCGGGTCTGTCAACTCTTGCTAAGGGAAACTCATATAATGCGTGGGCGTGGGATATTTTGCGATCTTGGGAGCGGCCATCCTGTGGGGGTTGATCGGGCCTGTTTCCAAACTGGCGTTCCAAGGTGGCGCTGTCCCGATGGAGGTCGCGTTCTTCCGAGCCCTTTTCGCCTGGATATTTTTCTTTTTCCATGCTGTTTGGCGCAGGAAATTGCGCTTTTCTCTACGGGATCTTGTCTTTTTTGTTCCCTTCGGTTTGGTGGGGGTCACCGTGTTCTATGCCTCGTATCAGCTGGCCATTGAGCGTTGCGGCGCAGCCCTGGCCAGTGTGCTTCTTTATACGGCCCCCATTTGGGTTGTGGTGTTAAGCCCGTGGGTATTGGGGGAGAGGATAACGTTGAGGAAAGCCGTGGCCTTGGTCCTTGCTGTAAGCGGCGTTTTTCTGGTGAGCGGAGAAGGGGAGCTTACCCTCAATCCCTTAGGGCTCTTATTCGGCCTTTTGTCCGGTTTTTCCTACGCCCTTTACTACCTCTTTGGGAAGCGGTTTCTTGCGGGCTATCCCACTTCCTATACCTTTTCCTACGCGCTTTTGGTGGGCGGCCTCGGCCTTCTTCCGTTTTTAAGGGTCCAGGAGAAAACAGCCGTGGCCTGGGGAGCCCTCGTCTTTCTTGCGTTTTTCTCCACTTATGGTGCTTATTCTCTTTATTTTGCGGGCCTCAAAAGACTTCCGGCTTCCAAAGCGGCGATCATCGCCACCTTGGAGCCGGTGGTGGCGGCCATCGTCGCTCATCTTTGGTGGAAAGAGAATCTTACCATTCTAGCTATCCTGGGTTCCGGCCTTATCCTTGCTGCGGCCGTTTTGGGAAGCCAAGGCAAATAGGGTTGCCTTGCCATGGCCGGCCGCTTATAGTGCCGCGGAGGTGCGGGATGGCTGTGGAAGTGGAAGTAGAGCGGCGGAGGGCCACGATAAAGCCGATAAATGAGCGCATCGCCCGCCTGCGGGAGGAAAGCGTGCGGGCCGAGGTGCGGGTCTGCGCGGAGCGGGCCCGTCTTATCACCGAGTTTTACAAAAGTGGAGAAGCTCAGGGGCTTCCCATCCCCATCCAGCGGGCCTTGGCTTTCAAATACCTCATGGAGCGGGTGAGCCTTCCCGTGGAGGAAGGACAGCTCATCGTGGGCCTGCGCGGCACCGGCCCAAAAATGGTCCCTACCTACCCGGAGATCTGCGTCCATAGCCTAAAAGACCTGGAGATTCTTGATGCCCGGGAAAGCATGCCCTACCGGGTGGATGAGGAGACCAAGCGCCTTTATGCCGAGGAGATCATTCCGTTTTGGCAAGGAAAGTCCATGCGGGATCTTATTTTCTCCCACCTTCCCCAGGAATGGATTGACGCTTATGAAGCCGGGGTTTGGACGGAATTCATGGAGCAGCGGGCCCCTGGCCACACCGCCGGCGGCGAACGAATTTTCCAAAAGGGTCTCCTTGACATAAAAGAGGAGATCGCTCAGGCCATGAAGAGCCTTGATCCTGCTGATCCCGAATACTACGAAAAGTTCGTCGAACTCAAGGCCATGGATATCGCCGCCGATGCCCTCCTCATCTATGCCGAGCGCTACGCCAAAAAACTCGAAGAGATGGCAAAGGAAGAGAAAGATCCGGAGAGGAAGCGGGAGCTTTTGGAGATGGCGGAGATCTGCCGGTGGGTTCCGGCCCACCCGCCCCGCACCTTCTGGGAGGCCCTCCAACACTACTGGTTCATCCACGTGGGCGTCACCTACGAGACGAACCCCTGGGATTCTTTCAACCCGGGAAGGATTGATCAGCACCTTTACCCCTTCTACCAGCGCGACCTGGGGGAGGGAAGGCTCACGCGGGAGCGGGCCAAAGAGCTTCTCCAGGCCTTTTGGCTCAAGTTCAATAACCAGCCGGCGGTGCCGAAGGTGGGGGTCACCGCCGAGGAAAGCTTCACCTACAACGATTTTTCCAAGCTCAATCTGGGTGGGCTTAAGGCCGACGGAAGCGATGGGGTGAACGAACTTTCCTTCCTCATCCTCGAGGTTTTGGAGGAGATGCGAACTCTACAACCCAACACCGCCGTTCTCATTAGCAACAAAACCCCTGATCGATTCCTCATCCGCGCTTTAGAGGTCGTGGCCCCAGGTTTTGGAGAACCGCCTCTCTTCAACTTCGATGGGGTCATAGTGAAAATGCTTCGCCAGGGAAAAACCCTGGAGGATGCGCGCACCTCCGGGGTGAGCGGCTGCGTGGAAACCGGGGCCTTTGGAAAGGAATGCTACATCCTCACAGGCTACCTGAACCTTCCGAAGATCCTGGAGATCACCCTCCATAACGGCGTTGATCCCCGCACGGGGAAGAAAATCGGGATCGAGACCGGCGATCCTCGGGAATTCCGAAGCTATGAGGATCTTTGGCAGGCTTTCCTCAAGCAGCTTGAATATTTTGTGACCGTGAAGATGAAGGGCAACGACATCATCGAGGCCCTTTATGCCCGTCATCTTCCGGTGCCATTCCTCTCCCTTTGGATTGAGGATTGCGTGAAGAACGCCCGGGATTACAACGCCGGCGGGGCCCGCTACAACACCCAATACCTTCAGATCGTGGGTTTGGGCACCCTCACCAATGCCCTTTCCGCCCTGAAATTCCATGTGTTCGAAAGAAAAACGTTCACCATGGAGGAGATTCTGCGCGCGCTTTCCGCAGATTTCTTCGGCCCTTACGAGATAACGCGCCAGATTCTTCTCAATAAATCCCCGCGCTATGGGGAGGACGATGATTATGCCGATTCCATCGCCAAGGCCATTGTGGACGAGGTGGTAAGGCTTGTGGAGAGTTTCCCGCCCACGCCTGTGCGCCGGGCTTCCCGCCGGGTGTATTTCCTACCAACCACCGTGCACGTGTATTTCGGGAAGGTAACGGGAGCCACGCCCGACGGAAGAAAAGCCGGCACTCCTGTTTCCGAAGGGGTTTCCCCGGTGCAGGGGACGGATCGAAAAGGGATCGCCGCGGTGTTCCGCTCGGTGGCCAAGTGTGACTGGGACAAGACCGGCGGCGCCCTCCTCAACCAAAAGCTCAGCCCGGATCTCCTTTCCGACGAGGAAAGCCTGCGTAAACTGGCTCAGCTCATCCGGGTCTTTTTCAACCTAGGTGGGCACCATGTGCAATTCAACGTGGTGAGCGCTGAGCTTCTGCGGGAAGCGCAGAGAAGGCCCCAAGATTTCCAGGATCTCATGGTGCGGGTGGCCGGCTACAGCGACTATTTCGTGAACCTCCCTCGTGGGCTTCAGGAGGAGATCATCGCCCGCACGGAGCATAAGCATTGGTAATGGACGCAACCGGGGTCATCTTCGACATTCAACGTTTCTCCGTGCACGATGGGCCGGGAATCCGCACCACCGTTTTCCTCAAAGGCTGTCCCCTTCGTTGCCGTTGGTGCCATAACCCCGAGGGCATCTTTCCGGAGCCGGAGCTCATGTTTTTCGAGTACAAATGCATCTCCTGCGGGACCTGCGCCCGCGTTTGCCCGGAAAAGGCCATTTTCTTTTCGCCTGAAGGTAGAAAAGAGAAGGCCTTTCCCAAGCTTGAGCGGGAAAAGTGCACGGGTTGTGGAGTCTGTGCGGAGGCCTGCCCGAGCGGCGCCTGGCGGTTAGTGGGAAAGCGAATAACCGTTGGGGAGCTTATTTCCGTTTTGGAGCGAGACGAGGTTCTATACGATCGTTCTCAGGGTGGGGTGACTTTTTCCGGTGGAGAGCCCCTTTTTCAGCCCGATTTTCTTTTTTTCGCGCTTCAGGCTTGCAAAGAGCGGCGGATCCATACGGCCGTGGACACCTCCGGCTATGCTTCGCCCGCTGTTCTTGCAAGAATCGCGCCCCTTGCGGATCTTTTTCTTTTCGACCTGAAGCCCATGGATGAGGAGGAGCATCGCCGCTATACCGGAGTTTCAAATCGGATTATTCACGAGAACCTTCGAGCGCTTGTGCGGCTTGGCCGACCGGTGGTGGTGCGGGTTCCCTTGATCCCTGGAATCACCGACACGGAAAGGAATATTCAGGCTTTGGCCGGGTTTCTGCGGGAGCTTCGACACGGGATTCAAGGGGTGGATCTCCTTCCCTACCACGACGTGGCTGAAAAGTACCAGCGTTTGGGGCGCACTTACGGCATGCCCTCCCTTTCCCGACCGGCGGAGGAAAGGGTGGCTGAGCTTCGGGATCGGCTCGCCCGCGCGGTTTTCGGAAGATAATGGACTTTTTGGTGGACCCCGTTTTTCTTGCCTTCCTTTTTGGGCTCATCGTATTTGGCATCTCCCTTTGGCATCGTCGCAGATGGGGCATCCTTTTCGGCCCGGGACTTGCCGTCTTTTATTTTCTCTCCACCGCTCCGGGAGCCAATCTTCTTCTTCGACCTTTGGAGGAACGTTATCCGCCTCTTCTTTCCCCACCTGATGTTCCGGCCATTGTGGTCCTAAGCGGTGGGGAAAATTTTCTGTCGGGAAGGCCCGCTTTAAGCAGCCTTCCCCCTTCCACCTTAGCTCGGGTCGCGGAAGGAGTCCGGATTTTTTGGACTCTGGAAGGAAAACCCATCCTATGGTTCGTGGGCGGGGCAGGCACGGAAGGAAAAGGAATTCCCCTCATGGCCCAGGCCGCGTGGGAATTGGGGGTTCCCCAAGAGAAGGTGCGCTGGCTCACGGCCTCCCGCAACACTTGGGAGGATGCAGCCTTGGTGGCCCAAAATCTCGGGCCCTTTCCCTTCATCCTCGTGACCTCCGCCTTTCACATGCCCCGGGCCATGGAGAGTTTCCTCGCCCATAATTTGAACCCGATTCCGGCGCCATGCGGTCATCTTTCCATCGCTTCCCGGTCCTATCGCCGCTACCTTCCTTCGGCCCAGGTCCTTTCCGCCTCCGCCCTGGCCGTGCGGGAATACTTCGCTCTTCTTTGGTATCGCTTGCGTTACCTTCCCGGCTGAGGAGAATGCCTGCGCCATGTGTTTAGCCATTCCCGTGCGGGTGGTGGCAGTAGAGGGGAACGTGGCCACCGTGGATGTGGGCGGCTCTCGGGCCAAGGCCCGCCTGGATGCCCTGGGTGAACCCGTCCGGGTGGGTGATTACCTCCTTGTCCATGCGGGTTTCGCCATCCGCCGCCTGGACCCCGCGGACGCCGAGGAAACCTTGCGGCTTTGGGACGAAATCCTCAGTCTTGACGAAAAAGGAGATGAACACGGAGCTTTTCCGTCTTCGTGATCCGAAGCGCGCCCGGGATTTTCAGCGCCTTCTTTCGCGCCTCGCTCCTTCCCATCCGGTGAAGATCGTGCACGTGTGCGGAACTCACGAGATCACCATCGCCCAATATGGCCTGCGAAGTCTTCTTCCGGAGAATGTGGAGGTTTTTGAAGGCCCGGGCTGTCCGGTGTGTGTGACCTCCACCCAGGATTTGGACTGTGCCCTACAGATCGCCGAGCGGGGCGCGATTCTTTGCACCTTTGGGGACATGACCCGGGTTCCGGGAAGCCGGATGACGTTGGAGGAGGCGCGGGCGGAGGGCGCGGACGTGCGGGTCGTGCTTTCCGCCGCGGATGCCGTGGAGATCGCCCGCCGCAATCCGGAAAAACCAGTGGTGTTCTTCGCCGTAGGCTTTGAGACCACCGCGCCCGGCACGGCCGCCGTCCTCCTCGATAACCCCCCGGACAATTTTTTCGTCCTCGTGAGCCACAAGTTAATTCCTCCGGCGTTGGCCGCCCTCCTTTCCCAGGAGCCCCGGGAGATCTCGGCCTTCCTTGCTCCCGGGCATGTTTCCACCGTGATCGGTGCCGGAGCTTATCGACCGCTTGCCGAGGAATTTCGGGTGCCCATTGTCGTCGCGGGGTTTGAGCCCCTGGATATTTTGTATGGGCTAAGTCTCATCCTTCGCCAGCTTCGGGAGGGCCGGGCGGGGGTGGAGAACGCTTATCCCCGCGCGGTCACCGAGGAAGGGAATCTGCGGGCCCAGGAGCTTTTTCGGGAAGTTTTTCGGATCGGTCCGGCAATATGGCGAGGGATCGGGGAGATCCCGGACTCCGGCTTTTATCTGCGCGAGGAATTTCGGGACCACGACGCGCAGAAGGAGTTCGGGGTGGTGGGAAGGATGGGCGAGGAGAAGCCACCTGGCTGCCGCTGCGCCGAGGTCCTCATGGCCAAAGCTATCCCCACAGATTGCCCCCTTTACGAGAAAGTCTGTACGCCCCTTACGCCGGTGGGCCCGTGCATGGTGGGTGCCGAGGGCGCTTGTAACATTTGGTACCGCTACTCCGGGAGGCCCAGGCTATGACCCGGCTTTTGGAGGAGAAGATCACGGCCCTGCACGGCGCGGGCGGCCAGGTCATGGAAAAGCTCATCGCTGAGCGCATCCTTCCCAAATTCAAGTTCCGCGCGGCCGGCCCCATTGGCCTCGATCACCTCGACGACGGGGCCGTGGTGGACCTTCCGCCGGGGAAACTGGTGATCACCACCGATAGCCACGTGGTGAAGCCCCTTTTCTTTCCTGGCGGAGACATCGGGAAGCTTGCGGTGACCGGGACGGTGAACGACCTTGTGGTGATGGGCGCGCGGCCAGTGGCCATGACTTTGGCAGTAGTGGTGGAGGAAGGTTTTCCCCTTTCCGATTTGGAGCGCATCCTGGAATCCGCGGCCCAAGTCCTTTCCAAGCTTGGCCTCCCTTTGGTCACCGGAGACACCAAAGTGATGGGAAAAGGCGAGCTGGACGGGATCGTCCTCAACACCACGGGAATAGGGGTGGCGGAGAGGCCCATTTCCGATGCTGGTCTTAAGGAGGGCGACTGGATCGTGGTCACCGGGCCAGTGGGCGACCATGGCATGGCCATTCTTTGTGCCCGGAACGAGCTTCCCGTGGAAAGCCCGGTGGGAAGTGACGTAGCCCCGCTTTGGCCGGCCTTAGCTGAGGCTGTTGCTACCGGTGGAATCACGGCCATGAAGGACCCCACCCGCGGCGGCTTGGCCGCGGCATTGAACGAGATGGCCAGAAAATCCGGGGTGGGAATCGAGGTGGAGGAAGAAAAAATTCCGGTCCGGCCGGAGGTGCGGGGACTGTGTGAGCTTTTGGGATTGAGTCCTTATGAGCTTGCGTGCGAAGGCCGGGCGGTTTTGGGGGTGCGGGAAGAAAAACTCGAACAGGTTTTGGCCGCCCTTTGCCGTCATCCCCTCACGGCCCAGGCCCAGGTCATCGGCCGGACGAGCCGAGAATATTCGGGAAAGGTGGTGCTGCGCACCGCCGTGGGCGGAAAAAGGTTTTTGGAGATGCCCCTGGGCGATCCCGTGCCCAGGATCTGTTAGGCCGGGAAACTTCACACGGCCAAGTGCTTGGCCTATAATTAGAAAATGTCGGCTGAGGCCATTTTAGACCTGCTCAAGAGAATTGCGGGCGCAGAAAGCGTTGACGAATTCGGGGAAGCGATTCTGCGCTTCGCCATGGCCCAAGTTCCCCAAGCCCAGGCCGGCTCCATCCTCCTTCTCAACGAGCTCACCAGCCAATACGAGTTCGTGGCCGCCGTGGGTTGGGATCTTGAGAAGCTGCGGGAAATAGCGTTTCCCAGAGAAAAACTCGTTCAGCATCGCGTTTACGGGGATAAGCCCGCGATCATTCGCGACATTCTTGCGCTGGACCGCGCCATCTGGGGCGAGGAGTTGGTACGGAAGCTTGTGGAGCTTGGTCCAGTCGCGGCCACTTTGACCCTCCCTCTTTTTGCCCAAGGGAAGCTCATCGGCTACTTGAACTTGGACCACAAAGAAGATCCCGAAGCGTTCTCCCAAGCCGATTTGGAGAGACTCGAAGCTTTCCAGGAGGTCTTCGCCGGTCTTCTTGAGCGGTGTCGCGAGTGCGAGGAGCTCCGGGAGAGGGAAAGTCTCTTCCGCCTCCTTTTCGAGCGTCTTGCTGATGCTGTGTACATCACGGCCTTTGATGGCACGATCCTCGAGGCCAATCCCGCGGCGGAGAGGCAAACCGGCTATTCCCGGGAAGAGCTCATCGGAAAGAACATCATAAAGGACATCGCCGCCGAGGAGCCGGCCATGACTTACGAAAAAGCCAACGAACTCCTGGCCCGCGGGGAAACAGTGGTATTTGAGGAGAAAAAACGCAGAAAGGACGGAAGCTTTTATTGGACCGAATGCGCGGTGGTGCAGTTCACCTATAAAGGCCGGCTGGCCACGCTCTCCGTTAATCGAGACATCACCGAACGCAAAATGCTCGAGGAAGAACTGCGTCGACGCGTGGAAGAGCTCTCCGCCTTGAACCAAGCCGTGGCCACAATCACCTCGCAGCTTGAGCGGAAGAAAGTGGTTCAACTTCTGGTGGATCTGGCCAAGAGCTTAAGTGGCGCGGATTATGATAACATCGTCCTTTTCGACGAGGAGGGAAATGTCCTGGAGAGCATCGATCCATTGGGGGCGCCCCCGCTTCACCTGCGCATGCGGCCGCGGGGGTTCACGAACCTCATCCTCAAGACAGGGAAACCGCTTCTTCTGCGAGAGATCCGTTCGGATGGATCAACTGAGCCGGAGGTGCAAGACGAGCAGGGCCAAATAATCCGAGCCAACCCGGTTTTGGTGGAGGCTGGAATTCGCTCCCTTGCGGGCTTTCCCTTGCTCATCGGAGGGAAGCCGCGGGGGGTATTTTTCGTGCACAGTCGCCGACCGGCCGCGTTGGACCAGGCCTTTCCCATCCTCTCCGTTTTGGTCGGAAACGCCGGGATTGCTCTAGAGAATGCCGAACTCTACGAAAAACTCGCCCAAGGCGAGGCCTTTTGGCGCACCCTTTTCGAGGAATCCCCCATCTCCCTTTGGCTTGAGGATTTCTCTGAAGTGAAACGGAAGCTTTTTGAGCTTCGGGAAAAGGGCGTCACTGACCTGCGCCTTTACTTACGTGCTCATCCGGAGATTCTTCAGGAGACTCTAGGCGTTCTCCGCGTTGTTTCCGTAAACAACACAACCCTCAGGCTGTATGAAGTACGGGACGAGACGGAGCTTCAAGAACACCTGTCCCACCTCATTCCCGAGGAGGTTTTTCCCCTTTGGGAAGAAGAGCTTCTGGCCATCTGGGAGGGTCGTACTTACTTCCGTGGCCGCGGGATAAACCGGACCCGCACCGGAAAAATTTTGCACGTCGACCTATCCTGGCGGGTCCTTCCCGGACACGGGGAGGACTATGGCCGCGTCCTCGTCTCCATCCTGGACATTACTCCCCAAGTGGAGGCCGAGGAGGCCCTGCGCCGGGTGAACGAGGCCCTCACCCGCGTCTCTTCTTCCCTGGATCTTTCCGAAGTGCTTCGGATCCTTTCCACGGAGATCGAAAACTTCGTCCCTTATGATGCGTTGTTTGTGGCCGTGGTGGACAAAAAGCGGGGGAAGATCAAGCCCGTTTTCGCCATCGAGGGAGGAAAGGAGATCGCGCTTCCTGAGATTCCGCTGGATCCCAAGGAGAGCACCACGGCCTGGGTGGCCGTGCGGGGCGAGCCCCTCTTTTTAGAGGACGCGGAGAAAACTCCGCCGCCCGTGCCGTTTAAGCAGGTGGGGAAGCCCACCCGGGCCTGGGCGGGCATCCCTCTTTTCGCCCGAGGAGAACTTATAGGGATCCTCTCCGTGCAAAGTTTCCAACCCCTGCGGTTTGGGGAGCGGGAACGCACAGCCCTTTTGGCTTTGGCCTCCGGAGCGGCTGCCGTCCTGCGCAATACCCTTCTTCACGGCGAACTCCAGGCCATGGCCGAGAAGCTTCGAAAGATCGAGGAGGTCTCCCGCCGCCTGAAGCTCGCCCAGAGGAACGAGGAGCTCTACGAACTCGTCCTGGACGCCGTTCACCAGATCTTCGGTCTGCGCTACGTGGCCATTCTGGTTCCCCAGGATGAGGCCTTGGTCTTGGTGGCTCACCGCGGCTATCCCCCGGAGCTTTCGAACCTCCGGCTTCCTTTTGCTGAGGGAAAGGGCATCACTGTGGCTGCGTTTTTGGCGAACCAACCCCTTTACATTTCCGATGTGCGAAATGATCCGCGTTACGTGGGCGGGCTTCCCACCATCGGTTGCGAGCTTGCCATACCGCTCGCGGTGGGAGACAAGGTTTTTGGCGTGCTGGATGTGGAGCACGATGAAATCGACGGGATCCCTCCGGAGGACCGAGACCTTTTGGGGATCCTGGCCGCGGAGGTGGCCGTGGCCCTGCTAAGTCTCTCTCGGGAGGAGCGCCTGCAGACGTTCGGAAAGAAGTTGGCTGCTTTGCACGAGCTTTCCTACAGGCTTCAGCGCTGTGCAAATGCGGAGGAGGTTTGTCAAACCGCGGCCAAAGGAGCTGAGGAGCTCCTGGGCTTCCCCTATGTGGTGATTGGGCTTAAGAAGGACGAGCTTCTCGTGCCCGTGGCTGAGGCCGGGATTTTCGCCGGGAAGGCCCGGCCGTTCTCATTGGGGGAGGGGTTAGCGGGGAAGACCTTGCTCAGCGGAAAAACTTTCTGGGGGCCGATTTCCCAGTTCCCCGAAGCTCAGCCTGAAGATCCCCGGTTTGCTGCGGTTATTTCCACTCCCATTGGGGAGCGTGGGGTGCTACAGGTTGTGGAAACGAAACCGGACGCGTTCTCCGAGGAAGACGTGGCCTTGGTGGAGATCCTGGCCCGCCACATCCACGAGGAACTCCGGCGGGTGGAGCTCGAGGAGGAGCTTCGGGAGCAGGCCATCCGCGATCCCGTGACCGGCCTTTACAACCGGCGTTTCTTGGACGAGGTTTTGCGGCGGGAACTGGCCCGGGCCGAGCGCTACGGCCACGCCCTTTCCCTCATCCTCATCGACATCGACAACTTCAAGATGATTAACGACCGCTATGGCCACCTTGTGGGCGACGAGGCTTTGCGCCGGGTGGCCAAGGCCCTCCGGGAAAACATTCGTCGGGTGGACTACATCTTCCGCTGGGGCGGGGATGAGTTCTGCGTGGTCCTTCCGGAGACCAATGGACCGGGCGCAAAAGAGGTGGTGCGCCGCTTCCAAACGCCGTTTGGTCCACTGGCCGAAGAGCCCGTAATTCACCTTACTTTGGGCTATGCCTCATGGGATCCGCGCCAAGGGCCGTTGCCCTCGGTGGAGGAGCTTTTCCGCCGGGCTGACCAGCTCCTTTATGAGATGAAACGGGCTAAGCCCAATCCTTAGCGTCCACGGTCATCCCATCATTGGCAGCCAGGATTTTTATCCCTAGCTTCTCCGAAGCTTGAGCTGCTAGCTCCCACGGTTTTCCCCGCAGCATGGTCATGCCGAAATGGGTGAGCACCGCCAAATTCGGCCGCACGGCTTTCACGATCTCCAGGGCTTCGGGAAGGGAAAGGTGGTCGATGTCAGGGTTCCATTCCCGAAGGACAGTGTTGATCACAAGAAGCTGGCAGCCCTCGTATTTCTCAGGAAGCTCCGGAAAGAACCTCGTGTCCACGATGAACCCCAGCCTTCCTTCCGGGGCCTCGAGGATGATCCCGTAGGTCTCCACTTGTCCGTGGTTGTGGCGCACCGGCCGGATTTTCACGCTTCCCACTTCGTAGATTTCCCCTTCCGCCATGATCTCGATACGTTCCAAAAATGGGCGTACGTAGCGGAGGACCACGGGATCATCGCCTTCCAATGCATCCTGTGGGGCCAGAAGGACGCCGCGGCGTTTGAGCCCGCCGTCGGCCATGGCCTCGATCATGATGTTCACGTCCGTGGAGTGATCCAAATGCTTGTGGGAGAGGATGATCCCGGAAAGTTCGAGAGGCTCCAAAGGCGGCCGCACTTTGCGGCAGCGCAGAAGGGTTCCCGGGCCGGGATCCAAAAGGAGCTGGGTTCCGGAAAGCTCCAGCCAAGTTCCCGCGGAAAAGCGCAATTGACGGGCGACCACGAACCGCGCGCCTGCAGTACCCAAAAACTTTACGAAGCTCACAGGGTCCCATTATAGGGGAACCTTGGTGGTTCCATGCGAGATCGTGCGAACAAAGCCTGAGCTGTTGGGCGTTCTTGGGTAAGCTTGGGGCCGTGGCCGGCTTTTGGTCTTTGTTTTTTGCCGTGGCCGTGGCCTTGGTGGGCCTGGGCGTGATCTCCCCCATCCTCCCCCTCTACATGCAGGAATTCGGGGCAAGCGGCGTGGAGCTCGGCGTGGTGTTTGCCCTCTTTTCCCTGGCTCGCTTCCTTTTGAGCCCGGTTTTCGGACGCATTTCCGACCGGATGGGCCGAAAACCTTTGATCCTTCTTGGCCTTGGCCTTTACGCCGGGGTTTCCTTGGCCTACTCCATGGCCCAGGCTCTCTGGCAGGTGGCCATCGTGCGGCTCCTTCAGGGCGCGGCCTCCACCTTGGTCACGCCGTTGGCCCAGGCCTACGTGGCCGACCGAGTCCAGCCCGGCCGGGAAGGCCGCACTTTAAACCTTTTTTACACCGCGCAATTTGTGGGGATGGGAATCGGCCCGATCCTGGGCGGAAGCCTTGCCGAACATTTCGGGCTGCGGGCGCCCTTTTGGGCCATGTTCTTCCTCGCCGTCCTGGCTGGATTGAGCGTGGCCTTCCTTGTTCCCAAGGATACGCGACCCTCCCGGCACACGAAGGAAGTCCGCTCTTGGCGGGAGATCCTGGCCCAGCCGGAGATCTGGGCCATTGCCGCGTACATGGGCACGCGGGGTTTCTGGCGCCAGGCGTTCAACGCGTTCTGGCCCATCCTTGCCGCGGAAAAAGGCCTGGGTGAGACGCTGATCGGCACCGTGCTCACCCTGTATTTCCTCGGGGAAAGCGTGTTTCAGATTACTGCGGGATATTTGGCCGACCGCTGGCCGGCGGTTCCCCAGGTCCTCTGGGGCGGGGTGGTGGCGGTGATGCCGCTTTTCCTGATCCCCTTTGTTTCCGGCGTTTGGCCGGCGGCGGTGCTTTCCGTGGTCATGGGGGTGGCGAGCGCCCTGGGCCGGGGCTCCCTTCTTGTTTTGCGCACGCGGGTTGGCCGCACCCATGGCATGGGCGCGGTGGTTGGGGTACAGACCGCGGCCTTTGCCGCCGGGCAGGCCCTGGGTCCGACCCTGGCCGGAGCAGCCCAGAGCTTGGCCGGCCTCACCGCTCCCTTCTTCTTGAGCGGCGCGTTGGGCTTGGTTGGAGCATTGGCCGCGGCCGCGGTCCTCGCCCGCACTGGCCAAACACGCCTTCCCGCGAGGAAACGGACAGGATAAGTTCCCGATTTTGTGGGCCGGGGCATTGGGGCTACCATAAAGTTTGCGGAACAAAGGAGGGCACATGTTTCGGCGGCTTTCGGTGATCCTTCTTCTGGGCCTGGTTTTGGCGGGCTGCGCGCCGGAGCCCAATCATCCGCCGATCCCGGTGGTCCGGATCAAGCCCACCCAAGGGGAGGCTCCGCTCTTTGTGCGCGGAAGCGCCCAGGGTTCCTGGGACCCCGATGGGGAGATCCATGTGGTGCGCTGGGATTTCGGCGATGGCGTGGAGAAAGAGGGCTTTGAAGTGATACACCGTTACGACGAAGAAGGGGATTTTCTCGTCAGGATCGTGGTAGTGGACAACAAAGGTCTTGCCACCGAAGTTTGCGTGCCTGTGCAGGTGGGCATTTCCTATCCGTTGGACGTTTTGGAATGGCACGTGGAGGAGTATTACGCGGGAACCCGGGTTTACGGGCGGGTCAAGAACATCGGGGATCGTCGAATAAACCTAGGCCGGGTGGCGGTGCGCTTTTACGATGAGGACTGGAACTTTGTCGAGGAAAATTCCAAGATCCTCGGGGACATCTATCCCGGAATGGAACAAATCTTTGAGATCACTAGCCGCCTTCGGCCGGTCTCTCCGGGCGGAGCCCCCCACCACACCATCTACACGGAGGTGATCCACGCCAACGAGGGCTGGTGAACAAAACCCGCAGTGTTTGGTCTTCGGGCCCGAGTTTTAGCGCGGGCTTGGGCGTGCTACTCTTGGAACTTGCCCTCTGGCACGGCTGAGCCCCGCAGGACCGAAATATCGATGGCCGTTTCAGCAATGTTGAACCCGTGCTCGCGGATGCGCAGGACGCTGTCCACAGCGATGGAGAGGGAGAGGGCGTTCTCCGGCTGCTCTCTTGCTGCGGCCTGAACCCACGGGAGGACTTCCTCCGCCAGACCTTTTTTCTCCAAAAGAGTATTGGCTTGGGCAGGATTGCGCTCCTCGAAAGCCCGGATGGCCTCGGAGATGACCTCCCAGGATATTTGGGCCATGCTCCTGAGCCTTTCGGAGAAGGCAGTGGTGGGCGGGGAGACCAACGCTAAGGCGGCTCGGCACACCTTGGCCGCATGGTCCGCCACCCGCTCCAGTTGGTCGGAGACCGACTGGTAGTGCCAAAGCTCCTGGCGGGATCGTCCGATCTCCTCCTCCAAAAGGAAATCCCGAAGGAGCAAACCGAATTGCCGGGCGACCAGGAGCACCAGCCGGTCCACATCTCCATCCCGCTCGATCACATCCTGGGCCAGCTCTTCATCACGGCTTGTAAAGGCCTGAAGGGCATCGGCCCACATGGCCTGGGTTATCCCATAAATGCGACGGATCGTGGCATCCACGGGAAAATCCCGAACGTCAGCGACACAACCCAGGGTCACCACGGACTGGGTTTCCCCAAGGATCTCTAACCCCACCAAGGATTGGGCGATCTCCCGGATTGTGCGCCGCTCCTCGGAGCGGATCCGTTTTCCGGTGATCTCGATCACCTCATATCCGGCCACATAGTGGGCGATGATGTCCCGCAAAAGCTGCACCGGGGTTTTCCCCTCCATGTCGATGCGGCTGCGGTTGCGCTCCCGAACGGCCGGAGAAAATAAGAGTAGCCCTCCGGAATAGGTGGGAACGAGGTTTAGCACGGTTCCCTGGCCCACGCCCATCTCCGTGGCCCACTCCTTGGGCAGGGTAACAAAATATGTCCCGCCTCCGGTTATTTGCACCCTCCTTTGGTACATCGCCCCTCCCTTTAAACTTAGCGCCAAAGTTTTTAGGCTTGCAAAATTCTACGAAAAAGTGTGGGTTAGGGGAGGGAGAGGAGGGCGAGGGTGCCGTCCTCGGCCCCGGCCACGAAAAGCTTTCCATCCGGGCTGAACCGCACCGCACCCACCGGGGCGGAAAAGCCGGCGATACGCTGAAGAAGTGAACCGGTTTCCGCATCCCACAACGCTGCGGTCTGGTCCAGGGAGCCCGTGGCCAGATGCTTTCCGTCCGGGGAAAAGGACATGGCTACTGTGCAGCTCTCGTGGGCCCAGGCTTCCCAAAGAGGAAGTCCCACGGCGGTGTCCCAAACTTTCAGGATTTTTCCAACTCCGCCAGCAAGGAGATACCCATCCGGAGAAAAGTCCACGTCCCAACCTTTCCCGGAAAAGGAGAAAAGTTCCGTCCGCTTGGAGAGGTCCCAGAGAACCAAGCGGTCGTTTCCGGCGGTGGCAAGAAGATCGGCGATGGCGGCAAGGCCCCACACGCTTCCCGCATGAGCTTGGAGGGTCCATAAAAGCTTTCCGTCCGAGACGGAAAAGGCGTAAACCCGGCCGTCTGCCCCTGCTGCGAGGATCATCTCCCCCGCCAAAGAAAGCTCGCGCACCATGGCGCCGAAGCCCTGAATGTCCAGACGGATTTCCCCTTCGGGCCAGGACCAAAGACGCAGGAAGTTCCATCCCCCGGCCGCGAGGAAATCCGGCCCCAAAACTAACGCCTGCACTTGCCCCGCCGGAAAAGAGAGAGTCCGCAGAACCTTTCCCTGGAAATCCACTTCCACCACCTGGCCTGTAGTTCCTAAAAGAATGGTTTTCTCGGTGACGAGGAGGTCGCCCAACCAGGTCACGGGCTGGAGGAACACGGGCTCGGCCGCGGCCGCGCTCAACACAAGAACCCCTGCCAAGAAAGCAGCGATCATATGCCCTCCTTTTCCGCGCCCAGCGCGGGAAGATAGAACTTTTCCAAGTACTCCCGAAGCATCCGGCGGGTGCAGAATCGCGGGGCCACCGTTCTTATCGCGGCCTTCATGATGCGCACGAATCCGTGGGGGATTCCGTCGGGGCCGCGTTCGTAGTAAAGGGGCACGATTTTCTCCTCCAAAAGCCGGTAAAGGGCCTCCGCGTCCTGGGGGTTGCGCTCGCCGTGATGCTCCTCTCCGCCGAAGGCCCAGCCGTTTTCGCCCGTGTATCCCTCCGGCCACCAGCCGTCCAAAACCGAGAGATTGGGGACCCCGTTGACGCTGGCTTTCATTCCGCTTGTGCCGCTGGCTTCAAGGGGCGGAAGGGGAGTGTTCACCCACACATCCACCCCGGCCACGAGGAACCGGGCCAGGTGTTGGTCGTACTCCTCCACGAATGCGATGCGGCCGGCGAAGGCCGGGTCACCCGCAAGCTGAAAAACTTTTTGGATCAGGCGTTTTCCCTCGATGTCCGCGGGATGGGCCTTGCCGGCAAAAATTATCTGGATCGGCCGCAACGGGTCGTTCACCAGCCGCTTCAGGCGCTCGGGGTCGGAGAGAATAAGGTCCGGCCGTTTATAGGCGGTGAAGCGCCGGGCAAAGCCGAGGGTGAGAACGTGGGGATCGAGTAAAGATCCGAAGGCCAGGACGTTTTTGGCAAACGCTCCTTCCCGCCAGCGTTTTCTCGCGCGGGCCACAAGCTCGGCGATCAAAGCTTCTTTCCGCTCTTGATGCACGGCCCAAAGCTCCTCGTCCGGGATCTCCTCTACCCTTTGCCAGATCTCCGGATTTTCCGGATTTTTTCGCCATGCCGGTCCCAAGTATTTGTCCAAAAGGCGCTGGACCCGAAGGGGCTCGATCCACGTGAAAAGGTGGATGCCGTTGGTGATGGCCTCTATTTTCACGTTCTCGTCGTTGAATTTAATGCCCTGCCAAATGCGCCGGGCCACTTCCCCATGGCGTTTGCTTACGGCGTTCACGTGCTGGGAAAGGCGCAGGGCAAACACGGTCATGTTGAACCCGGCTCCAGGATCTGTGGGATTGGTTCCAAGCTCCAGGATGGCCTCCCGGGGAAGGCCGTGTTCTTGGCAATACGGCCCAAGATAGCGGTCAAGAAGGGCGAAGGGAAAGACGTCGGTGGCCACGGGAAGGGGGGTGTGGGTAGTGAAGACCGTGGTTTTGCGGGCGCGCTCCAGGGCCTCTTCAAAAGAAAGGCCTTGGCCCATGAATTGGCGGAGGCGCTCAAGGAGGGCGAATGCCGGATGCCCTTCGTTCAGGTGGAGCACGGCCGGACGGATGCCGAGCATTTCCAACGCCCGCATTCCGCCCACGCCCAGCACCCATTCCTGACGGAGGCGCTGTTCTAAATCCGTGGTGTAAAGCTGCTGGGAGATGGCCCGATCCCACGGGGTGTTTCCCTCCACGTCGGTGGTGAGAAGGAAGAGAGGAACGCGTCCGATCTTGGCCACATAGACTTGGGCGCGCACGGAAGGGGTGAAGGCAGGGATTTCGAAAACCAGGGGAGAGCCCTCCGGGGTTTTCGCGAGTTGCAGAGGATGATCGCGGTGATCCAGGGTGCGGTGGAGGTCCTCCGGCCAGCCATCCTCGCGCAGCCGCTGGGTTGTGTACCCCTGGGAATAGATGAGGCCCACTCCCACCATGGGAAGGGCTATGTCGCTTGCCTCCTTGAGGGTGTCTCCGGCGAGGATCCCAAGTCCGCCCGCGTAAATAGGCAAGGAGACGTGCACCCCAAACTCCGCGCAGAAATAGGCCACAGGACCGGGAAGCTCTAAGGGGGGACGGGCAAGGTACTCCTGGAATTCAGCCATCACCTGGTCGTAGAGGGCCAAAAATTCCGGATCATGAGCGACCTCTTGGAACCTTTCTGGTCGGATGATCTGGAGCATGAGGACGGGGTTATGGGTGGTCTCCCGCCAAGCTTGGTAATCCAGGGCTCGGAAAAGGCGGCGGGCTTGGGGGTGCCAAGTCCACCAAAGATTCTGGGCTAGTTCCCAAAGGCCGCGGATTCTTTCGGGGATTGCCTCACGAACATGCTCATCTAGCATGGCGAGATGGTAGGTTTCTGGCCCAGCTTTTACAAGTGGGCGGGTAAAATGTTGCGGGAATGCGGGAGCCAAAAGATTTGGGCGGTCGGCCCTCCTTGCTCACCGACGAGGACCTTTGGCTCTTCAACGAAGGCAATCATTCCGGGCTTTACGAAGTCCTTGGGGCGCACCCTATCCATTGGCGGGGGAAGAGCGGGGTTTACTTTGCCGTGTGGGCCCCGAATGCCGAGGCCGTGTCGGTGGTCGGCGATTTCAACGGCTGGCAGCCCGGGAAAAATCCCCTTCATCCGCGGGGCTCCTCGGGAATTTGGGAGGGATTCGTGCCGGATATCGGGCCGGGAGCCCTTTACAAATACCACATCGTTTCCCGCTACGGTTGGCAGGGGATGAAGGCCGATCCCTGTGCGTTTTATGGGGAACTCCCGCCCAAAACGGCCTCGGTGGTGTGGGACCTTTCCTATGCTTGGGGTGACGGGAAATGGATGGCCCAAAGAAGACAGAGGAACGGGCGGGATGCGCCCATCGCCATCTATGAAGTGCATCTTGGTTCCTGGCGCCGCGGGAAGGGCGGAAGATTTCTCTCATACCGGGAGCTTGCGGAGATCCTTCCTGCGTACGCGAAAGAAATGGGGTTCACCCACGTGGAGTTCCTTCCCGTGATGGAGCATCCGTTCTACGGGTCCTGGGGGTACCAGATCACCGGCTATTTTTCGCCCACCGCCCGCTACGGAGCTCCTCAAGACTTGATGTACCTCATCGACGCCCTGCACCGGGCAGGGATTGGGGTGATCCTCGACTGGGTTCCTTCTCATTTTGCCACCGATCCGCATGGACTGGGATTTTTCGATGGCACCCATCTTTATGAACACGCTGATCCTCGACAGGGCGTTCATCCCGACTGGGGAAGTTTCCTTTTCAACTACGGCCGGCATGAGGTTCGAAGTTTTCTCCTCTCCAGCGCCTGTTTTTGGTTGGATAAATACCACGCCGATGGCCTTCGGGTGGATGCCGTGGCCTCCATGCTTTATTTGGACTTCTCCCGGCCGGAGGGGGCCTGGGTTCCCAACCCTTATGGCGGCCGGGAAAACCTCGATGCCATCCATTTTCTGCGCCGGTTCAATGAGGAGGTTTATCGACGTTTTCCCGATGTCCAGACCTATGCCGAGGAGTCCACGGCTTGGCCCGGGGTTTCCCATCCCACCTACGCTGGAGGGCTTGGGTTTGGGTTCAAGTGGGACATGGGCTGGATGCACGATACCCTGGAGTACTTCCGGCTTGACCCGATCTACCGCAAATACCACCATGGAAAACTCACGTTCCGCGGGCTTTACGCGTGGTCCGAGAATTTCGTTCTCCCCCTTTCCCATGACGAGGTGGTGCATGGGAAGGGCTCCCTTTTGGGTAAGATGCCGGGCGATTCCTGGCAGAAATTGGCAAACCTTCGGCTCCTTTTGGGCTACATGTACGCCGTTCCCGGAAAGAAGCTCCTTTTCATGGGCGGGGAATTCGCTCAAGAGCGGGAGTGGGATCACGAGGGAGAACTCGATTGGTGGCTCCTTTCCCGGCCGGAGCATCAGGGGATTCAGCTTTGGGTGCGCGATCTAAACAAGTTATACCGAGAGGAGCCAGCTTTGCATGAGCTTGATTGCGAGCCCGCGGGGTTCCAATGGGTGATCGCTGATGACGCGGATTCCGGGGTACTCGCTTTCCTGCGGAAGGGGCGGGATCCCAGACGCTGTGTCCTTATCGTGTCCCATTTCACGCCGGTGGTGCGAGAAGGTTATCGGGTGGGCGTGCCCTTCTCAGGTTTTTGGCGGGAGCTTTTGAATAGCGACGCCAAAGAATACGGCGGAAGCGGAGTGGGAAATTTGGGCGGCGTGTACGCGGAAGATCTTCCTTCCCATGGCCAGCCCTATTCCTTGCGTCTCACCCTTCCACCTTTGGGGATCCTGTTTCTGCGTCCTACGGGTGGCTAGGAGGGCCTTTCCGCATTACCATCGGCGGGAAAGGAGAGCGGGGTGGCCCTGGCCAGCGAGCTTCGTCCCGGCGCAACGGTGCGTATGGAGGGCGATCTCTTCCGGGTTCTGGAGGCCGTGCGCCACACGGGAAGCGCCCAGCAAAAAGGCCTGGTGTATCTAAAAATGCGGAACCTGCGCACCGGGGTGTTGGTGGAACGCCGGCTCCGGCCAGAGGAGGAGGTCCAGGAAGTGGACCTGGAACGCCGGACCATGGAGTACCTCTACACCGACGGCGAGGCCTTCTACTTCATGGACCTCGAGACCTACGACCAGGTGGCAATCCCCGCGGCGATGATCGGGGAGCTCGAGGTCTTCCTCCAGCCCAACCAGCGCGTTCCCGTGGAGTTCTACCAGGGGAACCCGGTGTCCGTGGTCTTTCCGGAGACGGTGGATCTGCGGGTGGTGAGCACGGCCCCGGCCATCCGCGACAAAGAAAGCCACGTGTACAAGCCCGCCATTTTGGAAAACGGGCTTGAAGTCCTGGTGCCCCAATTCATCGGCGAGGGCGACATAGTCCGGATAAACGTGTACACCCGGGAGTACCTGGACCGCGTGGAAAAGCGGGGCTAGGCTACAAATTTATCTGGACCTCCGCCGTCTCCCGTGCTTTCTTAAGCCAATCCTGCCAGGCCTTTTCCTGCTTTTCCGTGAAAACTAAAGTGGCGACCTTGTCCCATACTTCGGCAAGCGGAGGAATGTTCCCTTCGGCGTCGGCGAATTGGCCGGAATTTTTCTCGTAATAATCGGCGACTTCCTCCTCGCTCACCGTGACATCAGTCGTGACCGCGGCCTTCAAGGCCTCGATTAACGCCTGCTCCTCAGCCTGCGGCCGCAACTCCTCCCGAAACTCCTCCAGGCTAAGACCCTCGTTTGCCAACTCGGCAGCGAGTTCCTCGTCCGTAAGCCCGTAATAAGTTTTGATGTGTTCAAGTATCTGGCCGATAAGCTCTTCCACACGTGCGGCATCCGGGGTTAGGCCTCGCACTCGGGCTTCCTGGATTTGAATCTTCCGAAGGATGAGGTCCTCAAGCACATCGCGCTGGTAGCGGGTTAGGAAGGCCTTCCCTTCGGGGGTGGTGAGGAGGGATTGGGCAAAGCGCGGATATTGGGAGTAGACGGTGAACAAGATCTGGTTCAGGCGGGAGGCGCTTTCCAATTCCTCTCCGGTAATGGGCTCGCCGTTCACGATGGCCACAGGAGCTTGGGCCAGGCCAACAAAAGCGAGCCCGACAAGGGCTATGAACGCCAAAAACTTTTTCACTTTTCCTCCTTGGTTTCCTCTTCCACCAAGAAACCGGCCAGGCGCCGCACGGCCCGGCGCAGATTCTTTCCGAGTTTGTCGTACCTCGCTCTCTCTTCTGGAGATACGGAGGGCGGGGTCTTCTCCAACGCCTCCAGGAAATGCCGCATGTGTACGGACTCGGCCTTCGGATCTTCTCTAAGTGCGATCCTTCCAGCCTTCCGGCACACCTCGGCGATGTCCGCTCCTGAATACCCTTCCGTGCGGCGGGCAAGCTCTTCCAAATCCACATCGGGCGCGAGAGCCATATCTTTCGTGTGCACTTTGAAAATTGCCAACCGCGCTTTCTCGTCGGGAAGGGGAACGTAGATGAGCTCGTCGAACCTTCCCGGGCGGAGGAGGGCGGGATCGATGATGTCCGGCCGGTTGGTGGCGCCGATCACCACCACACCCTTCAACTCCTCCAGGCCATCGAGCTCGGCGAGCATCTGGTTCACGATTCTTTCGGTGACGTGGGGCTCGCCGATGGCTGTACCTCGCCGCGGCGCCAGCGCATCAAGCTCATCGAGGAAGATCACGGCCGGCGCCACTTGCCGGGCCCGCCGGAAAACCTCGGCGATCCGCTGCTCGCTTTCCCCGTACCACTTGGAAAGAAGATCCGAACCTTTGGCGGCGATGAAGTTCGCTTGGGACTCGTTGGCCACGGCCTTGGCCAGCATGGTCTTTCCTGTGCCCGGTGGGCCGAAAAGGAGGATCCCCTTGGGCGCGCGGACTCCAAGCCTTCGAAAGGCCTCGGGATTCACGAGCGGAAGTTCCACGGCCTCCCGAAGAAGCTGTTTCACCTCCTCAAGCCCGCCGATGTCTTCCCAGGTCACGGTGGGGACCTCGATCATGATCTCCCGCATGGCCGAGGGCCGTACTTCCTTCAGGGCCGCTTCGAAATCCTCTTTTCGCACCACGAGCTCGTCCAGGACTTCTTTAGGGATCTCTTTGTCATCGAGGTTTATCTTGGGCAGGACCCGGCGCAGGGCGTGCATGGCCGCCTCCCGGGCCAACGCGGCCAGATCGCTTCCCACAAAGCCGTGGGTAACTGTGGCCAGCTCATCCAGGTTCACATCCGGAGCAAGGGGCATCCCGCGGGTGTGGATCATGAGAATTTCTTTTCTGCCCTCGCGGTCGGGGACGCGCACTTCAATCTCCCGGTCGAAGCGGCCGGGCCGGCGCAGGGCCGGATCAATGGCCTCGATGCGGTTTGTGGCCCCGATCACGATCACGTTCCGCCGCTCTTTTAGCCCATCCATGAGGGTGAGAAGCTGAGCCACCACCCGCCGCTCCACCTCGCCCGTGACTTCGCTGCGTCTAGGCGCGATGGAATCAAGCTCGTCGATGAAGATGATAGAAGGCGCGTTCTTTTGAGCCTCTTCAAAGATCTCCCGGAGCCTTTGTTCGCTTTCTCCGTAGTAGCGGGACATGATCTCCGGGCCGGAGATGGCGATGAAATGGGCGTCCGTCTCGTGGGCCACGGCTTTGGCGAGGAGGGTCTTTCCCGTTCCGGGCGGGCCGTAGAGGAGTACTCCCCGCGGCGGCTCAATCCCCAGCCGCGCGAAAAGCTCCGGTTTCTTTAGGGGAAGCTCCACCATCTCCCGAATCTTCTGGATCACGTCCCGAAGTCCCCCGATGTCCTCGTAAGTGACCTCGGGAACCTCCCGGCCCCGTTCGGCCACCTCCACATACTCCGGAAGGAGCTCGATCTGGGTCTCCGGGGTGATGCGCACGATCCCACCGGGCTGGGTGCTCACGACTTTGAGAAGGAGCTCTCCGAACCCGAAGGACATGGGGGCCATCATCTCGAAGAAATCCCGGAAGATCCGCTCGGTGAGGAGCTCCCCGCCGAAGGGTGAGCGTTCGGCCCTCCCGGCCGTGGACACGACATCACCGGTCCTCACCACCCGGCCCACCAATACTGCCCGGAGGCTTTCCGGAGGAAGAATGAGGCGCAGGCCTTTTCGAGCCGGGGCAAGGGTCACATGATTGGCCGGCTTCCACTTGGCCTTCCGCACCGTGACCGTGTCGCCCACACTAACTCCGGCATTGGTGCGGATGAGGCCATCGATGCGGATGATGTCCAGTCCCGCATCGGCCTGATAGGCCAAGGCGGCCACGGCCCCAGTAAGCCGTTGCCCCTCGATCTCCACAGGCTCTCCGGGAGAAACCCCGATCTGCTCAAGATACTGTCCGGCGATGCGGGCAATACCGCGGCCCACGTCCTGTTGCAGAGCCTCAGCCACCTTGAGCTTCACTTCCGGAATTTGCTCCTTGGCCATCCTTCCTCCTCGTCACCATGATACCCGCTTTCCCAGTTTTTTCTGGGCTCTCAACCTTTGACTACACCGATGGGCCGGACCCGCACCACCATGCGGGAGATCCCCGCACCATGGCAGGCCTCCACCACCTCCGTCACGTCCTTGTAGGCCTCGGGCATTTCCTCCACGAGGGTTTTCTCGCTTGCAGCCCGCACAAGGATCCCCTTTTCCCGAAGTTCTTCAGCCACTTCCCTTCCGGACTTGCTGCGCAGGGCCGCGGCCCGGCTCATGAGCCTTCCTGCCCCATGACAGGTGGAGCCAAAGGTCTCCTTCATGGCCCGCTCTGTTCCTACGAGGATGTAGGAGAGGGTGCCCATATCGCCGGGAACGAGGACGGGCTGGCCGATCTCCCGATAGTCCTTGGGCACCGCCGGATGCCCAGGCGGGAAGGCCCGCGTGGCCCCTTTGCGATGAACACAAACGGCGATCTTTTTCCCGTCCACCTCGTGCTCCTCGATCTTGGCGATGTTGTGGGCCACGTCATAGATTACGAAGAGCCCGAGGTCCTTGGCGCTCTTTTTGAACACCCGCTCGAAGGCCTCGCGCACCCAGTGGGTGATCATCTGCCGGTTAGCCCAAGCGAAGTTGGCGGCGCAGGCCATGGCCGCGAAATATCTCTTCCCCTCCGGAGATTCCACGGGTGCACACACAAGCTGTCGGTCGGGAAGGCTTATTCCGTATTTGCGCACGGCGTTTTGCATGACCTGGAGGTAGTCGTCGCACACCTGATGGCCGAAACCGCGGGAGCCGGTGTGGACCATGACCGTGACCTGGCCTTTTTGGGTGACCCCCAGTTTTGCGGCCACGGCGGGCTCGTAGATCTCCTCCACCACCTGGATCTCCAGGAAATGGTTTCCCGCGCCGAGGCTTCCCAATTGGGGCCGGCCCCGCTCCACGGCCCGGCTGGAGACCGCCGCGGGATCCGCGCCCGGAAGGGCCCCGCCCTCCTCGCAGTGCTCGAGATC
>JACIWM010000040.1 GCA_014360945.1 Candidatus Bipolaricaulota bacterium
CCCGACCGATTGGGAAGCTCCACCAACACCACTTCCCGTTCCTCCGTGGGAAACTCCGCGGCCCGCAGGCTCTCCAGAGCATAGTGATGAGCATCCACCACTAGGTGAAGCTCCGCCTCCTCGTTTTGGACGAACACGGCCACGGCCAGGATGTTTATGCCCTGGGTGGAAAGAAGCTTAGCGATGTCCGCAAGGAGTCCGACGCGGTTTTCCGTGCGCACCACCAATTCCTTCCCGATAGTCGCTGGCCGCACAAAGCAAAAGTTTACCGTAGCCTTTGACTTCGTGTGAGCTATAATCGCCCCCATCGGAGGGCGAAAGTGCGGCCGGATGTGAAAAGGGTCTTGGTGTGCAGTGCCTGGCCCTACGGCTCAGGCGTGCCCCATTTGGGAAACCTTATAGGCTGCCTCCTTTCCGGAGACGCCTTCACCCGTTTTTATCGCCTTGCCGGTTATGAGGTGCTGCATGTTTCCGGAACCGATGCCCACGGGACCAAGATCGAATACGAGGCTCACCGTCAGGGACTGAGTCCTGCGGAATTGGCCGCCCGCGTCCACGAGGAGATCGTGCGTATCCTCAAGGAGTTCGAGGTGGACATCGATAACTACACGACCACGGAAAGCCCGGTGCACAAAGAAATGGTCACCACCCTCTTTCGGGAGATGGAGCAAAACGGTTATATCTTTTCTCGGGAGGAGGAGCGCGCTTTTTGTCGCTCCTGTGGAAGGTTTTTGGCGGACCGGTTCATCGTGGGAACTTGTCCTAAATGTGGCTACCCTTATGCACAAGGGAACCAATGTGACGCGTGCGGCACCCTCCTTGAGCCGGAGATGCTCCTTTCCCCACGCTGTGCCTTCTGTGGGTCCACGGATGTTGTGCGCCGGGCAACCCGCCACTGGTATTTAGATTTGGAGCGACTTAGACCGAAACTTTTGGAATACGTGCGGAGCCGGGATTTCCAGGGGAATGTGAAGCTTTTCACCGAGCGGATGTTGGAGGAACTGCGGCCGCGGGCGGTGACCCGGGACATTGCCTGGGGGATCCCTGCGCCCTTCCGCGGTGCGGAGGGGAAGGTCATCTACGTTTGGGCCGAGGCCGTTTTGGGGTATTTCTCCGCCACCGTGGAATATTTTCGGCGCCGCGGCGAGGAAGAGCGCTGGCAGGATTTTTGGTACCGCGATGACGTGTGGCACGTGTACACCCAGGGCAAGGACAACATCCCCTTCCACACCGTGATCCTTCCGGCTTTGCTTTTGGCTACCGGTCGCCCATTCCATTTGCCAGATCAGATCTCCGCCACGGAGTACCTGAACTGGGAGGGCGGGGAGCAATTCTCCAAAACGCGACGCATCGGAGTTTTTGCCGATGAGGCCTTGGAACTTCTTCCGCCCGTGTATTGGCGGTTTTACCTTTTCTATAACCGGCCGGAGACGAAGGACGTGGAGTTCTCCTGGGTGGAATTGGACAAAGCCATCAACGCCGTTTTGGTGGACAACATCGCCAATTTCGTTCATCGTGTGCTTTCCTTCGTGTGGAACAAATACGAGGGGGTTGTTCCCGATCGGCCCACGGCGGCGGTGGTGCGGGAGGAGATCTGGGCTACAGTGGAAGAGGTGTGGGCGGCGGTGCGGGCCGGACAGTTGGCTCCGGCGGTGCGAGCCGTGGCTAAACTCGCCAACTTCGCCAACAGCTTCTTCCAAAGCCGCGCTCCCTGGGCCACCGGCGATGAGGAGGCCGTGGCCTCCGGCGTTCACCTCGTAAAAGCCATGGCCATCCTCCTTGATCCGTTCGTGCCCATGTTCTCCCGGGAGATCTACGGGCTTTTGGGAATTAAAGAACCCCGGCTTTCCGCGGTGGAGGAGGGGTGCGGAGGCCTAAGACTCCAAGAAAAACCGCGCCCCCTCTTGGCCCACGTGGATATCGACGACCTGAAACGGAGGTACGAGATGATGAAGGAAGAGGGTTTGGTGTCCATTGAGGAGTTCCAGAGGGTCGATCTTCGGGTGGCCCGGATCGTGCACGCCGAGGAGATCCCCGGCGCGGATAAGCTCCTAAAGCTCGTCCTCGATTTGGGTGATCGGCAGGTCCAGGTGGTGGCGGGGATCCGCAAGCACTACAAGCCCGAGGAGTTGCGCGGGAAACTCGTGGCCATGGTGGCCAATTTGAAACCCGCCACCATCCGAGGGGTGCGCTCGGAGGGCATGATCCTTGCCGCCTCCGATGGCACTTTGGCTTTGCTTATTCCCGATCGGGAAGTAGAACCGGGTACAAGGATTCGGTAGGATTGGTGGCGTCGCAGGATAACCTGGAGCGTGGAAAAATGTATGGCATCGTTGAGATCGGCGGAAAACAATATTTCGTGGAGCCCGGGCTCGAGGTAATCCATGAGGTTGTGCCTGGGGTCCAGGTGGGCGAACGCATCGTGTTCGAGAAGGTGCTGTTCCTCCGCAATGGGGAACGCATCGAGGTGGGAACGCCTTACCTTTCGGACGTGCGGGTGGTGGGGGAGGTTCAGGAGATCGGAAAGCTCCCCAAGGTCATCATCTTCAAGTTCACCCCCAAAAAGGGCTATCGGCGCAAGAAGGGACATCGCCAGCCCTTCATGCGCACTAAAATTCTGGCGATAGAGCGGGCGAGCGATGGTGGAAGTTCTCATTGAGCGGGATGACGAGGGCCGGGTGCAGGTAGTCACCCTCTACGGAGATGATTCTCCCGAGGGCTTGGCCGCGACCATGCTCGTGGAGGCCCCGATCCTGGGGATGAAGCAGTACCTGCACCTGGACCCCGAGGTCTCCCGCGAGGGCGCGGTTTTGCGCGTCCGGGTGGATCGCTCCGATCTTTTCCTTGATCGGGAGATCGATGCCATCATGGAGACCATGGTCCTGGGACTGCGGGCCCTGGCCCAGGATCGGCCCGGAAAAGTGGCCGTGCGGGAAGTGGGGCTCGACGTCCTGGTGTAGGAGGTGATCGCGGCATGGCCCACAAAGCGAGCGGTGGTTCCACGCAAAACGTCCACGACTCCCCGGGAAAGAGGCTGGGGGTGAAGAGATTCGGTGGGGAGCTGGTATGGCCGGGCTGCATCATTGTCAGGCAGCGCGGCACCAAGTTCTATCCCGGCCGTGGGGTGAAGATGGGCCGGGACTTCACGATCTACGCCACCACCACCGGCATCGTGCAATTCGCCGGCCACAAAAGGATCTACGTGAACGTGATCCCCTTGGAGGAGGGGAAGTAGGGTCAGGGCGTGCATTTCGACGAAGCCGTAATCCACGTGGCCGGTGGCAAAGGTGGCGATGGCCTTATTAGCTTCCACCGCACGAGGTACAACCCCAAAGGTTCCCCGGACGGCGGCCGCGGCGGTGATGGTGGGGACGTGATCCTCCGGGCCAGCCGCTCCGTCAACACTTTCTCCCACTTTCATCGGCAAGTGCACTTTCGCGCCGAGGACGGCGGCCCCGGTGGGCCCAATAACCGCCAGGGAAAGCGCGGGGAAGACCTGGTGATCCTCGTTCCCGTGGGGACGGTGGTGCGGGATCTCCGCACCGGTGAGGTCCTGGCGGACCTGGCCGAAGAGGGGATGGAGGTGGTGGTGGCCAAGGGCGGCCGGGGCGGCCGCGGGAACCGCTCGTTCGTGACCTCCGTTCGCCAAGCTCCACGCATTCGGGAATTCGGTGAGCCGGGGGAGGAACGTTGGCTCCGCCTGGAACTGCGACTTCTTGCAGATGTGGGGATCATCGGCTTTCCCAATGTGGGAAAATCTTCCCTTCTTTCCCGGGTGTCCGACAAAAAACCAAAAGTCGCGGCCTACCCCTTTACCACCCTCGTCCCCAATTTGGGGGTGGTGCGGGTGGACGAGACAAAAAGGTTTGTCATGGCCGACCTTCCCGGGCTGATCGAGGGCGCCCACGAAGGAAAAGGCCTGGGCGACAGGTTCCTGCGCCACGCCATGCGGGCAAAAATTCTCTTGCACATGGTGGATCTCGCTCGGGTGGATGGCCGCGACCCGCTTTCCGACTATTTCGCGATCCGCAAAGAGCTTGAGGCCTGGGAGGAACTGCGGACAAAGCCGGAGGTTGTGGCGGGAAACAAAATCGACCTTCTCACTCCGGAGGCAGTGGAAAAGGAGCGCGAACGGTTTGCCAGGGAAGGGATTGTCCTGTACCCGATTTCGGCCCGCACCGGACAAGGTGTAACGGAATTGATCGATGTCCTTTGGCGGAAACTTTCGGAGCTTCCCCAAGAAGAGCCGAGGGAGGAACGCAAGGTCAAGGTCTGGGATCTCACGCCCGGTCCGCCGCCGTATGAGGTGGTGGATGGGGATGGGGTGGAGGTGCGGGGTCCGGCGGTGGAGGAGCTCGTGCGCCGGCTGGATCTCTCCACGCCCGACGCCCGAGAGTATCTGTGGGAGGAGCTGGAGCGCCTGGGAGTGGTGCGGGCCCTGCGGCGACGGGGAATTCCGCCCGGCACGGTGGTGCGGATCGGAGGGAAGCCCCTTGAGTTTGGCGGGTAAAGTCGGGCTTTTCGGCGGGACTTTCAATCCCGTGCACATTGGACATCTCAAAGTGGCGGAGGAGGCTCTGCGCCAATTTTCCCTGCGGGAGGTGGTGTTCATCCCCACCGGCCGTCCGCCCCATCGGGAGGTGGCCAACGGTGTTCCCGGAGAACTGCGCTACGAGATGGTGAAGCTGGCCATTGCGGGCCGACCTGGATTCTCCGTGTCCAGAGTTGAGCTGGATCGGCCCGGCCCGGCCTACACCGTGGACACCATAGAGCTTTTGAAAAAGGAACATCCGGAGGGCGTGGTGTACATTGTGGGTGCCGATATTTTTGCGCAAATCGAGATCTGGCACGATTGGCCCAGGCTCCTTACATTGTGCCCATTTATTGTGGCCCCCCGGCCCGGTGTGGATCTCAGCGTGTTCCAACGCCCTCCGTTTGACCGGGCGGAGATCCATTTTTTGAACATGACGCCCATCGCCCTCTCCTCCTCGGAGGTGCGGCGTCGGTATCGGCTGGGCCTGCCCACAGCGGGCCTGGTTCCGGATGTGGTGGACCGGTTCATCCGCGAGCGCGGCCTTTATGGCGCACAAAGGAACCCGCCCCTAGAATAGGCGGGGAAAGGAGGGAAACCCATTAAGCGGAAGTTCCGTATAAACGAACAGATAACGGCTAGGGAGGTCTTGCTCATCGACACCGATGGGAGAAACTTAGGGGTTGTTCCGATAGATAAGGCGCTGGCCTTGGCCCGGGAACGGGGCCTGGATTTGGTGGAGGTGGCCCCGGATGCCAATCCCGTGGTCTGTAAAATTGTGGACTTCGGGAAGTACCGGTACCAGCTGCAGAAACGGGAGAAAAAGCAGCCAAAAGCCGGCAAAGTCAAGGAGGTCAAGTTCACCATCCAAACCGGCGAACATGACTTTCGCACCAAGGTCCAGCGCATTCGGGAGTTTTTGGAAGAGGGGATGAAGGTGCGGGCCATCGTGTTCTTCAAGGGCCGCCAGATCATCCACGTGGAAAAAGGGAGGGAACTTTTGGATCGGGTGGTCCAGCTCACCCAGGATCTGGCGAAGGTGGAACAGGACGCGACGGAACGCGGCCGAAATTTGGAGATCCTTCTAGCTCCCATTTCCCGTAAAGGAGGTGCTGGATGAAACCGGGGAAGACCCACAGGGCTTCCGCGAAGAGATTCAAGGTGACGGCGACGGGCCGCATTCTACACATGAAAACCGGGTACAGGCACAAGCTCACAAAAAAGCGGGCCCAATATAAGAGGCAGGCCCGCCGGCCCGTGGAGGCCACCGGCGCTCTGAAGAAGATCATGCGCCGCCTTCTCGGCATCTAGGAGGGAGATATGCGCGTTCCCGGAGGTGTGAAACACGCCAGAAGAAGACGAAAGATCCTGGACATGACCAAGGGCTATAAGGGGAAGAGGAAGAATTGCTACCGCATTGCCAAACAGTCCCTCCTCAAGGCCCTTCACCATCACTATGTGTCCCGGAAGCTCCGCAAGCGGGACTTCCGGAGGCTTTGGATCATTCGCATCGGTGCGGCGGTGCGGCCGTACGGGTTCAATTACTCCCGGTTCATGGGGGCCCTGCGCAAGGCCGGGGTGGGACTGAACCGAAAGGTCTTGGCAGAGCTAGCCATCCGCGATCCTCAGGCGTTTGAAAAAGTGGTGGAGGTCGCAAAAAGCGCATGAAAACCTTCCAGGACCTTATTTTGGCCCTGCACGATTTTTGGCGGAGGCAGGGCTGCGCCATCGTCGAGCCCTATGACCTGGAGAAGGGCGCGGGGACGTTCAATCCCGCCACGTTCTTTGGGGTTTTGGGGCCGCGGCCTTGGCGGGTGGCGTATGTGGAACCCTCCCGCCGGCCTGCCGACGGCCGCTACGGCGAAAACCCCATCCGCTTCGGCCTCCACCACCAGTACCAGGTCATCCTGAAACCCCCGCCCTCAGATATCCAGGACCTGTACCTGCGTTCCCTGGAGGCCGTGGGCATCGAGCTTCGCCGCCACGACGTGAAATTCGCCCACGACGACTGGGAATCCCCAACATTGGGGGCCTGGGGCGTGGGATGGCAGATCTGGCTTGACGGCATGGAAATCACCCAGTTCACGTACTTCCAGCAGATGGGCGGAGTGGACCTGGACCCGGTATCCGTGGAGCTCACCTACGGGCTTGAACGAATCGCCCTCTTCCTCCAAGAGGAGGACTCCGCGTTTGATCTGCGTTGGACGGAGTGGCTCACTTATGGGGAGATGTTCCGGGAGCGGGAACGCCAGTTCAGCATTTACCATTTCGAGAAGGCCTCCGTGGAGCGGGCCCGGACCATGTTCGAGTTCCATGAAGCGGAGGCCAAAGAATGCTTGAGCCAAGGCTTGGTGTTCCCGGCCTACGATCACACTTTACGCTGCTCGCACCTTTTCAACACCCTGGATGCCCGGGGAGCTTTGGCCACCGCTGAGCGGGAAAGTTATATCGCCCGGGTGCGGGCCCTGGCCCGGGGCTGTGCCGAGGTTTATTTGGCGGAGGTGGTCCGTGCCGGCGCTCCTCGTTGAGATCGGTGTGGAGGATCTTCCTGCCGAGGAGGCGGAACATGTCGCCCAGGCGTTCCGAGATAATCTCCTCTCCGGCCTTGCGGGGGCCCGCGTCCCCCACGGAAAAGCCCATCTGTTTTGGACGTTGCGGCGCTTTGCCCTGCTTGTGGAGGACGTGGGGGAACGCCAAGAGGACGTGGTGGAGGAGATCCGCGGTCCGGCGGTCGCCGTGGGCCTTGATTCCCAAGGAAATTTGACCCCTGCGGCGCTTGGCTTCCTCCGCCGCTACGGCGCTTCCCCGGAAAAACTGGTGCGTCGGAAGGTGGGGGACAAGGAGTACCTGTTTTTGCGCGTGGAAAAGGCCGGCCGGCCCACGGAGGAGGTCCTTCGGGAGATTGTTCCTCAAGCGGTGCGGGAGATTCCGTGCTCGAAATTCATGCGCTGGAACGGGGGTATGGCCTTCCTCCGCCCCCTCCGCTGGGTGGTGGTCCTTTTCGGGGAGAAGGTCGTTCCCGTGGAGCTGGCCGGTTTGATCGCCGGCCAGGAAAGCGCTGGGCACCGGTTCTTCGGCCAATCGGTGCGCCTTTTCCGGCCGGAGGAGTATGTGGCGAAGCTCAAGGAGGTCCGGGTTTTGGCCGATCCCCGGGAGCGCGCGGAGGTTTTGCGCGCGGCCATCCGCGCCGTGGAGGAGGAACATGGAGCCAAAGCCGCCCTCTCTGAGGAGCTTTGGACCATGATCCTGGGGCAAACGGAGTGGCCAAAGCCTGTGGTGGGCCGCATCCCCCAGGAATTCTTAAGCCTTCCTGAGCCGGTGGTGGTGGCGGCCCTGCGGGAGGAAGGAAAATTCGTGCCCTTCACCCGCCAAGGGAGGATCGCCGAGGTTTTCCTGGGTTTTGCCGAAGGGGATGGTGAACCCGAGCTCATCCGCCGCGGCTACGAACGGGTGGTGGGGATTCGTCTGCGGGACGCCCTGGAATTCTTCCGGAAAGATCGGGAGCGCACGCTGGAGAGCCGGGTTCCCGAGCTCAAAGGGATCATATACGAGGCCAGGCTGGGCACGGTCTGGGACCGTGTGGAACGTATCCGCCGTATTTGTCAGGTTTTGGCGGAGAAACTCGGCCTTCCCCGGGAGCTCTTGGATCGCGCCGCTTTCTTATGCAAGGCCGACCTCCTCACCGTGATGGTCCGGGAATTTCCGGAACTTGAAGGGGTGATGGGCGGGATCTATGCCCGCTTGGATGGGGAGAGCGAGGAGGTGGCCCAGGCCATCGCTGAGCATGTCCGACCGCGAGGGAAGAGCGATGAGCTTCCCCAGAGTCCGTTGGGCCTAGCCTTGAGCCTCGCGGACAAATTGGATGGAGTTATCGGTCCGATCGCGGTGGGCGAGATCCCCACAGGTTCCCGCGACCCGTATGGGGTGCGTCGCCGGGGAAGCGCGGTGGTGAGGCTCATCCTGGAGAAAGGGCTTCGGCTGAACCTCTTCTCCTTGATCGCCGAAGTCCGCAGTTATTACCCGGGCACCACCCCGGTGGAAGAGGTGCAGAAATTCTTGTGGGAGCGTCTGCGGTCGGCCCTGGAGGAGCGAGGCATTGCCTACGATGTGGCCGAGGCCGTGCTTTTCCGAATGGATGGAGATTTCCTTGGGGTCTGGGAACGGGCCCAGGCCCTACAGGCCCTGGTGGGTAAAAAGGAGCTTCAAGATTTGGCCTTGGCCTTCGGCCGCGTGCGTAACATCACGCGAGGGCACGAGGTCGAGGGATTCACCCCGGATCTCTTCCAAGAAGAGGCGGAACATGTGCTTTGGCGCGCGTACCTTTCGGTCAAGAAGGAAGTGGAGGGGGCCATGGCCGAGCACCGCCCAGCCGAGGCCTTGGAGGCCCTCTTATCCCTCAAGGATCCGATCGATCGCTACTTCGACGAAGTTTTGGTAATGTGTGAGGACCGAAAGATCCGGGAAAATCGTTTAGGGTTCCTTACTGAACTTTCCCACCTCTTCCTCCAGGTGGCCGACCTCAGCCGGCTTGTGGTGCCAGGCTAACCGAAAACCAAGGAGGTCGGCACGATAAAGGGGAATCACATTCTCATCACCGTTGAGACTACGCCCCAAGGCCCCAAAAAGAGGGTGGCCATCATCGAGGAGAGCGAACTTGTCGAGGTCCATTTTGAGTTCCCCGACCGCCGCCCCTTAGTGGGAAACATTTACAAGGGCAAGGTGGAGACGGTCCTTCCCGGGATGGGCGCGGCCTTTGTCCAGGTCGGAGAGAAAAAGCCCCTCTTCCTGGCGGCCCACGAGCTGCATGACGGGATCCTTCGGGCCAAAGGGATTGAACCGGGCCACGGGGTTCCGCCGATCCAGAAGGTTTTGAAGACCGGGGAGCATCTGATCGTCCAGGTCCGTCGGGAGGGCGTGGGCGAGAAAAATCCACAGGCCACCACAAAGTTGAGCCTGCCTGGAAGATATTGGGTATTCCTCCCCACCGAGGAAAGGGTGAGCGTTTCCCGACGCATCGAGGATCGTGATCTGGCTCGTCGTCTGCGCCAGATCGCCCACGACCTGAAGCCGGAGGGAACCGGCCTCATCGCCCGCACCGCCGCCCGCTACGCCTCCCGCGACGACCTGGAACGCGACTTCAAATACCTTCTGGGCCTCTGGAAGGGCATCCAAGATGTTGCGGAAAAATCCTCGCCGCCAAAACTCCTTTATTCTCCGCCGGATCTCGTGCGGACCATCGTGCGCGATCGGTTTTTGGAGGACGTGGATTCCCTCATCGTGGATGATGAGGCTACCTACCAAGAGATTCTGGACTTCTTGGATTACCTCCATTTGGGAAAGCTCAAAAGCCGGGTGCGGCTCTATCGCGGAACCGTCCCTCTTTTTGTGCGTTACGGGGTGGAGGAGGAGCTGGCGAAGGCCATGCAGCGCAAGATCCCCCTCAAAGGCGGGGGATTCATCACTGTGGACGAGACGGAGGCCCTCACCGCTATCGACGTGAACACCGGTTCTGATGTGAAACACAAGAACCAGGCCGCGGCCATCCTCAACACCAACCTCGAGGCGGCCCGCCTCATCCCCCGGGTCATCCGCCTCCGTAAGATCTCGGGGATCATCATCGTGGACTTCGTGGACATGGCCAGCGAAAAGGACCGGGAGAAGGTCATCGCCACCTTGAAGGAGGAGCTCAAAAAGGACCGGGTTCCCGCGGACTTCATCGACATCACCAAACTTGGCCTTGTGGAGATCACCCGCAGGAAGGAAGGCGAGTCCCTGTCCGCTTTGCTCTCCGAGCTCGAAGAACTATAATTCTACGCCCAGTTTTGGGTAAAGGAGGTGAAGGACCGGGCTGAATCTTCCCTTTCCAAGTTTTTCCTAGGAGGTGAGCCAGATGAAACTGTGCAAGCTTTTGGTGGTGTTGGTGGCGTTTGGTGTTTTGGGATTGGCTCAGGTTGGTAGTTCCTTGGTTTTGGACAAAGCTTCCTCTCTCCAAGACATAGCCCTCTCCGCTTTTGGCGATGCGGCCTTCGCTCCGGCCATCATGCGCGCCACGAACAGTAAGGCCCTTGTTGATCCCACGTTTGCCCGCATTTCCCGCCTGGATGAGGTCCTTCCGGCCGGGGCCAAGATTTTGGTTCCCGAGGAGGCTTGGGCCAAGGCCTTCCTAGCTGTTTGGGATCCTAACCGCGTTGAGGACCTGTTCGGCGGGGGCAAACT
>JACIWM010000041.1 GCA_014360945.1 Candidatus Bipolaricaulota bacterium
GGATAAGGGGTGGTGAAAAGAAAACCCGAAATAAGTAAAATCAGGGATATGCTCGAAAAAATCGAACGAATATACAATAAAAACAAAATCTACACACAAAAAGTATACATAGATGCGCGAACAGCATGCAAACTCGAAATCCTAAGCTACATAGAATCTAGATCAAAAAGCGAAATATCAAGGAGAGCCATCAGAATGTACATAAAAAGATACGAAGCAGAAAATGGCAACTTGTTAAACAAGATGAGGTATCAGTAATAAAAGCAGGAACCGTGCCAATGCAACCCACGGGAACCCCACTACTACCCGCAATATTATCAATTTGATGTGTGGGTGGTACCTCCGCGCCCTCGCTTCGCTCGGGCGCGGGAAATATGAATGTCTTATTTTTTTCTATTATTTCTTTATAATAATATTAAATTTTATTTATTGATATAGGTTTTATTTGATTGTTCTTTTCAAGATCTGAGCCGTTTTTGGGCCTAAAATCATATAATACTAATTTTATAAAATATATTATCGCAGAAAAAAAATGTTAAGTGGGGTGATACACCTTGAGAAAATATTTGCTTGTGCCGTTACTGCTGGGACTTATATTTATCACAGCAGGTTCGGTCTCAGCAGCAGATGGCTACTTCTACGAAGTAAACCAAAACCAGACAACTGCCAAGGTTGGCGACCATGTACAAATAGAGGTAGTAGTAGACACCATCCCTTCAGATCAGGGCTATAGCCTGGACAACGTAACAGTACAAGCTTACATTACACCACGACTCAAAATTGAAAGTGTAAATGTTACATACGGAACATACAACAATGGTACATGGTACCTTGGAGATGGATACTACGGAACAGCAACCGCAACATTCTACTGCCTCGTGAACGGAACAGGAACACTCACAGGACAATTCTACTTCAGAGCCAACAACGATGAAAACTGGGATAACAACTATGCAAGGGTAGACATTGATGTACCATTCACAGACCTAAAAGCCACAGCAAGAGCACCCACCAGACTATCACCCGGACAAACTTTCAACTATACTGTCACAATCGTGAATATGGGTGTGGAAAACGCAACTAACACACAAATGCAAATAAACCTACCCTCTACAGTGGAATACCAATCCTACACAGCCGATAAGGGAACATTCGACCCACAGACGGGGATTTGGACAATTGGCACGCTAGCATACGACAACGACGACAATGAAAATGATGATCCACTCGGTGAAAACGCAACACTAACATTAACCCTAAAAGTTAAACCAGACGCCGCAGCAGGACAATACAACATCACAACACTTACAACCTGCGACTTGAGCTTGCTAAGTGTATTCCAGGCCAGTCCAACGAGAGCACTCACTGTATTAGACACCAACAGAGTACAGTTACTGATATCCAATCCAACCGGTGTAAGACAAAGACATGTGATCTACCTGACGATAATAGATGGTTCAACAACGATAAAACGAAGCTACAACTTCTATTTGGGAGCAGGGGGAACCAGGACGATAACACTCGGTAACTTGCACAGGGGAGCGCAGATCAAAATCACACAATACACCTACAACGCCGAACGCACCAGCAAGACAATACAATACAAACAGAAAATCACAAGTAACGCACACCAAAACGAAAAAATTACCACAGTAGAGAATGTGAGAGGCAGGCAACGACAAGCAATAAAAAGAATCACAAGAGCCACAATCAACAACCAATTCCAGATAGTCTACACATAGACAGTGTACCCGCCCACCCACCCCTATGATTAGCCGTGGCCCCTTACGGGTCGCTGAATATTATTATTTTTCCAGGGGTTAAAGGGGAGGTTTTTATCCGTGAGTGGTGTTGAAAATTTCCAAAGGATAACCAAAATTACAGAAATAAAGAATGAAGTTAAAGAATATGACTTTGAGATGAGACTGATTCGTGATGCTGAGTTGCATTTGGCAATTGTAGGTGACGGCGAGGCACTATACCTCCTCCTAATATTACTACCTTACCAAGAAAAGTTCAAAATACTTAAAAGGCACATTTGGAAGTTCAAAAGACTCGCCTACAAATTCAAAGCAAGACCATACCTTGCAACATATAATGCGATGACAGCATTTTACCCATTACATGCACTTGAAAACGCTGAAAAATGCTTTATTTTGGATATTGAAAAGTCAAAAGGGTTGATGTTTTCATTCGGCACGATAATATCAGAGCAGTCACAAGAGAAACTCTTTTAAATTTTCTTACTTTTTTCTCGGTAAAGTTCGTATCATCAGATATATTTAGAAGACTTCATGGCATCATAAAATTTATATATCATCAGACCAAAATTTGTGTATAAATTGTGTTTGGAGTGTGTCTAATGGATCAGAAAAAAAGAATTCAAGTCACTTTTAGCCATAAACAGTGGGAATTAATTGAAAAATTTAGAGGAGAACTTGGAGAAAAAGATGCCGACATCATAAGAAACATTGTAATCGCTTGGCTTGCCGAAAAGTCAATTATATGTTCCAAAATAAAGTCTAAAATTAAAAGTGAGGAGATAAAATGAGTTATTCTGTAACTAGTTTGTTCTGTGGGGCTGGTGGGTTAGATTTAGGTTTCCACATGCGAGAATTTCAATTGGTCTTTGCAAACGACATACTCGAAAAACCTCTAAAATCATACTCCAAGAATTTAGGAATTAAATTATCCAGCAAAATTGATGGTTCTTATCCTTTAGCTGTTTTAAGTGATGTAAGAGATCTTAATTTTAATAATTTACCCCATTCTGATGTAGTTATAGGGGGCCCTCCTTGTCAAGATTTTTCTGTACTTCGAGGAAGAAAAAAAAGGAAAGGAATAGAAGTGAGGCGTGGGAGACTGTATTCAGAATTTGTAAGGGCATTAGTTTATACACAACCAAAGTTTTTTGTTTTTGAGAATGTTCCAGGACTTTTAACAGCGAACCAAGGAAAGGCACATGAAGTAATCGAAAATGATTTTGTGAATTTACCTGTAGAATGGAAAGATATACAAAAGAGCTTAAATAATGGTTATAATTCTGAGATCAAAGGTTATGAACTTTTATTTAATTCTGTTGTCAACATGGTCAACTTAGGAGTTCCACAGGCCAGAAAAAGATTAATCATCATTGGAGTCCGTAAAGATCTCATAAATGATGTTGAAGATATTTACAATATAAAAATGATCCTAGATAAATCACTTTACGGATGGGATAATCTTTTCAGTAAATATCCCTTAACCCCTATAGAAGTCTTCGAGGGCAAGTCTTTGGATAAATTAAATGACCAATATTTGGAAGTAATGACAAAGTATGATAAGTTATGGGAAGATATAAACAATGAACATGCCAAAGCTTGGAAGAAAGAGGTATGGGATAACCTAAATTTTGACATAGTGCAGGATTACATCCTCCTAAACAAAATACCTAAGTTTGAAGAAAAAGAATTTAAAAAGGCCATGATTGAACATAAAGAAGTGTTAAAACTCTTAAAGTATTATAAAAGACCAGTAGAAGGAACTGAATTTGAAGACGGTTCTAACGACATTCCAAATGAAAGCGATAACATCAAAGAAAGACTTTTTAGGATACCGCCAGGATACAATTATACTTTTGTGCGTGGGACTCGTTGGAGCGTCAAAGGTTTAATGAGCGGGGTCTACCGCAGAATCCATCCATTAATACCTTCACCTACAATTATCGCGTATGGTGGAGGAGGAACATGGGGCTACCACTATGATCGTGAGAGGGGGATGATGACCAATAGGGAAAGGGCCCGAATCCAGACATTCCCCGACTGGTACTTATTTGAAGGCTCCAAACAAGATGTAAGAGCACAGATAGGCGAAGCAGTCCCCCCACTTGCCTCGTACAAAATTGCCGGGGCTCTTCAAAAAATATTAATTTAGTTTTTACTTAAGTCACCCGTTTTCAAGGGTTTTAATTTTTTCTTGTTTATTATTTTTTTCTTAATACTAAATCTAGGCCTTCTTCCCTGTTTTTGTTGATCTTTAAATGTTTGATTTTCGTTAACTTTTTGATTGTAAATATCATCATTATCAATTAAATAAATGTCAAATTTTCCGTCCCATTTACCGTCTCTGTAGAAATCAACAAAGTATAATTGATCCCATACTGATCTTGGCCCAAAAGAACTTAAATCTTCTTTACTACTTGCCGCTTTAACTTGGATTCTCAAAAAGTTTTTTGGATCGTAACAGTCAAATGAAGTATTTGCGTTACTTATTGAAAGATTACCTAACCGCCAAAAACCCATTTCTAAACATAAAGCTCCTTCAGATAGTCCCTCAGGAATGTTAATACTCCTTGAATTAATTTTTTTGAGCTTTTCTGAAAGATTAAGCCAATCAGTATATATGCTGAAAAGGAACTTCCTATCCTTTTTTTCAAACTTCTGAACTTCGACCTTAAAAGTACCTTCGGGAATTCTAATCTTTTCCTTTTCGAATTTCATTAATAACACCTCTTTGGTCGGTATTGTAGAAAATACAAATGACCTTTAAAGGACATGTTTCACATTTTGGATCCCTTGGTTTGCATATTACAGCTCCCAAGTCCAAAACAGCAAAATTAAATTCCCTTCCTTTTCTAGGAGGTATCAGACTTTCTGCAAATTTCCAGAGCTCTTTATCTGTACGAGCACGTGACTTTTTTGATTTTTTATCAAATACCCTTTCTATGACTCTTATAAAATTTGTATCAAGTAAGGGGAGGTCTTTCCCAGAACTTAAAGTTAATACAGCATTTGCTGTGTATAAACCCACACCCGGAAGTTTCATTAATTCATTTTTTTGTAAAGGGATAATGCCATTGTATGACTCAACGATAACCTTAGCAAACTTTTTTAGTAATTCAGCGCGTTTATGTTCCATTCCAAGAGGTCTAATAATTTTCTTTAATTCTTTGAAATCCGCTTTAAGTATATCCTTAGGTGAAGGGTATTTTTTAATAAAGGTAGAGTATATTCTCTGAACTTGTTTTGCTGTAGTTTTCCTTAAAAAAAACTCCGCAATTAATATTCTATAGGGATCCCTAAAATGTCGCCATGAAAAATCTCTTTTATTTTCTTTCCACCACTTTAAAATTAATTTTGAAAACTCCTCTTTCTTTTTCATATATACCTCCTTAAACACAAAAAATCAATTATTTTGAATAACCTTTGAGTGTTGGAGGAAACAATGAAATTGAAGCCTAACTCCTTTAACTAGATAAATTACAATATAGGAATACTTAAAAGTTTTTTTTTACGATATTATACAATAGATTATTGTAAACTGTAATAGTCCCCAATGAAATCTACCGTATTCTACAATATACTACAGTAAATTACTAATATAATCCAATAAAACAGAAGATACTATATTGTAAGTTACAATAGAATATCAAAGGCTATTTATAGACGATTTTTAGATGTAATAGAACAAAAATGTCCTACAATATACTACAATATTATATTGTAGAATCTACAATAGAATACAATATGAAATTTTTAGAGTCTACCATCAAGTGTTATGAGCGCAGATACAAACGTAAAGACCGCCAATACACCACCACACAATACACAATCAACCTAAAAAAAGACAACGTAGAAACACAAAACTTCGAATGTGACGAAGAAGTATGTATACTCCCAAAACCAGAATTCCAAAAACTAATAGAAACCTACCAAAAATATGAAAAAATATTAGAAGAAAACAGAAAACTAACAAAACAACTAACTCAAGCACAAGCCAACTATGACAAACTAAGGAATGAACACAGACACCTAAAAGAAGTGTACAAAAAAAGAGAAAAAGAAGTCAGCCATTTGCAAAGCGAGGTAGAAAGACTACAAAACAGGAGCATATTCGAAATCATCCTGGAAAAATTGACTAAGAGAAAGGCAATAGAAGAACCCAAGGAATAGTATGCTGTGAGGGGTCTTAATGGAAAAGACGAAAGTTAAAGAAAAAAATAGGAAAATTAATCAAAAAGTATGGACGTTGAGAACAAGAAGCATTTAAGCGAAGCAGAAACAAACAAAAGGACATAGAAAACATAAAAGCTTTGATGGAGATCCTAGAGAGGGAGCATGAGGCCAAGTTCCACGAGCCCAGGCCCAGTCTGGGAGAATTAGAAGAGAAAATCCGCGAGGTTGACACGCGGATAGACGAGCTCGTATATGAGCTTTATGGACTCACTGAAAAAGAGATGAAGATCATTGAATGGGCTTTGTTGTGATAAAATCCGCTACCAAAATTTCATGGTGTTCTCAAAGTTAATTATATTGTTCAGTGAACTACCCTTTTACGGTTAAACGCATGATTTGGGAGTGGATTTCGACTTGTAATGAGAATGTACAAATTGAGTCGGGGACACACTAAATTTCGATTTGTAACATAGGACACAAAGTTGATATTTATTATGTGGAATGTACACACGGATTTCAACTTGTAAGGGGAATTAGGTGTGGACTCACACACCAAATTTCGATTTGTAATGGGAATGTACCCTGCCCTTGTTAATATTTATTGAGTTGATTTTTCATAAAATGTAGGGACTCAGAGAGTAAATTTCGACTTGTAACGGGAATGTATCGTTTGATCCAGGTTACCCTGGGAGAGTAAATTTCGATTTGTAAGTGGATTTCGCAGGGCAGAATATTATCTATCTTATGTAACAAAATATGTATATATATGTATATATATATTACATAAGATATCTTCTACAAGCTCTAAATCAAAAAAATGATATTTATCTACATTCTTTTGATGTAATATAAGCTTTAGTCTTTTTGTTTTGGTTTTTTCCTTGTCATTTGTTTGTTTTTTTGTCTTGTTTTAGAAGTTATTCAAATCGAAATTTTGCAAGTGTTTTTACAAGTCGAAACTTTCTCAAGAGGCAGGGTTTATTCTCGTTACAAGTCGAAATTTGGTGTCTGTATCCTGAAGAAGATGGTAATACTTGTTTTCAAATCGAAACATATATTAAAATGAAAAAATTAAAAATATGAAGAGGTGATTTCGATTTGTAATCCTTCGCGGAGGTGACAAAGTGTTTGAAAAAAGACCTAAACTTTTCAAAAACAGGGACGTGCTCACCCCACTGTTTGTCCCTGACACACTACAAGACAGAAAAGACGAAGTCGAGGTTATAAGCCAATATCTTGGATATATCCTCGATGGGGCCACACCCCCAGACCTCTTGATAGTAGGACCTACAGGCTCCGGAAAAACAGTCACAACGAGGTATGTTTTGAATGAGCTTGAAAAACACACCGATTCTATGATTAAATATGTGACAGCCGAGGGAACAGCATATCAAGTTGCTACTACTATAGCAGACACCCCAAGGCGTGGTTTCGGATTCATGGATGTAATAGATAAAATACGCGAAAAGGTCGAAGATAAAAAAGCGATATTTGTACTCGATGAAGTTGACAAGGTGCTGGCAAAAGATGGTGACAGATTACTTTACCATCTTTCCAGGGAGCCCAACATTTGTATCGTGGCCCTTTCCAACAAGCTTACAGTCATGGACATGATCGACGACCCCAGGGTCTTATCATCCTTTAAACCAAGGAAGATCAATTTCCCACCGTACAATGCACCACAATTAGTGGAAATTTTAGAATACAGGGCAGAAAAAGCATTCAATCCTGGTGTGCTCAAGGAAGGAGTCATACAGTTATGCGCGGCTTTGGCAGCTCAACGCAACGGCGATGCAAGATATGCTTTGGACCTTCTTAGTTTTGCTACGGATATAGCGATAAGGAATAAACAGAACAAAGTCACGGAAGACGATGTAAGATATGCACAAGATGAAGTTGAAGTTGAATTTATAAGAAGGAGCATAACCGAGCTAAGAGAAAACCAAAAATTACTCCTATATGCTGTTTTAACATCCAAAGAAAAAACTCCAACAAAAATCTACAACATTTATAACAGCCTTGCAAGACAATATGGAATCAACAGCCTCACACAAAGAAGACTATCACAACTCTTAAGGGAACTTGAATTATATGGCCTTGTAGAAATTGAAGTCGTAGGCCGTGGCCGCGGAAAAGGCGTAAAATGGCTTGTGACACCATCATCAACAATCGACGATGACGTAATGTTGGAGGCTATTCGCCGATCCCTATGATTTCCCCCTTTTCTTCTCTCCCCTCCCCCCGGGCCCCCCTCCCCTCTCTTCTTTCCCCCCTTTTTCATTTTGGGGGGGTTTCGGGTCAGGATAAGCAAAAGGTTTCCCCCTGCGCGCGTGGGGGTGTGTCGGTCGCGGGGGCGCGGAAAGCAACGTTTTTTTGAATTCTGAGTGTCTTATGTAACATTGTATGCAGGGAGATGTTACATAAGAAATTGTGGGGGTTATTCAATGACCTCATGGTATAAAAACAATAAAAGCAATAGAATAATGGGGGGAGGATGAGGGGCCTATCTTTTTGTTCTTGGTCACCTCCGCGAGCAAGAACGCCCCCCTCTTCCCCCATACTAATATTTCAAGTCTTTTAGTTCCTTTCCAATGTATTTCGATCTAACTCGCCCATCTTCGCGCCAGTAGGCATACCAGTAAGGCCCGTGTCCGGTTCCGTTGCTGCATTTCTTACAGCTTGGTTTTCCACATTTTACTCTCTCGAGTTGGTATGTTATCGAACGGATCACTTCCCGGTTCTTCTGCTCTTTAATTTCTTCTTTTTTAAGTTCTTGAATTTTCTTTTCGATGTACTCCTTCATCTCTTCAAGCTTTTCTATGTTTTTTTGTCTGTCCACGATGTCTTGGAAGGTTTTGATGACCATCTTTTTTCACCTGGTGGGCCTTCCTGGTCGTGATGCGAGGTTTGCGTCGTCGTCTTCGCTTGCGATTCCAAGAAGGGCCAAAATTTGGTATCTTCGTGCGTATGTTATTGCGGATCCCATGGCTTGGGGTGTTGAGCCTTTGTTTCCTTTGGATTCAGGTTTCATGTATAGTGGGCTTGTTGTCAGTGATTCTCCGCTTTCATGTATGAGGTGTGTTCTCACGCAGATTTCTCCATCCTTTGTTGAGCCCACGTCCTGGTAGAGGACGAGGCCATGTTTATTTAAAAGTGGTCTTATTAGGTTTAGGATGTGGGGTAGTGGTGCATATTTGCTCCTGTAATATGGGTTTACTTCACTACTCTTTGGGTTTTCAATTTCATTTTGCACTTCAAGAAGTGCTTTTACAAGATTCTTCTTGTCTTCCATTTTTTCCATGTGGGGGGCACCTCCGCGTTTTTCTTCATATAAATCTTATGTAACACGTTATATATATACTTTGTTACATAAGATTTAACGTCATTGAAATCCTAAATTTTTTGTTTTATTGTCTTTGTGAAAATGAAATGTCGATTTTTGCCTGTTCTTCTGGTGCTATAACGTAGAATGTTGAGTAGTGTACTAGGCAACGTGACCTTGTTAGTTTGGTTCTGGCAAGTTTTTTGTAAAAAATTGGCATTTTCTTTTCCGGTTCGGGATTTTCTTCTTTAAAAAAGTCTTTGATGTATAGATTATATTCGTCTAGCAGATAAATAGTGTTTCCAGGAACGTGTTTTGATATTATAAGGGGTAGTGGCTGTCCTATATTATATTTTTTGAGGTTTATAGTCTCTAAATTTGGGATCACTTCAATTGCTTTATGGGTGTCTTCCTTTTTCATTTCTTTAGATATTTCTTTTCCAACTTTCCAATTTGATAATGCTATGGTTGGGCTAGCTCCCTTATCAATTGCTTCTATTATTTTTTCATCTATCTCGTCCCTTAATTTCTTTGAATTTTCATTGGTATTTATGGTGAATTTCATTGATTTTGGTATTATTTCTTCGAGGCCCTTGAATTCTCTTACCCCTTGTATAATAGCTTTTTCTTTTGCTTTTCTGATTTCCATGATTCCTCTTGGAATTTCTTGTTCGAGGTATTCCCTGACTTCTTCGGGGTGCCGAGAAAGGTCAGGTATTTCAAGTCGATGTGTAAATGGTAACATCGATGCTTCTATCTCTACATAGCCTTCTGGTTTGGGTATTTCTTCAACTTCTCTTATTATCTGAGCAGTGGATTTTCCAATTTTTCCCTGGATTCTTGTTTTTTGGGTAGTTGAGACTCTTTTTTGGT
>JACIWM010000042.1 GCA_014360945.1 Candidatus Bipolaricaulota bacterium
GAAGGCCTCCTTTATAACCCCGCGGGCCTCGCCCAAGTGCGCGGAATCGCCCTTGACTCCACGATCCTCGCCGGTTGGGTGGGCGCGGGCTACGTGGGCGTAGCCATGCCCAGCCTCGGCGCAGGAATCGGGTACCTTGGCACCTCCGCCGGCGAAGATCTCGGGTTTTCCCAGCTTGGGCTCCTCCTCGGATTCGGCATGGATCTCCGAGGCTTCGGCTTCCCTGCCTTGGGCGGAATCGCCCTTCGCTATCAAAGCACAAACATCGCCGGCGAAGGAGAAACCGGGTTCGGCATGGACGTGGGCGTCCTCGGCTCGTTTGCCCTTCCCTTGGGCGAAGTGCGGGCCGCCCTGGTCATCCGAGAACTCGCGTTCGGCGGGCTTTCCACGGAATTCGTCCTCGCCGGGGCCTGGAAAAGCCCGCTCGGCCTCTTCGCCTCCTTGGACCTCACTTCGGAATACATAGCCCTCGGCGTGGGTTGGGGATTGCTCGGCTTAATGGAAGTCCGGGCTGGTCTGCGTCAGGAAGGCGGCGTATTCCGCGTGGCCTTCGGGCTTGGAGTTCAATTCGGAAACTACCGGGTGGACTACGCTCTACTCACTCACCCGCTTCTTTCACCTTCCCACCGCTTCGGGTTCGGCATAACGTTCTGAGGCTCTGCAGAAAACCTCCCTGAGACCGGCGGCCCAAGTCGCGGAGGGCCCTCACCCCCGGCCCCTCTCCCATAGCTATGGGAGAGGGGTGGCGCAGCCGGGGTGAGGGTCTGAACTAGCCGCTTGAGCGTCCGGCTCCAGCATTTCTACAAAGCCGGTTCTAATTCACTCGTTGTGGGGGATCTTCAGGGTGCTTCCGCCGATGAACTCCCGCACGAGATGGTCGCCGGGGATGAGCTCGTAGTCCTGCACCTCCCAACTCGTGAGTCCGGCAATTTGGGACAAAAGGTTAGTGATGCGGCGATACCGAATTTGCGCATCCAAGAAGGAGCTATAGGGCGCAAGCTCTTCAGGCTTTGGCCAAATTCCGTCCGGGACAAAGAACGGCTTCAGAACCGGAAGATCGAAGGGCATCCCGCCTTGGATCATATGGTCAGCGAGACCCATGAGGGGAATGATGGAGAAAAGCTCGCCGGCCCGAACATAGTGCCAGTGAAGAAGGGTGTGAAGCGGCGGATGGTTTCGGTGCATGGCGTCCCTAAGCATCCGGCGAAGGAGCCGAACGTCCGTGAATTGCGTGAGCCTTCCGGTGCTTCCGTCGCCCTCGTACAGCATGTTTGCCGCCTCGATGTACACCCGGAACATGTTCTCCCTGGGAATTCCGGCGGTAAGGGGCGGATAAAAGCCGTGGAGGCAGTCCAAAAGGAGGATCTGGTCTTCCCTGAGCCGCACGGGCTTCGTCCCCACGTGCCGGCCTTCCTTGAAGCTGTAGATGGGCTTTTCGATGGTCTGCCCCTCCAAAAGGGCCCGCAGATGCTGGTTTATGCGCTGGATGTCCAGGGCCTCCGGAGTCTCGAAGTTTCGATCGTTCAGCCAGTCCGTAGGATGCTCCACCACCGGCCAGAAATAGTCGTCCAGGTTGAGCATGAGGAAATGCAGGCCTTCCTTTTCCAGACGTTGGGTGAGTTTCACCGTGGTCGTGGTCTTTCCCGAGGAGGAGGGCCCAGAGATCCAGATCATCCGAATCTCGTCGCCTTTCTCGATCCTCTCCAGAACTTTCTTTGCCGCCTCGTCGACGGAATGCTCGTAGCGCTCGGTGGCAGCCTCGATGAGCTCCTTGAGCTTTCCGGAGCGCACAATTTCGTTTAGGCCTTCTACAGTATCGCAGCCGTGGGCCCGGTTCCATTCCAAGGTTTCCTCGTGGAATTTCGTGGGATAGCCGTTCCCCACGAACTGGTCCATGGTGATGGCCCCGGCCCGCACCCAGTACTTGCCCCATCGCCAGCATTCGTAAGCATCGGCCACGGTGACGAGGCCAAAGCTCCGCAGAACATGGAGGACTGTGTCCTGGATCTCCTCGATGGTAGGCGGGAAGTTCGCGATCCAGTGGCGCGGATCGCGGTTTAACGTGATCACCACCACATCGGAGAGGAACTCCGCGATGTGCTCGTCGTCGCCGAACATGAAGAGTTTGTCGTTGATGCCGGGAAGGAGATCCTGGGCGAACCCGCCCACGGAGCGGGCCGCGCGCAAAATGGCATTCACAATGCGGCCCTGATCGAAGGGAACTAAGGAGCGGTCGCGCTTTTGGACCTTTCTTATCCGGTTCTGAACGATCACAAAAACGAATTATACGGCCGAGGTTCAGTAAAGCCAGTTGTGTTCAAGGCCGATATAAAGAAGGGTACGCAGCCGCGCCGCGGGAACTTCACAGCCGGGCTCCGGCATGCTCAGCCCAAAAAGGATGCTGATCCCGCCCAGAGCTTTGAGCATGTTCCCAAAGACGTTGTAGCCCAAAATGTCTAGCCACTGCCCAAACCCGATGAGGGAGAGGCCGGCCAAAACTAAACCGTGCCGGATGTAGCGACAATTGAAAAATTCCCGCTGAACCTGACCCAAGGCCCGCGACCAGATGGCGCGGGGAAACCTCGGCGTGGGATCGGAAGAGAAATCCAAGGAAATGCGCGTCACATCTTCAAGAGGAATGGAACGCCGGCCAAGATCGGTCTCAAAAAGAAGAGCGGTGGTGCTGACCCCGCTCAGGCGCCCCTCAAGAACGGTTCCATCCCGCAAAAATACGGTGTCGGCAAAGCCGGCAATGCTCAAAATGGCCAAGGCCACGAGAACCTTCCGCATCGTTCCCTCCCTTGCCAAAGTTACCGAAGAAAACCTTGGAAAACTCGGCCAAGTGGGGCGTATTTTGGCCGCCAATGTCCCGGTAAAATCCAGCGATGCTTATTTTGGCCATCGGAGATGAGGTAAGCCCCACCTTGGAACGGGCAGTCCTCTCGGAATCCTTTCCCAAGGTAGGATTGATTCTCTCTTGTGGGGATCTTCCCTACGACTACCTGGAGTTTCTGGTGGACGCGGTGGGCGCGCCGCTTCTTTACGTGCGGGGAAATCATGATCGGCCGGTGGAGACGGAGAACCGGGTGATCCGCGCTCCCCAAGGCTGCGTGGATGTGGACGGAAAGCTCGTGGAGGTCGGAAACCTTCTCATTCTGGGGCTGGGCGGAAGCCGGCGATACGCGTGGAAGGGGGAGAACCAATACACTGAAGGGGAGATGCGGCGCCGGGTTTTCCGGGTTTTGCCAAAACTTTGGTGGAACGCGAAGAGACGAGGACGGGCCCTGGACATCCTTCTCACCCATGCTCCGCCCCGGGGGATCCATGATGCCGAGGACCCTGCCCACCAAGGATTCGAGACTTTTCTTCGGTTGATCCAGCGCTGGAAGCCCAAACTGCACCTGCATGGCCACACCCCGCCGCGGCCGGGCTTGCCCACGGAGACGGTCCTTGGCCCCACCCGCATAATCCACGTGCGCGGCTTTCGCCTTTTGGAGATTTGACCTATGACTTCTCGCCTTCCCTGGCCAGGTTTTTTACGGCGGCTCTTTTCTTTGGCCCAAAAAGAGCCGGCCTTCCTCCTTCCCTTCGACTGGGTCAAGGAGAAGATCCCCATCCGGGGCTGGAGATATTTGGGCCTACAAGAAGTAGAAGTGGACAAAATCGTGGGCAGCGTGGATCGCTACGACGACTTCACCCGGGCCTTTCTTCCCGTCCACGGCGAGGATGTGCGGCAGCAGCGGATCGAGCGGGCCATGGAGCGCGGGGAGGTCCTTCCTCCGGTGAAGCTTTACAAACTTGGCGAGGTTTATTTCGTCGTAGACGGTCATCACCGGGTAGCCGCGGCCAAGAAAACCGGGGCGAAATTCATCGACGCTGAGGTCGTGGAGTTCTTGGTGGATGTCCCCCTTTCCCCTGCGGATACGGAAAAGGACATCCTTCTCAAGGCCGAATATGCCGCGTTTCTCCGCCACACCCGCCTAAAAGAGCTTCGGCCCGAAGCAGAAATAATCTTCACCGAGCTATCCGGGTACCGAAAGCTTTTGGAACACATTGATGTGCACCGCTACTTTCGAGGGATCGAGGAGGGAAGGGAGATCCCGTACGAGGAGGCCGTGGTCTCCTGGTACGATCGGGTTTACCGGCCCATTGTGGAGGCCGTGCGTCGCACGGGGATTCTCAAAAAATTCCCGGGCCGCACGGAGGCCGACCTCTACGTTTGGCTTTCCGAGCACCTTTATTACCTGGCCAAAGAGAAAGGCGTGGCCCCGGATCTGGAGAAGGTGGCCAAGGAATTCGCGCAAAAATACGGAGGAAAGCTCAGGGGCTAGGGAGGAAAAGTTTCCGGCTTCGCCAGAAATATTCGCCGCCAGAGATCACCGCCAACGCCACCGCAAGATAGAGAAAAACCTGTTTTGCCAGCTCCCCCCATTCGCCCACGCCGAAGTAGCGGGTGGCCAAAATGAAGATGACCAGCCCCACATGGGAGATGGTTTTCAGCTTCCCTAGGGGACTCGCGGCAATAACCACCCCTTCAGCCAACGCGAAGATGCGTAGTCCCGTGACCAAAAACTCCCGGGCCAGGATGACGATGACCGGCAAAGCCCGCAATTCCCCGAACTCCACGAAGGAAACGAGGGCCGCGGCCACCAGGACCTTGTCGGCAATAGGATCGGCAAGTTTCCCGAACGTCGTGACCTCGCGGAGGGAGCGGGCCAGGTACCCATCCACGGCGTCGGTGAGGGCAGCCACGGTGAAGATGGCCAAAGCCAGGATCTTGAACACCGTCCCCGGAAGGAAAAGGAAAACCAAAAAGAGGGGGACGGAGGCGACCCTGGCCACGGTGAGGCTATTGGGAACGTTCCAGCGCATCGGCCTAACCTAGCCAAAAACTATTCGGGCTGCAATCGCTGCGGGTCAGACGCCCAAATACGCCTGGCGGACGAGGTCGGACTCGCGGAGCTCGGGCGTTGGCCCTTGGGCCACGATCCTCCCTGTATCCAGAACATAGCCGTAATCGGCCAAGGAAAGAGCGGCGCGGGCGTTTTGCTCCACAAGGAGGATGGTGCGGCCCTCTTCCTTAAGGCGGGCAAAGGCTCGGTACATCTCGGTGATGAGAACCGGAGCCAAGCCCAAGGAAGGCTCGTCCAGAAGGAGGAGTTTCGGCCCGGCCATGAGGGCCCGGCCCACGGCCAGCATCTGTTGCTCGCCGCCGGAGAGGGTCCCGCCTCGCTGATATTGCCGCTCCCGAAGCCGCGGAAAGAGGGAGAACACGAATTCCAAGTCCCTTTGAACTTTTACGGTGTCCGTACGAGCATAGGCCCCAAGAAGAAGGTTCTCCAGGACCGTGAGGTCGGGGAAAATGCGGCGGCCTTCCGGGGCCATGGATACCCCCATGCGCACAATTTCATAGGGCCTTTTCCCAATCAGGGAAACCCCGTTTAACGAAATAGAGCCCTCTTGAGGGCGCACCAAGCCCATGATGGCCCTGAGGGTCGTGGTCTTTCCCGCGCCGTTGGCCCCAAGGAGGGTCACCACCTGGCCCTCGGCCACGGAAAAGGAGATGCCCTGGAGGGCGTGGATCCCGCCATAGTAGACGTGAAGATTTTTCACCTCAAGCACGCAACGCCTCCTCGCCCAAATAGGCCTCGATCACTTTGGGGTTGTTTTTGATCTCCTCCGGGGTTCCCTCGGCAATGGAGACCCCGAAGTCGATGACGCGGATCCGCGGGCAAATTCCCATCACCACCTGCATCACGTGCTCGATGAGGAAGATCGTGAGGTTGAAGGTTTCCCGGATGTGACGGATGAAGTTCATAAGGTCCGCGGCCTCCGCGGGGTTCATCCCCGCTGCGGGCTCGTCCAAAAGGAGGAGCTTCGGGGAGGTGGCCAGGGCCCGGGCGATCTCCACCCGCCGCTGAAGTCCATAGGGAAGGGCCCCGGCCCGGAAATTCGCCCACTTCTCCAGCCCCACCGCGGAAAGAAGCTCCATCCCTCGCTCCCGCATCTTTCGTTCCTCTCGAAGATAACGGGGGGTAGGGAGGATCGCGTCGAACACCGTGGAACGCACCCGGGGATGGAAGGAGATGAGGACGTTTTCCAGGGCCGTCATCTCCCGGCAGAGGCGAATGTTCTGGAAAGTTCGGGATATACCGAGACGCGCCACCTGCCATGGCGGAAGCCCGGTGATGTCCCGGCCCTCGAAGATCACTTTCCCCGCTGTGGGCCGATAATGTCCGGTGATCATGTTGAAGATCGTGGTTTTTCCTGCACCGTTCGGGCCGATCAGGCCCACGAGTTCCCCGTAGCGAATGTCCATGGAGAAATCCCGCACGGCCACAAGGCCGCCGAACTTCATGGTAAGGCTTTGAAGGGAAAGAATCACTTCGTTTTTGTCCATGCCCCCCTCCACGCCCGTCTCACACCCTGGAAAACCCATTCCCAGGTGAATTCCTCCCGGCCAAAGAGCCCGCGCCGGAAGAAGAGCATCACCAAAATAAGGAGCACTGAAAACACGACCATGCGCATTCCCGGCACCACCGCGGTGTCCACGAAGCGCAGAGCCTCGAAAACGGCGGCGAAAATGAACCCGGCCACCACCGCTCCGCTTATGCTTCCCAAGCCCCCAAGCACGATGATCATGAGGAGGTAGAAGGTCATGAAGAACCGGAAGAGGTCGGGGGTGATGGTGCCGATCAAGGTGGCCATGAGGCCGCCGGCCACGCCCGCGCAGAACGCGCTGAACATGAAGGCCAAAAGCTTATGGCGGAAAACGTTGATCCCCATGGATTCCGCGGCCAGCTCATCCTCGCGAATGGCCCTAAGGGCCCGGCCGAAACTGGAGTTCTTCAGGCGCACCGCAGCATAGGTCAAAACCACAAGCGCCCCAATCGACCATTTTAGGTTCGTGTACTGGGGAATGCCCTTTACCCCCATGGGCCCATTGGTGAGGCCCATGAAGTTGCAAGCCAAAACGTAAAGGATCTCGCCGAATCCGAAGGTGGCGATGGCCAAATAATCTCCGCGCAGGGCCCGCAGGGCCGGAATACCCACAATCAAGGACGCCAAAACCGCGAGGATCCCGCCGGCAATGAGGGCCAAGATGAACCCCGAATAGGGGAGGGTGAACTGGTTAAACGGCCAGGAAAGGGGGGTGAATAGCCACACCACCTTTTTCTGGTGCAAAGGAAGCATAAAAAGGGTGGTGAGGTATCCTCCCAAAAGCATGAATCCGTGAGGCCCCAAAGAGAATTGCCCGGTGACCCCGTTGATCATGGTGTAGCCCACCGCGGCAAGGGCGTAAATGGCCCCGAAGTTGATAATGCGCCAGATGAACCGGTCCAAACGGGCATCGCCCCACCAGATAAACGCGGCAAGCCCCAAAAGGAAAAACACGGTGAGGATGCGGTTGGGCCTCATACCTTCTCCTTCATGGTTTTACCGAGGATCCCGGTGGGCCTGAACAAGAGGAAGAAGATGAGGATGGCGAAGATGAAGGCATCGCGGAACCCGGAAAGTTTGGGAAAGAAGGCCACGATAAGAATCTCCGCCAACCCCAAAAGGAACCCGCCGAGCATGGCGCCCACGATGTTTCCAATCCCCCCGATCACCGCGGCCGTGAAGGCTCGCCAACCCGGCATGATTCCCAGATCCCACTGGAGCCGAGGGTAACGACAGCCCCAGAGGATCCCGCCCACGGCGGCGAGGGCCGACCCCACAAGGAACGTATAGGAAATGACGCGGTTAATGTCCGCGCCCATGAGGGCCGTGGTCTCGATATCCGTGGCGATGGCCCGCATGGCCCGGCCCACTTTCGTTTTGTACACAAGGAAAATAAGACCCAAAAGGCAGGCCGCAGCAATCAGAGGAACCCAAATGGTCACGCCCTGGATGCGCACGCTCCCTGCCGTGTAGATCTGGGTCATGAGGCTGGGAGTGGGATAGGGCTTCTGCCGCCCACCCGCCCAGGGAAGGACGATGATGAGGTTCTCCAAGAGGAAGGAGACGCCGATGGCGGTGATGAGGAGGGAGATGCGCGGGGCCTCCCGGAGGGGCCGATAGGCGAGGCGCTCGATGGCCACGCCCATCAAAGCAACGATGGCCACCGTACAAACCGCCGAAAGCCACCAGGGAAGCCGAAAGAGGATGACGAGGAAAAACACCCAGTATCCGGCCCACATGAAGATGTCGCCGTGGGCGAAATTGATGAGGCGAAGAATGCCGTAAACCATGGTGTAGCCGATGGCGATGAGAGCATAAAGGCTTCCCAAAGTGACGCCGTTGAGAAGCTGCTGAAGATATGTAGCCAAGGGGCCTCCTCAGCGTGAAAAGGGGGCGGCGGATGCCGCCCCCCTGCCTTGTCACTTCCCCATGAGAGCTTTGATCTCCGCAGCGCGGGAGGCCGGGATCATTGTGGCGTATACGAACTCGCCGTTCTCAACCTTGAGGAAGTAGAAGTCCTTGATGGGGTTGCCCTCGGGGGTCATGATGGTCCGACCCGTGATCACCTCGAGATCCGCGGTCTGCAGGGCCTCCTTGATGGCTTTGGGATCAGCGGAGCCCGCGCGCTGTATGGCATCCACGATGAGGAGGTAGCAGTCCACCGCCAGTGCTCCGAAGGCGTCGGCCTCGCGGCCGAAGTGTTTCTTGTATTCCTCGGCGTACTTGAGGCCGATCCCCGTGGCCTGGGCCGGGTGCCAGAAGGTGGTGAAGTGGATGCCCTCCACGGCCTCGCCGCCGATCTGAATGAGCTCCGGCGCGAAACACCCGTCCGCACCCAAAATGGGCTGGGTGAGGCCAAGATCTCGGGCCTGGCGGGCCATCATCGCCACCTCCGTGTAGTAGTTGGGGGTGTAGATGATGTCCGGGTTCACCCGCTGGATCTCCGTGAGCTGGGCGGTGTAGTCCACGTCGCCGGAGCGGCAATAGAGGGTGGCCAGAACCTTCCCGCCCAGAGCCTCAAAGGCCTCGATGAAGTACTGCCCAAGGCCCACGCAATAAGCCTGGGCCACGTCGATTACCACCGCCGCGGTTTTCGCCCCGAAGTAGTCCATGGCCAACGCCGCGGCCACCGGGCCCTGATCGTCGTCCTTGAAGCAGGCGCGGAAACAGTAGTCGCCCACCTGGGTGGTGAGAGGGTTGGTGGTGGTGGGGCCGATCATGGGGACGCCCGCGGCCTGCACAATCTCCGCCGCGCCAAGATACACACCGGAGCACATCGTCCCAATGATGGCCACCACTTTCTCCACCTGGATGAGGCGAGTGGCGCCGTTAGCGGCCTCCGTAGGCTCAGTACGAGCGTCAAAATACACGAGCTCGATAGGCCTGCCCAGGACCTCCGTGGGCACAATTCCTGCAGCCCGCGCGAACTCCAACGCATCGCGGGCCATCTGGCCGTAAGCAGCACAGGCCCCAGTGAACTCCAAAAGGCACCCGATCTTTATGGGTTCCTGGGCCAGGGCCATAACACCAATGCCAATAAACGCTAAAAGAATCGCCACTTTTTTCATGCTTTCACCCCCTTCACTGGAAACACTCAGCACTTTCCCGCGCACATTTGTCCCCGAAACCACCTCCTTTTGGCGCGGATAAAAAGATGGTATGAAAGTTGGGGGGTCAGTGTCAAGACTACCCACCTGTTCAGGAAGGCACCACAGGTTTTCATC
>JACIWM010000043.1 GCA_014360945.1 Candidatus Bipolaricaulota bacterium
GGCGCGCCGCATGTGCGCATCCGGGACGTGATCGTAGGAGGGCGGTGATGGATATCCTGGAATTGGCGAAAAAGAAAGCGGAAGCGGCAGAGCTTTACGAGGCCCACACGGAGGCCTTGGGAGTGACCTTCCATGGCGGTGAGGTAGAAAAAGTGGGGACGGAGGCGATCCTGGGCCGGGCGCTGCGGGTGATTGCCAAGGGGAAACTTGGGTTTGCTTCCACGGCCGGCAGTGGTGCTGAAGCGCTGGTGGAAGCAGCCCTGGCCGCCGCCGAGCATGGCGATCCCGCGCCATTCAAATTCCCGCCGCTTGGGGACGGAACCAAAGTGGAAACCTTTGATCCCGCGGTGCCAAACATTTCCGCCGAGGATCTCCTCACTTGGGGTGAAGAGGCGGTGAACGTCATCAAGAAGGAGTTTCCCGAGCTCGTGGTAAATGTGTATCTTTCCCGAGCTGTCACGGAGGTGGTCATTCACAACACCGCGGGTGGCGAACGCCGGGAAAAACGCACGAGCCTCTCCTTCACCGTGGGTGTGGAGCGCGTGAAGGAAGGGGACATCTGGCTCGTTTATGAGACCCAGGCCGTGCGCCGCCTTTCCGATCTGGACCGGAAAAAGTTGGTGGAAAAAATCCTCGAGAAACTGCGGTGGGGAGCGGAGGTGGTTCCACCGCCCACAGGACAGCCGCCGGTGCTCTTCCTCCCAAGCGGCGTGCCCGTTCTTCTCCTTCCCCTCATCCATGGGTTCTCCGGCCTCTCCGTGTTTTTGGGCACAAGCCCCCTCAAGGGGAGGCTTGGTGAACAGGCATTCCATAAGGACTTCACGCTGGTCGACGATGGTCTCATTCCGTTCGGACCGCGGGCCCGGTCCTTCGACGACGAGGGGCTCCCTGTGGGGAGGCTTCCGTTGGCGGAGGACGGGGTGGTGCGGAACTTCTTCTATGATCTTCGGGCGGCGGCCTTGAACGGGGCGGAGCCCACGGGAAACGGCCTAAAGGGCGGACCGTTCGGCGACGGCGGGTTCCGCACCCCGCCTGGCCCTTCCCCGCGCCACCTTGTGATCCAGCCCGGTGAAGGATCCCTTGCGGAGCTCATCCGGGAGATGAAGGAAGGCTTGATCGTAAGCGACGTGATCGGGCTTGGGCAAGGAAACATCCAATCCGGAGCGTTCTCCAATAACGTCTCCGTGGGGTTCGTGGTGCGGGATGGAAAGGTGGTGGGCCGGGTGAAGAACACCATGATCTTCGGGAACGCTTACGAGATCCTGAAGGACGGGCTCATCCAGATAGGCGGGGAGCCGGAGTGGGTGGGCGGAACTCTACTTACCCCGCCCATTTTGGTGCAGGGCGTGTCCGTGGTCGGCCGCTAAGCGAGATCAGGACACGAACAGAGCCCAGGCGGGGCGCAGAGCCCCGCCTTTTCTTTCCCCCACCCCTTGACTTTGTAACAGTGTGATGTTACTCTAGGGGTGGAGGTGGACAATGACAATGATGGGATTTGCCCGGTTCTGTGTATCTGGAGCGTGGCCGGAGGAGGTGGTGGCCAAGCTTTTGGACCTCTCCTCCGCCCTAAATGGCTCTGCCCCGCCGGAAGTTTCTAAAGGGGGAAACGCCCGGAAAAGCTTTAGGCTTCGCGTGTTAAACCTGCTTCGGCTCAAGCGCGCCGTGAGGATCGCCCCCGTTGACGGCGGCACAGTGTGATGTTATATTTGGCCGGGAGGTGATGGTTATGATGCTCAGCTTCGCGGTGTTCGGCGTTTCCGCCCTGTGGCCCCCCGAAATCCTCGCTAAACTCGGGAATGGGGTGGGAAGGGAGGTGAGGCCCTCGTGGAGCCCCCTGAGGAGCTGATCCCCAAAAAGGAGGTCCTCCGCCTCACCGGCATCTCCTACGGCCAGCTCTACCGCTGGAAGCGCCTGGGCCTCATCCCCGAAGCCTGGTTCATCCGCCGCTCCACCTTCACCGGCCAGGAGACCTTCTTCCCCAAGGAGAAGATCCTCAAACGCATCGAGGACATCCTCCGCCTCAAGGACCAGTACCCGTTAGAGGAGCTCGTGCGCCTCCTTTCCCCAGAGGTCGTGCCGGCGGAGGTGGCCCATCCCGATCCCTCCACCCTTGCGCCCATCGGCCCGGAGGGAAAGGAGCTCCTCTGGAAGACCGGGGAGCACACGTTCACCGAGCTTGTGGCCCTGGCCTGCGGAGCGGAGGCCTTGCGCCGCGGGGCAAAAAGCCCGGAGGGGAAACTCCTTGTGGAGGCGGTAAGGGGGGCCGAGGAGGCGATTCGCGCGCCCACCGGTTTTTCCGTGATCCTTGCCGAGAAAAACGTGGAACGCGAGGGTTTCTTCTTCAAGGCCCCTTTAGCTCTGGTCGGCCGGGAGCCCATCCTTTTGGATCCCGAGTGCCGGGTCAAGGTCCGGCTGGACCTGGAAAAAATAGTGGAAGCAGTGAAATTGGCCCTGGGAGGTGAAGAGCGTGAGTGAGCGGAATGTGACCATTTCCGGATCGGGCCGGATCGAGGGCGGAACCTACGGCACGGTGAAGATCGCCGGCTCCGGCAGAGTCGTGGGCGACCTCACTGCTGAAGAGTTCAAGGCCGCGGGCTCGGCCAAGGTGGAGGGAAATTTGCGGGCCCAAAAATTCGAGGCCGCCGGGTCCTTCAAGTGCGAGGGCGATTTGGTGGTGGACGAAGGGGAGGCCGCGGGCTCCTGCAAGGTGGTGGGCCGGATCAAGGCCAAGGAGCTGAAGCTGGCCGGTTCCGTCCACGCTAAGTCCATCAGCGGCGGGTACTTCCGGGCCGGTGGGGCCCTCACCGTGGAGGAGAACGTGGAGGTGGAGACGTTCCGCATCATCGGGGCCTTCGAGATCGGCGGGCTTCTTTCCGCGGATCGGGTGGAGGTGGAGCTGGAGGGGCGAGCCCGCGCTCGGGAGATCGGGGGCGAGAAAATCCTCGTCCGTGCCGGCCAAAGAAGTCTGGGTGGGCTCATCACCACCGCCCTTAGCCTCCTCTTCGGCCAAAGCTCGACAAAGGAGCTTTCCGCGGAGGTCATCGAGGGCGACGAGGTGGAGCTGGAGGCCACCCAGGCCAAGCTTGTGCGCGGCGGGAAAGTGAAGATCGGCCCGGGCTGCCGCATCGAGCGGGTGGAATACACCGAGTCGTTGGAGGTGGCACCGGGCGCGGTGGTGAAAGAGGAGGTGAAGGGATGAGTCTTCTTTCGCGGCTGGCGTGGAAGGCGCGCATGGTGGTGGAGCTCGCCTTGGGCCTTCCCTTCCGCATTGTAGGCACCGTTTTGGGAAGCACCTTGGGCGGGGTTTGCGGATCTTTGGGAGGGGTGGCAGGAGTGCTCGGAGGAATCATCGCCGCAGCGGTCGCCCTTCCCATCGTTATCTTCGTGATGGGCCTCGTTTTGGCCATCGTCGTGCCGGTAGTGACCTTTGTCGTGGGCCTTGTGGCCCTTGGTGTGGTCCTTGCCGTGCTTTTCTCCCCGGTCTTTTTCCTCTGGGCAAGGGAACGGCAAAAGAGGGCGCTTGAGCGGTGGAAGAAAGAGCTCGAGCGCTGGAGGTAAAAATGCGTCGGGGCAAGATAAACCGAAGTTTTCAGGTCACGGGGGCCCTGCGCGCGGAAGTTGTGGGCGGCTCAAGCGATGTGCTTCTCCGCTCCCACGATAAGGCCGAGGCGGAGGTGGAGCTTCAATACGAAGTCCACGGATGGGGACGAATGGCGGAGGACGTGGAGAAATCTCTTTTAGCCTCGCCGCCCTTGTCCTTCTCCGATGGAATTCTCCGGGTCGGACCGGAACCGGACGGGGTGAGCCTGGACTATCGCCTTACCCTTCCCCCTGAGACGGAAGTGGAGGTGGAAGTGGGTTCGGGGGATGTCGCGGCCGAAGGGCTTTCCAAAAGCCTGCGTCTCATCACCGGCTCCGGGGATGTGGTCCTCAGGGCTTTGAGCGGGGAGGTGCGCATCCGCTGCGGAAACGGGGACATAAAGCTCTCCCGAGTGTTCGGAGCGGTGAACATCCGCACAGGAAGCGGCGACATTTTCGGCAAGGAGGTGAAAGGCGACCTTGACTTGGAAACGGGCTCGGGCGATGTGGCCTTGACCTTCGTGGAAGGGGAGGTCCGTATCCTCACCGGAAGCGGCGATGTGAAGCTGAAAGGAGATCTTTCCGAAAGCACCTGGAAAATTCGGACAAGCTCCGGCGATGTTTTCCTTATCCTTCCCGAGGACACGGAAGCGGAGGTCTTCCTGCGTACGGATTTTGGAGACATCGAGTGCGAATTTCCTTTGGACGCCGAGGAAATTCGGGAGGGTCGGCTCCACGGCTGCATCGGAGAAAAACCGAAGGGCCGCATCTATGTGGAGACCGCGACCGGCGACATTTTTATAGACAAGGCTTAAGAGAGGACGCGATGGCCCACGTTTCCGAGCAGGATTTCTACAAGCGCTTTGAGGATTGGTTCTCCCGCTTTTTGGAGGGAAACCCGGTGGCGGCGACCCAGCTTGGTGATCATCGCTTCGATCACCGCCTGGGCGAACATAGCGCCCAAGCCCGGGCTCGGGAAGAAAAACTTCTGCGGGAAGCTTTGGCGGAACTGGAGGCGGCAAATACCGAGGGATGGAGCCTTGATGCCCAAGTGGACCATACTTTGGTCGTCCGTCTTGTGCGCTCATTTCTGCGGGAGTTCCAAAAACGGCGGGTATTTGAGCGGAATCCCTCCTTCTACCTCATGGAGGCCGTGGGCGGGGTGGGCCTCCTTCTTCTGCGGGATTTCGCACCTTTTCCAAAAAGACTTGAGAGCGTTCGAGGCAGGCTCAGCGAGGTTCCCCGTGTCCTTCGCGAAGGGAAGGAAAACCTTGAGCCGCGCAAAGTTCCTAAAGTGTGGGCGGAAATCGCCCTGGAGGGAGCCCGCCGAAGCCTTCCCTTCTTTCGCTTCGTCATCCCCGTTCTGAGCCTAGGAGTGCCTCGGCTCGCTCCCAAGATCATGCGGGAAAGCCGGCGGGCCGCCCGAGCCCTGTCCGATTACGCCCTGTTTTTGGAGCGGGAAATCCTCCCCAAAGCCCAAGGGGATTTCGCTGCCGGAAAGGAACTTTTCGAGGAAATCCTTCACGAGGATCACATGCTCCCCTACTCCGCGGAGGAGCTTTTGGAGCTGGGCTGGAGGATTTTGGAGGAGACGCGGCGCGAGATGGACGCCCTGGCCAAGAAAATTGCGCCGGGAAAATCGGCGCGGGAGATCATTGAGGACGCCAAAAATCATTATCCCCGGCCGGGCGAGCTTCTTTTCGTGTATCGCCGGGAGATGGCAAAAGCCCGGGAATTCGTGGAGAAAAAGGGGATCATGACCATTCCTGAAGGGGAAAAACTCGTGGTGAAACCCACTCCGCCCGCTTTGCGGGCCACCATGCCCTACGCCGCGTACATGATGCCCGGCCCCCTTGAGGAAAAGCAGGAAGGGATTTTCCTCGTCACCCCGGTGGAGCGTTTCCTGCCCCGGCAAGTGAGGGAAGAAAAGCTTCGGGGTCATAACTTCGCGAAGATCCCGGTCACTGTGGTCCACGAGGCCTACCCCGGCCATCATCTGCAGCTCGTTTTTGCCAACCGCTACGCCAAAACTCTTCCTCGGAAGCTGGGAAGCGCCCTTTCCTCCCTTTTCGTGGAGGGTTGGGCATTTTATTGCGAGGAGCTCATGGAGAGTTTGGGATATCTGGCCGATCCGGTGCAGAAGCTGGCGCGTCTTCAGGACCAGCTTTGGCGCGCAGCCCGCATCATCCTCGATGTCTCCTTGCACGTGAAAGGGATGAGCGTCGAAGAAGGGGTGGAATTCCTGGTGCGGGAAGCAGGGCTGGAGCGAACCAATGCTTTGGCCGAAGTGCGTCGTTACACCATGAGTCCCACCCAGCCCCTTTCCTACCTCGTAGGCAAACTCGAGATCCTGAAGCTGATCGAGAACTATAAAAATAGGAGGCCCGGCGCGAGCCTGCGGGAGATCCACGACGCCATTCTCTCCTGCGGCTCCCTCCCTCCTCGGCTTCTTGCGCGCCTTTTGCTCTGAAAAGGGGGCGAAAGATGCACGAACCCCGGGACTGGAAAGCGAGATTTTTCACAATTTGGGTGGGGCAGCAGATCTCACTTTTTGGAAGCGCCATTGCCCAGTTCGGCCTCATTTGGTGGCTAACGCAGAAGACCGGCTCGGCCACGGTCTTGGCCACGGCAAGCCTCGTGGCCATCCTTCCCGAGGTCTTCCTTGGGCCGTTCGCCGGGACCCTCATCGATCGGTGGAATCGCCGCCGAGTGATGCTCGTTGCCGATAGCTTCATTGCCTTGGTGTCCTTGGGCCTTGCCTTCCTTTTCTGGTCCGGGAAAGCCGAGGTTTGGCACATTTTTCTCGTGAAGATCCTGCGCGCGTTGGGCGGCGCATTCCACTGGCCGGCCATGACGGCCTCCATCTCCCTCATGGTCCCAAAGGAGCATCTGACCCGCATCTCCGGCTTGAACCAAACGATACGCGGGGTGATTAACATCGTGACCCCGCCTTTTGCCGCTTTCCTCCTCTCCCTCCTTCCCATGCACGGAATCCTCGGAATCGACGTGGTTACCGCCCTTTGCGCCGTGACTCCCCTCCTTTTCCTTTCCATCCCTCAGCCTGCGCGCGAAGGAAAACAGTCCCCATATTTCCGGGAGCTCAAGGAAGGATTCAGGTACGTGTGGAGCTGGCGAGGCGCGCTTTACCTCTTCCTTGGGGCCACCGTCCTCAACGCCCTCCTCAATCCTGCGTTTTCCCTTCTTCCCCTTTTGGTGAGCAAGCATTTTGGAAAAGGTGCGTTGGAGCTAGGAACGATGGAAGCCGCGTTCGGTTTTGGCACCATCGCCGGCGGGTTGATTCTCTCCGTCTGGGGCGGGTTCAAACGCCGAATATACACGTCCCTTTTAGGAATGCTCGGGATGAGCGTTGGGGTTTTGACCCTCGGGTTTGTCCCGGCCCATTTGTTCTTGGTGGCGGTGGGAGCCAGTGTCTTAATTGGGGTCATGAACCCCATCACCAACGGGCCATTGACCGCGATCTTTCAGGCGGCGGTGGCTCCAGAGATGCAAGGGCGCGTGTTCTCCTTGCTTTCGAGTATGGCTATTGGAGCAAGCCCGTTGGGACTGGCAGTAGCTGGCCCGGTGGCCGACCTTTTGGGAATCCAGGCGTGGTTCATCCTGGGTGGGATAGGCCTTTTTGTGATGGGCCTCGGCGGATTTTTCATTCCTTCGCTGGTGCGGATCGAAGAGGGCCCAAAGGACGCGACTGAACCGGCCGCGGATTCGACAAGCTCCTCCTCGCCGCGGTAGACTAAAAGGCCATGATGGAAAATTTCGGGCTTCTTATGGTGGCGGGCGTGGTGGTTTTGGGACTCATTTTGGGGGGAATGAAAAGTGCTGAGCCGCCCAGGACCGTGGAAACTCTAGACGTTTCACGGTACATGGGCCGGTGGTATGCCCTGGCCCATATTCCCACAAGCTTTGAGCGCGGCTGCGCCAAAGGCACCACCGCGACCTACACCCTTTTGCCCAACGGACAGATTGAAGTTCTGAACGAATGCTTCGATGCAAAAGGCCGAAAGAAAGTGGTCCGCGGCCGCGCGTGGATCCCTAACCCCAATGAGCCCGCAAAACTCAAGGTGAGCTTCGTGAACCTATTTGGGATCTGGCTCTTTGCCGGGGATTACTGGGTGATCGAGCTTGCCCCAGACTATTCCTATGCGGTTGTGGGCCACCCCCAGCGCAAATACGGCTGGGTCCTCTCCCGCACACCCACCGTAGATGAGGCAACTTGGAAAAAGATCAGGAACGCTTTGGAGCGAGAGGGCTACCGCTGGGAGCAGTTCGTGCTCATCGATCAATCGGTGCATGAGAAGGGCGGTTGAGAAGCGCTTTCTTCCCGCAAAACGCTAAAGGATCTCAGGATTTTCCACAAGGACTCTCAAAAGTGGTCGCAGGCCCTCCAAGGCTTTCCGGCGGTGGGAGATTTTGTTCTTCTCCTCCGGCGAGAGCTCCGCTAGCGTCCGGGTTTCTCCCGCGGGAATGAACAAAGGATCGTAGCCGAAGCCCCCGGTTCCCCGCGGCTCTTGGGCGATCTCCCCTTGCAAAATCCCCTCGCTTTTCCAAAACCGGCCATCGGGAAGGGCTAAAACGGCGACTGTGCGAAACCGGGCCCGCCGATTCTCCACGCCTTTTAAAAGCGCTAGAAGCTTTTGGTTATTGGCGGCGTAATCCTTCTCCCGCCCGGAGAAGCGTGAGGAAAGGACTCCCGGAGCACCACCCAAAGCCTCCACCTCCAGACCCGTGTCCTCGGCCACCGTGGGAAGCCCGGAACGTTTGGCATACGTAACGGCCTTGATGATCGCGTTCTCTTCCAGGGTCTTTCCCTCTTCCTTGGGCTCAGGAAGGTTCAGATCCAAGGCGGAGACCCACTCGATCCCGGGGATTTCTCCCAGGATTTCCCGCATCTCCGCGAGCTTGGCGGGGTTGCCCGTGCCTAAAAGGACCTTCACATCACCTTCACACCGCGGAGGGTGAGCTCGCGGGCGAAGTGGCAGGCCACATAGTGTTCGCCGCCCAGGTCCTCAAGCTCGGGAGTCTCTTTCCCGCAAATCTCCTTGGCGTAGGAGCAGCGGGGATGGAAGCGGCAGCCCTTGGGCGGATTAACCGGGCTTGGCACGTCCCCTTGGAGGATGATGCGCTCCGCCTGGTAATCGGGATCAGGAACGGGCACGGCGGAAAGAAGGGCCTCGGTGTACGGGTGTTTAGGGCGAAGGAAAAGCTCTTCCGTTTCCGCGAGCTCCACGATCTTTCCGAGGTACATCACGGCTACCCGGTCGGAGATGTGCTTCACCACGGAAAGATCGTGGGCCACGAAAAGATAGGTGAGGCCAAACTGATCCTGGAGGTCCTCGAGGAGGTTTAGGATTTGGGCCTGAATGGAGACGTCCAAGGCGGAGACGGGTTCGTCGCACACGATGAGCTGAGGATTGAGGGCCAAAGCGCGGGCGATTCCAATTCTTTGACGCTGGCCGCCGGAGAACTCGTGGGGATAACGCCGCATGTGCTCGGGCTTCAGACCCACAGCCTCCAAAAGCTCGGCCACTCGCTCCCGCAGGGCTTTCCCTTTGGCCAGACCATGCACCACCAAGGGTTCCCCGATGATGTCGCCCACGGTCATGCGCGGGTTCAGGGAGGAATAGGGGTCCTGGAAGATGATTTGCATCTCCCGGCGCAAAAGCTTCATGGTCTTTTTGTCGGCGTGCACCACGTCCACCTCCCGGCCGAAGTGTTTGGAGCGGAACCAGACTTCACCGGAGGTAGGTTCAATAAGGCGGAGAATGGT
>JACIWM010000044.1 GCA_014360945.1 Candidatus Bipolaricaulota bacterium
TCCTGAGCCAGCTCCAGGCCGCGGTCCGGCTCCTCCAGCTCCTCCGCAAGCTGCGCTAAAACACGCAATACCACATGTTCCTCTAAGCCGAGTTTCTGGGCGAGCTCTGCCACGGAAAGAGGGCGATCGGCCAAAAAAAGGGCGGCCTCCACCAACGCCTTAGGAATCATGCGGGACTTCGATGAGGATCTCCCCCAGAAACTCCGGCTGATGGAGACGGATTTTTCCTTGGCCGTCGAGGTGCAGAAGCTCCAGGAACCGGGCCACCTGCTCTTCGGGGTCTCCCCGCTCCAAGATCCGCGAGAATGGGACCACCCGCTGGCCGTTGACCATGGAGAGGAGTTTTTGAAGGAGGCGCAAGGCGCGGACCCGGAACGGCTCCTCTTGAGGCAAAAGATCCGGTTTTCCTTCGGATCTTTTGGCCTGAGCCTGGGGTTTAGCGAGGACGGTGGCCAACGCCCGCCGGAGGTCGGCCACGGTAAGACGTCCCCGGGGACGACGCCGCAGAGGAATACGCAATTCCGGGGCCACGTAGGCCGCGGGTTCCGGTTCCTCCAGAGCCTCCTCCGCCACCACCGCTTCCACCGCCTCCTTGAGGGTGGTCCGGCCCTCCATCCGCTCGGACTTCATGCGCAAAAGGACGGAACTGGCCAGGACCATCCGGCCGGGAACGCGCATCTCCACCGGGGTTTTCGTGAGGAACTCTCGGAAGCGGCCGATGAGGATGGTGATATCCAAGGCCCAGGGGTCGAGGCCGCGGGTGGCGGCGCGGAAAAGCTCCTCCCAATCGGCCCGGGTGAACCGCTCCGGTTGAAAAACCTCAAGCATGGCGCACCAACTCCATCCCCACAATCTCCGAGGCGCCCTGGCGGAGGACAACCCCATAGATCCGGTCCGCATGGCGCACAAGTTCCTCGTTGTGGGAAACCACGATCACTTGCGAGTTTTTCGCGTACTCCCTAAGGAGGCGGGACAGACGCTCAGAATTGGCCTTGTCCAGGGCGGCGTCCACCTCATCGAGGAGATAGAAGGGCGCGGGCTTTCCCGCGGCCAAGGCGAGAACGAAGGCGATGGCCACCAAGGTCTTCTCCCCACCGGAAAGGGCGTCCAAAACGCGCAGCTCCTTTCCGGGAAGACGCACCTGGATGAGGAGATCGGACGCGATGTTTCCTGGTTCCGCGAGGGCGAGCTTGGCCTCCCCGCCCCCAAAAAGCTGCACAAAAATGCGGTTAAGCTCGGCCGAGACTTTTTCCAGCGTCTCCAGAAACTTTTCGCGCTTTTTACGCTCCACCTCAGCGATGAAATGTTCGATCTCCTCCTTTTCTCGCTCCAGAGTGCTCACGCGCTCTTTTAGGTCCTGGACCTCGGCCAGGGCCAGGTCATATTCCTCAATGGCCCGGAGGTTCACCGCGCCCAAGGCGGCCAATTCCCGCTCGATCTGACGGAGGCGGGCCTGGAGGACCTCGGGCGTGCCTGGGACGGGCTCCGCAGGCGCAGAGACCTCGCTCAATGCCGCCAATTCCCCGCGCAGCTCCGCGGCCTCCCGCTCGTAGCGAAGAAGAAGGGTTCTCTTTTTCTCCAGTTCCCGATAGATCTCCCGCCGGCGCTCCCGCAAGGCGAAAAGTTCCCCTTCCTCCTTGGCCAACGCGGCCTGGGCCTCCTCCCTTTCCCTTGCGCAGCGGCTCAACTCCTCCTCGGCCTGGGCCAGCTCCAGCGAAATTTTTTCCAGCTGGGAAGCAAGCTCGGCCCGTTCCTCCTCGCGGCGGCGAAGCTCCTCTTGCCGAGCGGATATCCCGGGGTTCTTGCGGCGCGCTGCTCCACCCACGATGGCCCCTCCCCGTTCAAGGAGGTCTCCGTCCAGGGTCACCACCCGCACCCCCTCCACCGTGCGCACCGCCTCCAGGGATTCCGCGACCAAGGTATCGCCCAAGACGTAAAGAAGAGCCGGCCGGACCTCCGGCGGGCAATCCACGAAATCCGCGAGGAACCCAAGAACCCCTGGGAGTTTCCGCGCCGCCTGGGCCTGGGCAGAGGGCGGGGAAAGGAGAAGCTTGTCCAAGGGAAGGAACCTGGCCCGGCCGATGCCCTTCTCTTTGAGATACCGCACGCACTGGAGGGCCAAATCCCTGGTGGCCACCACCACATCGTGGGCGTGGTTTCCCAGGGCGGTGAGGAGGGCCTGTTCAAAACCATCTTGGGGCTGCACCAGCTCTCCCAGCGTTCCCACGATTCCGTCCCAACCCAAATCCAATACGGCCTGAACGGCTTCGGGCGGCCGGCCCTTCCCTTCGGTGGTCCGGCCGAGCTCGGCCAGGGTCTGACGAAGGGTGGAAATCTCCCGATCCAAAAGTTTCAGAGCCGCCTCTTTTCCGGAAAGCTCAGCGCGGAGGCGCTCCACCTTGCGCACAAGCTCGGTGAAATCGTCGCGAATCTGGGGTTTAGCCGCATGGGCGGCGCTCTCCCGGGCTTCAATCTCCCGATCCAGCCGATCCACTTCCGCGGAAAGGGCCTCCACCTCCTCCTTGATCCTCTCCGCCTGGATCAACGCCCGATCCAGGGCCTCCTTTTTGGCCTGATAGCGGCGGAAAAGAAGGGTGGCCTGGAGTTTGTCCCGTTCTGCGGAGAGGCTTTGGAAAGTTAACGCGGCCTCGCGCTGCCGAAAAAGTTCAGCGAGGCGGGCCCGGCGCTCGGCAAGGATGATGCGCGCGGCATTGAGTCGCTCCTTCACCCGGGCCAACTCCTCAATGGCCTTGGCCTTGCGCTCCTCATATGCGTCGATCCCCGCCACCTCGGCGAGGATCTCCCGGCGCCGGCGGGCCGAGCCCTCCAAAACATCAGTGACCGTGCCCTGTTCCACGATGTTGTAGCCGTTGGGGTCAATGTTGGCCAGGGAGAGAAGGGCCTCCACCTCCCGGGCCGAGGCCAGCCGGCCTTGGATCCGGAACACCGAGGCATTATGAGAAATGCGCCGGGAGACGGTGACCTCTGGCTCGGGGCAGAGTTCGGAGAAGACCCCGGAGCGGTTATCCAAAACGAGGGTGACCTCGGCTTCGGGCACGGGTTTTCCTCCGGGCGGGGTATGAAGGAGATGTTCCAGGCGCTCGGCGCGCAGTCCCCGGGAGCGCCGACCCAATACAAACATCACGGCCTCAAGAAGGTTGGACTTTCCCGTGCCGTTTTCCCCCACGATGACGGTGAACCCCGGAAAAAAGTCGAGGGAAAGGCGGCGGAAGGACTTAAACCCTTCGATGCGCAGGTGGCGGATGGTTGTGGTCATGAGGCTCCTTCGCTTTGACCGGACCAGACTCTTTCCGTGTTCGATCCTTTTCGGAGCTTTTCCATGGTGCCCGACTTTTCCGCGGCCCGAGTGTAACTTTTGCTACATTCCGCGGCAAAAAGGAAAGGGCGCGGGGAGGCCGCGCCCTTCCCAGCTTTATCCGCCGAGCCCAAGGAGGACGAGGACGATCGCCCCGATTCCCGCAACGAGGCCGAGGATGGCCAGGGCCTGCACGGTATCCAGCCGGCTCAGGACGTCCTGGACGTTAGTGCCCACCGTGCTCTCCAACGTGGCCAAACGGTTTTCCACGTCGCTTACGCGTGTATCCAGCGTCAGCACCGATTCCTTCAAGGTGGACACGTCCGTGGCAAGCCCGCCCACGGTCTTCTCCAGGGCGGCGATCTTCTCCCGGTTATTCTCGATCTTTATCTGCACGGCCTGGATGGCCTGCTCCAGGGCCAGCACCCGCCGGGCCAAAGAGCCCAGGTCATAGGACTCCAGGGTGGCGATGCGCTGCTCGTGCTGATCCACAATTTTCGCGAGGTCCTCCACCTTCGCGCCCAAAGCGGACAGAGCCGAGGAGAGCTCAGCTTGGATGGCCTCCAGGCGCGCGGATAGGTCCGCGATGCTTTTGGACAAAGCCTCATCATTGGCCTTGCCCTGGGCCATGGCCTCGTCCAGGGCCTTGCGAAGTTCGGCGATCTTGGCTAGGCCTTCCTCGATGCGGCCCGCCAAGGCCTCGGCCCGCCGCTCCAACCCCGGCACACGGCCACATATCTCCTGAAGCTGGAGGAGCTTGGCCTCCAAGTCCTTGAGCTGCACCGCCGTGGCCCGGTACTTGGCGAGGATGTCCTGATCGTTCTTGTTGAGGGTGACCACGGCATCCTTTATCTCCGCAATGAAGTCGCCGAAAACCTTGGCCACCTGGGCCCAAGCCTCTTGAAGGGCAGCGATCTCCTCCTCGGCGGGCGGGAGCTTCACCCCTTCCGGCTCGGCCAAGGCCACCAGGCCCAGAAGGCCCCCAATCAAAGCCAACACCAAAAGCTTCTTCATCACCGCGACCTCCTTTTCCGCATCCCACAAGGAAAGTAACGGAGGCAACAAAAGAGGGCATGGCCCCATGGGCGAGCGGATAGGCCGCTTTGTCGCGAAGTTCGCGGACAGTTGTCTGAAAAGAAGGTTGCAGGCAGGGAACAACGCGGGCAGAATACCCGCCGATTTTTGGGGAATAAGAATCGAAAGGAGGGCGATGCTATGGGCATGATCCTCGCCGCAAGCGGCCTGGTGGCTGTGGCCGCTCTTTTCTGGTCTGCGTACGGAACTTACTACGTGATGCGTCGGGACCCTGGTGACGAGCGGATGCGGCAAATCCAGGGATTCATCCGCGAGGGAGCTTGGGCGTTCATGTTGGCCGAGGCCAAAGTTATGGCCGTGACTCTCCTCATCATCGGCGCCATCCTTTGGGCCCTTTTTTATTGGGAAGTAGCGGTGGCGTTCTGGGTGGGCTCTGGCCTCTCCATGGCCGCGGGTTTCGCGGGCATGAACGCTGCAACTTTAGCTAACGCCCGCACCACCAACGCCGTCCGCCGCTCCCTGCGCGAGGCCCTCACCGTGGCCTTCACCGGCGGTTCAGTGATGGGCATTGCCGTGGCCGGATTGGCCACTGCCGGCCTGGTCTTCGTGATCTGGCTCTTCCGCCGGGAGTTCGATCCCAGCGTTGTTCGGATCACCACCAAAACCATCTTCGGCATTCCCGGGGCGGACGTGAACTTCATCAAGGGGGCGCTAATTGTCTCCGCGTACTCCGCGGGAGCCTCTCTTGTGGCCCTCTTTGACCGCGTGGGCGGCGGAATCTACACAAAAGCGGCGGACATGGCCGCCGATCTTGTGGGCAAAGTGGAGCTCAAGATCCCTGAGGATGACCCTCGCAATCCCGCGGCCATCGCCGATAACGTGGGCGACAACGTGGGCGACGTGGGCGGTCTTGGCGCCGACCTCCTCGAATCTTTCATTGGCTCCGCCATCGCCGTGATCGTCATCGCCCTCTACATGTACGTGGGTCGCTTGAACCCCGACATTTGGGCCCTCATCTCCCGTTACGGGTTCACAAGCCTGGAGCAGTTCGAGGCCAATTACTGGTGGTTCGTGCTTTTGCCCCTCCTCTACGTGGCCGGGGGGATTACGGCCAGCCTTTTGGCGGTAATGTATATCCGCTACTCCCGCCGGCAAAAGGACATGCAGCGCATCCTCATGAACGGCTTCACCCTCGCCGGCGTCCTCACCGCGGGCTTTGCCGCCGTGACCACCGCCTTCTCCCCCTTCAACTTCATCCCCTTCTTCTCCCTCCTTTTGGGGATCGTGAGCGGTGTGCTCATCGGGTTCATCTCCGAGTACTACACCTCCGCCCGATATCGGCCCACCCGGGAGCTGGCCCGCATGTATCAATCCGGCCCGGCCGTGGGGGTCACGGAAGGAATGGCTGTGGGTATGTCCTCCAGCCTTCTTGTCTGCCTTGTGATCGCCGCAGCCATCATCATCACCTATCAAATGGGCGGCCTTTTGGCCGTGGCCTTCGCGGGAATGGGCATGCTTACCTTCGTGGGGATCATGGTTTCCATGGACTCCTACGGACCGATCGGCGATAACGCCGCGGGGATCGCCACCATGGCCAAGCTTGATCCCCATGTGCGGGAGCAGTGCGACATTTTGGACTCCATCGGGAACACCACGGCTGCCATCGGGAAAGGCTTTGCCATCGGTTCCGCGGCGTTTGCCGCCATCGGTCTCATCGCCGCTTACCTTTGGTCCGCCGCCGGTCGCGCCGAAGAAGTGCACCTTCCCAACGTGCCCCTAGTTAGCCCGGAGGTGGGAGGCCTGGTGATGGCCGGGCTCATCGCCGGGGCCATGCTCACCTACGTGTTTTCCGCCATGCTCATTCGCGCCGTCTCCCGCACGGCGGACGTGATGGTCCAGGAGATCCGCCGGCAGTTCCGGGAGAATCCCAAGCTCATGACCGGAGAAGCTAATCCCGATTACCGGCGGTGCATCACCATCACCGCTCACAACGGCGTGCGCCGGATGATCGTGCCCTCGCTTCTTGCCGTGGTCCTTCCTCTTTTCGTTGGCCTTGTTTTCGGGCGCTACACTTTGGCCGGGTTCCTGGTGGGGGCACTCCTTTCCGCCATCATGCTTGCCATCTTCTGCGCCAATGCCGGCGGAGCCATGGACAACGCCAAGAAATACGTGGAGGAGGGCCATTTTGGGGGCAAAGGTTCTGAGGCCCATGCGGCCGGCGTCGTGGCCGATACCGTGGGCGACCCCCTCAAGGACACGGTCGGGCCATCCCTGGACATCCTCATCAAGCTCATGAGCGTGATCTCCCTCCTTTTCGCCTCCCTCTTTCCCGTGCAGCCGTGGTTCCTGCGGTGAGGTAGGGGTGGAGCTTTGTGGGGAGCGGCTGAGCCTGCGGCCCTTCGGGCCGGGAGATCTTGCCCGCACCCGAAAATGGGTCGCCGATCCAGAGATCTCCCGCTGGATCCTTCCGGCTTGGCCGCTCCTCCCTCTTTCCTGGGACGAGTGGCTCCACCGGGTTTACACCTCCCCGGATTCCCTGCACTTCGCCATCGTCCTTAAGGACGGCCGCCACATCGGCAATTGCAGCCTCCATTCCATCCGCTGGGAGGAGAAAGTGGCGGAGGTGGGGATCGTAATTGGAGAGAAGGATTGCTGGGGAAAGGGTTACGGCCCGGAGGCACTGCGCCTCCTTTTGCGTTACGCTTTCCATGAGCTCGGTCTGGAAAAAGTTGTTCTGCACGTGCACAAAGAAAACCGGCGTGCCATCCGGGCCTACAAAAAGGTCGGGTTTTCCGAGATCTCCGAGCCTTGGCTTCTTAGGTTTTTGTGCGCCGGCAACGGTAGAATTTTGACCATGGCCGTGGAGGTGGGCAGTTGGGTTTCAGCCCCGACCCATTGATTCTGACCCGGGGTCTCACCCGCTATTTTGAGGCGCGGCCGGCGGTGGTGGACTTGCATTTGGAAGTGATGGCTGGCGAGGTCCTGGGGCTTTTGGGGCCCAATGGCGCCGGAAAAACCACAACTGTTCGGATGCTTGCCGGCCTTCTGGCCCCCTCCGCTGGCGAGGCCTTCGTGGCCGGTCACAGCGTGACAAAAGAGCCGGAGAAGGTCCGGCCTAAAGTCGGGGTGCTCTCGGAGAACCCCGGTTTTTACAAGCGCCTCACGGTCCGCCGTAATCTCCGATTCTTCGCGGAACTTTATGGGGTGCGGGATTCCCGGCGCATCGACGAGGTATTGGCCCTGGTGAAGCTTTCGGAGCGGGCCGAGGATCCTGTGGCCACTCTTTCCAAGGGTCTTCGGCAGAGACTCGCCCTGGCCCGGGCGTTGGTCCACGATCCGCAGGTTTTGCTTTTGGACGAACCCACAAGCGGCCTCGATCCGGAGGCAGCTAAGGAAGTGCGGGAACTTCTTTCCGAGCTTTCTCTAGCGCACCGCGCCATCCTCCTTTGCACCCACAACCTCCCTGAGGCCGAGCGGCTTTGCCACCGCATCGCTGTCCTCAAGACCAAACTCATCGCCGTTGGAACTCCAACGGAACTGAAAGAACGCCTCTTCGGCCGGTGGGTGGTGGTAACCCTGGCCAATCCCAAGCCCGAAATTATTTCCGCCCTGAACCTTCCGTTTGTGTGCAACGCCTCTCTTGATGGCCAAAAACTCCTCTTGGCCGTGGAGGACCCGGAGCGCCACAACCCCATCTTGGTGCGGAAACTCGTGGAGCTCGGCGCGGAGATCCTCTACATCGCCGAGGAGGAGCGTACGCTGGAGGACGTGTACCTCGAGCTCATGGAGGGCGGAAATGCGGCTTAAGGTTCTGATCCTCAAAGAGTGGGCCGAGCTTTTCCGGATCAAGATGGTGCTTTATGGGTGTCTCTTCATGCCCCTTTTCATGGGCGGGTTTGCCGGGTGGATGGTGTGGCAGGGCCGGGCCCTTCCAGCTGAGGGCCAGGCGGCTCTATTTAACGCCGCCCTCCTTTACTTCCTTGTCCTTCCCGTGATGATCCCCGTGACCCTGGGCGTGTACTCCGTGGTGGGAGAAAAGGAGCAAGGAACATTAGAGCCCCTCTTGGCCACCCCTCTTTCGGACCTCGAGCTTTTCCTTGGGAAATCCATCGTGGCTGTTGTTCCCGCTCTAGTTCTCACCTGGGCCGTGTTCGGGCTTTTCCTCCTTGCCGCTTCCCAGATGATCCCCGGCGGGATCCCCGCGGGCGTCCTCTCTCTTCCCTGGCTCCTTTCCATCTTCGCTCTTTCACCCCTCATGGCCTTGTTTGCCGCGCTTGTGGCCATGCTCATCTCCTCCCGTTCCACGGATTCCCGCGCCGCCTATCAATTCGCCGGCCTCGCCGTGGTCCCTAGCCTCATCCCTCTCATTGTCTATTCCGCCCGCCTCACCGCCGTGGACCTGAAATTCGTGGCCATTGAGGGCGGTATTCTCCTCGTGTTGAATGCGGCTCTTCTCTTTTTGGGCATAAAAATTTTCCAGCGTGAGGAGATCCTCACCCGATGGAAGTGAGGGGGATTCGGCCGCCCGCGTGGGTGCGGGACGCCATCTTCTACCAAATTTTCCCGGACCGGTTCCGCAACGGCCGGCCGGAAAACGATCCGCCGGGCACCCGCCCTTGGGGAGAACTCCCCACCTCCCAGAGTTTTTTCGGCGGCGATCTCTGGGGCATTCTCGAAAAACTCGATTATCTTGAGGATCTGGGCGTCACCGCCCTTTACCTCACCCCCATTTTTCGGGCCTCCACCAACCACCGCTACGACACGGAGGATTATTTTGAGGTGGATCCGGCATTAGGCGGGAACGAGGCCCTCCGCATTTTGGTTAA
>JACIWM010000045.1 GCA_014360945.1 Candidatus Bipolaricaulota bacterium
AAGGAGATACATGAACAACCACAAGTTCTAAGGGACACCCTCAGGGAAATCAACACAATCCAAAGGGTTGTGGATGAAATAGGAGAAATAAAAAGAATATGTTTCGTCGCATGTGGAACATCATATCATGCAGCTTTCGTTGGCAAATACCTCTTCGAGAGCATCCTCCATATACCAACAGATGTTATAATAGCAAGTGAGTTCCAATACACTGCTAATGCGCTCGACAAGGAAACTCTCACAATATTTATAACACAATCAGGCGAAACTGCGGACACACTCAACGCATTAAGAGCCGTTAACAAGAAATCAAAAACATTAGCGATAGTGAATGTCGTTGGGAGCACGGCCACCAGAGAAGCGGACCATGTAATTTATACCAGAGCGGGTCCAGAGATAGGTGTCGCGGCAACAAAAACTTATATAAGCCAATTAGCCTGTATATACATGTTAGCAGCTGCCATAGGCCGAAAAACTGAGATAATGGAGGACTTGAAAAAGCTCCCGGATGAAATGGAGAAAATACTAGAAAAAGAGGAGCTTATAAAGGAGATCGCAAGAACCTATAAAAACGAATCCGACTTCTTATTCATTGGACGTGGATTTTCATATCCAACAGCACTTGAAGGAGCCTTAAAACTCAAGGAGATTTCATACATCCATGCTGAAGGTTATGCCTCAGGGGAACTAAAACATGGCCCCATAGCATTAATAGAAAAAGGGGTGCCTGTAGTGGCCATAGCCCCCCCACCACTCCCATTAAAAACAGGGACCGAGATAGTTAAGGATGAGGAAGAATTCCGCAATTCACATAGCTTAACCCTGAGCAATGTTAAGGAGGTTAAGGCGAGGGGTGCTGAGGTCATAGGCCTCGGAGCAGAAGATGATGAAGAATTTAAGAAGAATACTGATAAGTATATATCATTTAGTCCTAGTATAAGAGAGGAAATATCGCCACTCTTGTATATTATACCATTACAACTTTTAGCTTATCATATCAGTGTAATGAAGGGTGAAGACCCTGACCACCCAAGAAACCTTGCAAAGTGCGTGACAGTAGTATAAAAAAATCTTATGGTGGGCGGCCCATCTCATGGGTTTCAGTATTCATGAATAGAATTGGAATAGTCGGGTTCAAAGCCCACCCTCCCTTGGGGTTTTTCATGTCTTTGTGAGGCTTATCAGGTTAGAGCTTGTAAACTTCTTCAGCTGGTAATATTTTTGCATTGCTGTCTTGTAGTGCTTTTATCGTCTTGTCTATGTCGTCGGCTTTTAAGAATAGTATGGCTTTGTCTTTTTTTTCATGTACAAAAGCGTATATGTATTCCAGGTTTATCTGGGAGTCTTTGAGTATTTTTAGGATGGATGCGAGGCCTCCTGGTTTGTCTTCTAATTCTACTGCTATTACTTCATTCATTTTCACGGCGAAATCGTTTTCTTCGAGAACTTTCCTCGCCTTTTCAGGTTCTGGGACTATAAGCCTCAATATGCCGAATTCTGAAGTATCAGCCAAGTATAATGCTCTAATATTTATACCAGCACCCTTTAATATGTTAAGGGCTTTCCAGAGCCTTCCTTTCTTGTTTTCTAGGAATATTGAGATTTGTTTGACCTTCATATTAGTAACCTCAAAACTTTCTTTTATCTATAACTCTCACAGCTTTTCCTTCGCTCCTTGGCAAAGTTTTGGGTTCTACGAGGGTTACTTTAACTCTTAATCCGATCTCATCCCTTATATAATCTTCAATTTTTTTCTGTAATTTCATCATTTCACCTATATCATCTGAGAAGATCTCTGGTGAAGTTTCAACCTTAACTTCCATCTCATCCATGAGGTGCGGCCGGGTTACGATGATCTGGTAATGGGGTTGAAGCCCATCAACTTTAAGCAAAGCCTTTTCCACTTGTGAAGGGAATACTGAAACCCCCCTTACTTTTAGCATGTCATCAACGCGTCCTGTTATCCTTGAAATCCTCGCTAGGGTTCTCCCACAACCGCATTCATCATAGTTTATTGAGGTGATATCCTTTGTACGGAATCTGATGATTGGCATCCCAATCCTTGTTAGAGTTGTTATGACAAGTTCACCCCGCTTTCCAGGTGGTAAAGTTTCGCCTGTTTTACTATTGATAATCTCAGGATAAAAATGATCTTCGAAAATGTGTAAACCGTCTTTTTCAGGGCATTCCATGGCGACACCAGGTCCAATAATCTCTGTCAAACCATAAATGTTGAATGCTGGTGCATTGAAGCGCCTTTCAAGTTCTCTTCGCATTTCTTCAGTCCACATTTCGGCTCCGAAGCCTATGGCTTTTAGTTGGGATTTTTTTGGATTGTGGCCTTCTTCTTCAGCCACCTCTGAAAGATATAACCCATAGGATGGTGTGAATATCATGACGGTTGTACCAAAGTCTTTCATGATCTCGATTTGTCTCCTTGTCTGACCGGTTGAAATGGGGATTACGGTAGCACCTATCTTCTGGGCGCCATAATGTACTCCGAATCCCCCCGTGAATAAACCGTATCCATGAGTATTTTGTATTATATCATCTTCTGTGACTCCCATCATTGTAAGGCCCCTTGCCATGACTTCACCCCATATTTCAATGTCTTCTCTTGTGTAACCTGAAACTACCGGTTTGCCCGTGGTCCCTGAGGAAGTGTGCACTTCTATTATATCCTTTCTAGGGGTTGCGAACATCCCAAAGGGGTATACTTCCCTAAGATCATCTTTTGTCGTGTAAGGAAGCTTTTTTATATCCTCTAAGCTTTCAATGTCCTCGGGGTAAATATTATTTTCCTCGAGTTTCCTTTTGTAGTATGGTACGTTCTCATATACTCTTTTTACAGTGTCCTGCAATCTTCTAAGTTGTAATTCTTCTAGATCATCCCTTGAAATGCATTCCATCTCTTCGTTCCAGATCATCTAGACCAGCCCTTTCCATTCCTTTGAATATAATGAGATGGTTTGTTAAAAATAGTTTTTTTGCCAGAGTAAGATTATTTCAAAGAAAAATAGGAATAAATGCCAACTTCCAGTTTTCTCAATTGACCGATCACCCCGATCTAATAGGGAATAAAAGAAGTTGAAATTCTAACAGGGCCAAGAGTGGGGGGATTATAATTGGATCGATTTTGCGAATATTTTATTGAAATCTTTTTCGGCTGAAAGTTCAATATAGTCTATTAATTTGAGTATTTCACGAGATTCTATCCTTTTTTGGATGGACTTCAGTGCCATGGCTGCTCCGGTGACTGCAATGTCTCCTGCGAATATTATCTGGTCTGTTGGTATATCTGGTAGGAGGCCTATGAGCTTCGCATTTTCAACATCTATGTATCTTCCGAACGAACCAGCCACGTACACTTTTGAAATGTCTGACGGTTCAATTCCTAATTTTTCCATTAAAATTGTCCATGCTGATTTTATCGCCCCCTTTGCAACTAGGAGGTTGTCTATGTCCTTTTCGTTGACTGTTATATTCTTTTTTGTTTCTGTTTCATCTGCACTTACAACAATGAAAGCATGGTCTTCTTCTGATTTTTCTGTGAACTTTCCTCTTTTGTTAATTATATCATTTCTATAAAGTTCAGCTACTAAATCTATTAGGGCGCTTCCGCATATCCCCTTTGGTTTTTCTTTACCTATTGTCTCATAATTTACGCCCTTGGTGAACCATATCTTCTCTATCGCGCCTTTAACAGCCTTCATTCCATGTTTTATATGGGCACCTTCAAATGCCGGGCCTGACGGCGAAGAACAGGCGAGGATTTTATTTTTATTCCCTATGAAAATCTCTGTGTTTGTCCCGATATCTATGAGCATGTTTATCCCATCTTTTTCATGTATTCGTGTGACTAGAATGTCAGCAAGCGCGTCCGCGCCGATAAAGCCTGCGATAAGCGGTAATGAATTAATGTAACCTTCTGGGTTTATTTTAACCCCAAGTTCTTTTGCCTGACAATTTACCATGTCCCTTATAGCTGGGACGAAAGGTGATCTTCCAACATATCCTGGATATATGCCAAAGAAAAGATGATGCATTACTGAATTGCCAACAACTATTGCTTCGTAGATTTCATCGTTCTCTATCCCTGCTTCTTTACAAAGGTTATCCAATATTTTATTTATTGTGTCTATAGCCATTTTTTGTAATCTTTTCAAGTTTTCGTCACTCTTTGATGCGTAATTTATTCTTGATATGATGTCTTCTCCATAAGCTACCTGGGGATTTTCAGAATAGTCTTCAGCCAATCTTTTACCAGTCACAAGGTCGATTAACTGGCATATTATCTTAGAGGAGCCAATATCTATTGCTATACCATATGATCTGTCTGTTGTATCTCCCTTTTCAACACCTATCAACTTGTTATATGATAAGATGGCTGTAATATCCCAGTTAGCGTCTCTCAAAAACTTTGGGATCCTTTTCAGGATGTTGAGTGATGTTTCAATTTCTCCGAGTGAGGATTTCAACCTTTCAAAGTCAGGTTTTGTATCCTTTAGGGTTGGCTTTTCCAGTTTTAAATATACTTTTCTTATTGAGGGATTAAGTTCAGCTTCTGTTTCGAGGATGCTTTCAGCGACTTTTCTAGTCTCTATCCTACTTTCTGGGGGTATGAAGACTGTGATTTCTCCATTAGTCGCCTTGACTTGACATGCAAGTCTGTAACCATCTCTTATTTCATTTAAGGTTAAATGTTCTCTTTCGATTTCGTTGACTTCGCTTACTTCCCCATTTATGATAATTATTTTACATTTACCACAGAGTCCTTTACCGCCGCAATCAGAACGAATAGTAATGTTAGCATCCCTTGCTATTTCAAGAATAAAATTTGAGGAAGTTTCTATTTTTTTCCCCATAGGTTCAAATGTTAATTTGACTGTCATTTCCTATAATTCTATGAATTCATCCTTCATCCTTGAAAAGTATCGATATGCGGTATCCACGATGAATGTTCCTGGGAAAACGAGTTCAGCGTCTTCAATGGGCCCGTAGAGGACGAAATCTGAACCTAGGATTATTTGCATGAGATCTGCTATTAATGTTGCTGGCTTTTCAGCTTCTTTTCCTAGTATGTTTTTCAGTCCCTTCCAACTTGCTATGGCATTATGTGCGGCGGAACCACATGGTAATCCATATTCTCTTTTTATTTCTATGGCAGCTTTAGCCGCGGCTGGTAAGCTTGGCACATCCATTACGAATGTGTCAATTAATGGTTTGGTTATCCTCGCCTTTTCTAATCTTGGTAATATCCTTTTAAATGAGTCTATCCTTGCATTAGCGCTGGTTACGTTAGGCGTGTAAAGAAGAGGAATCGCTGCTTCGATTTTACTATCCGCTAAGACCTCTATTTCCTCGTCCCTTGACTCTGGTGATATGGAATTATATACAATTTTATCTTCGAGTCCGATTTCCTCAACGTGTCTTATCGCCGCGATTTTTATACTTGGCACTGCAGAATCTATAAGGAATGGAGTGTCTGTCACCTCAGCCACGAAATCGATGTATTTTTTAATGGCTTCCTTGCTCATCCCGATAATGTCAAGTAAACATGGATTACCACTTTTATCGCTTAATTCTTCCTGTTTTATTATCAAATCTTCTGCGGCTTCTTTGTCAAAAACTCCTTTCCTCTCGTCTTCAACTATGTTATGTCCACTGTAGAATATGGAGCCTATCAGGACTGTCTTCTTCTTCCCTGGTTCGCCGCCGATTTCTACATCTCCTATTTTCAAGATTTTCTGGTCTCCAAATTTGAACATTTTGGACATGCCCCTTAGTATTTCCCATATTTTTCCACGGCATCTATCATGGCATTTATGTTCTCTGGTTTGGCATCTTTAGCTATTCCAGCAGCATCAACTCCTGGAAAGAGTACGAATCCTCCGTCATCTTTCATGTCAAGTAGGAGTTCTCGCGTCCAATCATGGACTTTCTCGGGTGTGCTGCCTATAAGGAGGGCATTGGGGGGTCCGTACATTATGCACATCCTGTCTCCTATGGCCTCTTTAACTCTTCTAGGATCTGTTTTTTCGAACATTCCAGCTATGCTATGTTTTGGGATGCCACGTAGCGTTTCTAGGTGGGCGTCGTGACTTCCCTCAAATAATACGAATGGTAAAAGCCCTGCTTTTATTGTCTCTTTAAATACATTTAGGAGGGGTGGCCAATAGTATTCATTGTAAAGTTCGGGTTTGAGGTATTCTGTAAGGTGTAAGGGGTAGAAGCACCAAATTAGTTCGGTTCCGAACATCTCTTTTACTTCGGGGGGGATGGTCCCTGAGATTATCCCAGTTTTGATCAAGTGGGATTTTATGGCTTCAACAGCCTCCTTTACGGTTTCGGGGTCTCTGTAGAGATCGAGTATAACGTTTCTTATATCCCTTAAAAAATCGCCTAGGAAATCAAGTGGCGAATATGAATGGGCCATTGGGAAGAAGGGATATCCTATGTTCTTCAATTCCATTATAAGTTGCAGTGTGGCATTACCGTAATTAACAGCCTCCGCTCCTAATCTTGTGAGTGTTGTGTTATATTCTATGGAAGCTGGATTGGCAAGGTTTTCGCAGATCCTTGGCAGAGCGACTTCATGCATAAATTCTATAGGTGCTTCTATGAATTTCTCATATTCTTCTTTTTTCATTATTTCTTTTCCGATGAATTGTGGATGGACGTCTTCCTTAAGTTCTATCCCTGGCCATCTTGTATATGTGTCTTGTAGTATTTGATGGTATGGACCAGTCACGAATCTCATGTTGGCGGCGACTTCTGGGGCCTTTTCGATGAAGCTTGCGAATAAGAACATTCCTTCGAGGCCGTTGAGTGTGAATATGTAATCGAAGTTGAAGTTTTTGGCCACATTTAAGGTGGCGTCCTTCCATTTTTCATAGTTGAAATAGATTTCTTGGGCAGTGTATCCCGAATATTTTCCGCAGAAAACATCATTGAATACTAGTATAGGGACTCTATCTGGCTCTTTACAAGTTAGGGCTCTTTCTAATCTTTCCAGTTTTTCTTTCCTTAATTCTTCGATGTCCATTTTTTAATCAGCCCCTATTAGTTTCTTTATCTTTCTCACACCCGTAGCGGCGTCATCTGCCCATTCATCCGCTCCAGTGTATTCTTTCACTTCTTCGTTAGTTCTTCCGCCCCCGACTATTACTTTCACCTTATCCCTTAATCCGGCTTCTCTTATAGCGTCTATAGTATTTTTCATTGATTCTATCGCTTCTGTGAGCAAGCCACTTAAAGAAACAACCTCAGGCTTGTACTTTTTAATAGCTTCGATGAAAGCTTCGGGTGGTTGGTCTACTCCTATGTCAATAACTTCGAAACCTTCAGCTTCTAGCAAAGCTATGACTATGTTTTTACCTATGTCGTGGATGTCTCCTTCCACAGTGCCGGCGACAACTTTGCCTTTCTTCTTGACCTTTTTCTCTTTGATTAGTGGTTTAAGGATCTCCATGATCTCATTGAATATCTCCCCAGTCAATATAAGATCTGAGACAAAATACTCTCCATCCTCGAATTTTTTACCGATTTCATCCGCCGCTTTTCTCATATCTTCTAGGATTGTGAGGGGATCTTCCCCCTTTTCAACCCTCTCCTTTGTAAGTTCCAGGGCCCTTTCTTCGTCTAGTTCCACAAGAGCTTTTATAAAATCTTCGCTTGTCATGTTAACTTTTTCTCTTTATATGCCTATATAAAACTTATGAAAATAAAGTATATTTGTATATAATTCGCATAAACTTGAATACTGTGGACTGCCTAATACCCCAGCATTGAATGTCATATTAAAGGATTTTCTTCATCTTCTCAAAAAATAAAAAGGGGGACTTAGAGGTTTTCTATCCTATTGTTTACTTCGTCCCAATTTATGATCTTCCAAAATGCTTCAACATAATCTGGGCGCAGGTTCTTATAGTCGAGGTAATAGGCGTGCTCCCACACATCCAATACGAGAAGAACTTTACATTGCGGTATTAGGTTGATGTTATGCTTCTCAACCTGGATTATGAACAGACGATCCGTTAAAGGACAATATGTTAGCATGGCCCAACCAGACCCCTCAGTGCTTATAGCAGTCTGTGAAAACTCCTCCTTGAACCTTTCAAAACCTCCGAAGTCCCTTTCAATACAATCTTTGATTTTACCGTGGGGTTCTCCCCCATTCTCGTCTGCAGGACCCATATTCTCCCAGAAAAACCTGTGTAATAAGAACCCCCCTACGTGGAATGATAATTCCTTTGCAGCGGCTTTATAATCTATGCTTGTTTTGGATTCTCGGGCTTCATCCAATTTTCTAAGTAGGTTGTTGGCACCATCTACATAGGCCTGGTGATGCTTCTGATGATGGATGGTTAACTGTTCCTCTGAAATATAGGGTTCAAGGGCATCATACCCATAGGGCAGCTCTGGCAGTTCATAAAACTTCTTCTCCATACTAAAACCTCCCTCAATTTTATGGTTTTTTGTAGCAAAGCCACCAGTCAAAACAGTTCTCTTTATCTTTCCTTTCTTTGGCGGTTTTCACGTCTGTTGGTGGTGGTATGATAACACCCTCGCCAACTATCTCATTCTTGGGCCAGTTAGCTGGCAGGGCGACGCCTTCCTCGTCGATCGTCCGGAAACCTTTTATCATCCTTAGTATTTCATCCATGTTACGTCCAAGTTCCTGCGGATAATATAGTATGGCCCTTATTATACCATGCGGGTCCATGATGAAAACCGCCCTTACTGTGTTGGTTGGCCTTGCTGGATGTATGAGGCCGAGGGTATCAGCTACTTTTCCAGTATCTGCGATTATGGGGAATTCGATTTCTACTTCCATGTTTTCTTTTATCCATTCGATCCATTTTAGGTGAGAGAATACTTGGTCTACGCTTAATCCTATCAGCTCACAGTCTAGTTCTCTGAATTTGGGGTACCTTTTCTGGAATGCTACAAATTCTGTTGTGCAGACTGGTGTGAAATCTGCTGGGTGGCT
>JACIWM010000046.1 GCA_014360945.1 Candidatus Bipolaricaulota bacterium
TCGTGCGCAATGAATTGGCCCAACCGGAGCAGATCGTCCTTTACCCTGGCGATTGGGATCGAAGCGAGTTCGGCGAAAACCGGTTTTACGAGCCCGGAACCCTGCCCCGCTCCGCCTCTCCTTGGACCACGGTAGCGCCCACCGCTTTCGTGTTGAATCCCGGTGAAGTTCGCGAAATCCAAGGCACAGTGCAGGTTCCTGCGGACGTAAAACCCGGCACGTATTGGACCATCGTGTTCGTGCAGGGCGAGCCCCGCCTTGTCCCTTACCAAGGGGTAATGGTCACTGTTACCCGGCGCATCGGGGTCAAGGTCTACGTCACCGTGGAGCCGGCGGAAGCCGCCGGCGAACTGCGCGGGGTGGAGATCCGCGGCCAAAACCCCCTTTGGATTTGGGTGAAATTCGCCAACACCGGGACGAGGAACCTGCGGGAGGTTAAGGCCGCTTTGCGAGTGATCGATGTGCAAGGGAAGACGGTGGCGGAAGGGATCGCCTCACCCGTCCCTTGCCTTCCCGGTGGGGAGCGGTGGATCCGGGTGGATACGGATTTCCGGCCCGTGCCTGGGGTTTACCAAGTATTGGCCACCGTGGACTACGGCGGCGAGGCCCTTCTGGCCATGCCCGTGCGCTTCGTGGTCCGACCCCTTTCCTTATTCCCCCTTGAGGAGGGCTTAGCTCTCCCCCAAGACCTCGATGGCGATGGATTTTACGAGGACGTCAACGGAGACGGCGTTTTCGACGAAGCTGACCAGGAAATTTTCTCGCGAAATCTCGGCCATCCCGTAGTACGGGCTAACCTCCGGGCCTTTGACTTCAATAACGACGGGGTAATCGACGAGGGCGACGTGCAGAAGCTTGCGGAGCTTTTGGCGGCCAAGGAGGCCAAAGTTCCGTAATTTGGGTTACAAAACTCCTGACTTTTCCCACTGCGGCCGCAAAAATGTCTTTGATGCGGCCGCTTTTTGGTGTTGTTCTCCTTGGCGTCCTTGCCTTGGGCCAAGATTTAGACCTTGTAAGCCTCTCTCCGCCAGCTAAAGTTCGCCCCGGAGATTTCGCCGTCCAAGTTTGGCAAATCATCAATCACACTCCCGCGGCTGTGGTGGCCCATGTTGATGTGGAACTGCCTGCAGGTTGGGAGGTTCTAGGCCTTCCGGATGCGATTTCCCTTGGCCCGGGTGAGGAGGATTACCTTTTCCTCACCCTCTATGTTCCCCGCACCGCGCCAAGTGGGCTTCACTCTGTGCGCCTGCGCTTGCGCTGGGATGAGGGGGAGAAAATTGCGGAAACCGCAGTGGAAGTGGAAGCCGTGGCGGCATTGGAAATCCTTGCTCCACCGCCCCAGGCCGCGTCACCCGGGGAGACTTTGGTCTTTACCCTGCGGGTGGTGAACCGCGGAAACGCCCTGGATCAGGTGACTTTGGAGGTGCGGCCTCCACCAGGCTGGCGCAGCGAATTAGAACCGAAAGAGATTTCCCTCTCTCCCGGGGAGGCGCGGGAAGTTCAGGCAAGCCTGGAAATTCCCGGTGATGCCCGACCTAGTCGGGAAGTGGTGATGGCTGTGGCCCGCTCGGGGATCGCGCCAGAGGTGGAAGTCCGGACCGCTTGGTACGTAGAGGTTCTTCCACCTGAGCCGGAAAAAGTTCCGGTGCAGAAGTTCGCAGAGCTTTCCATGCAAGGTCTTGGCCGTTTTTCTCATGAGTTTTTGAGGAGAAGCGGGAGCTCCTTCCTCGGTTTTTCCGGGCGGGGAACGGTTTTGGACGGAGCGCTGGAGCTTTCCGCACGATGGGCCGGTCCCTGGGCGCCTGAGCCTCTGCGGTTTTTGGAATTTCGCGCGATTTATGTCACGGATACCGCAGAGATGGAAGTGGGCCGCGTGGGATTTTCCTTCCCCTACCTCCTTTCCTCCTTGGGCTTTTGGGGGCTGGGAACGCGGCTTACGTTGGAGAGAATAAGTTTTTCCTTCGGTTCGGGGTGGGACAGAGGGATTGGGCGGAGCGGGGGAAGTCTCTCTTTCCGGCCTGAATGGGGCGAGGTCGGCGGAGCCTATCGTGAGGAGCGCGGGGATGGCGTACACAACCAGGGCGGCGCGGTTTGGCTGGTCCTTCAAGTTTTCGAGGACTTGCGCTTTCGCCTGGAGGCCGGCGCCGCCCGCACCCAGGGCCTCACCCGTTTCGCCGGCCAAATGGGCCTCACCTGGGAGATACCGGAGATCTTTTTCTTGGAAGCAAAAGGCTACGCGATGGATCCTGGTTTTCCCGCGTTGATGCCCGACCGCGCCGGAGTCCTTCTTTCCGGCCGCGTGGGTGCTGAGGAGGCCGGCTTCCGTTTCGCCTGCGAATGGCAGCGCGATAACCTCCGTGGCCTTTCCTTGACCACGCGGGCTTGGCAGGGGATACAAGCAGGCTGGGAGTTTTTCCCGGCGGATTGGCCATTGCGGTTTAATTTTTCCCTTTCCCTCCGACGTGCTGCGGACCTGACCATCCCGCCATCCTTGGATGAACGGACGGCGCGGGCCGAGGCCAGCTCGGTCTTCTCTCAAGAGGGCTTCAACTTGGGCCTCCAGGGAAGCTATACACGGCTAGTGGAGATCACATCCGCCCAAACTTGGAATCGTCAGGAATTCCGTGAGTGGCTGAGCTTTCCGATTTCCTCCAAAATCCTTTTCCGCGGAGAATTTCGCCAGGTCCTCTTTTCTTCGCCTGAGGAGACGCGGACCCAAAGCGAGGCGGCCTTGAACATATCCGTCGCCGACCGCTTGCAATTGGCCTGGGAATACAGCCGAGAAGGAGGTCTGGCCCGGGGGGAGGTTACCCTTTCCCCGGCGCCGGTCCTCACCTTAAAAATCGGCGTGGAGGCCCGCTGGGGTGAGGAGGGCCAGCCCACCCGGTTCGCGGGGATCCTGGACTTTGCCTACGAATTCTCCTGGGCCCCGCCTTTCCTTCCCGTGTTTGGTGTTTTATCTGGAAAAGTTTTCGCGGACTTAGACGGCGATGGAGCCTTCGATCCTGAGGAGCCCGGTTTGGCCGGGGTCACTTTGGCTTTGGACGACTTCTTGGTTTCCACGGGAAAAACCGGGGAATTTCGATTCCCCGGTCGGCCACCGGGAACCTACACCCTGGAGGTTACTCGCCTTCCCCTTGGATATGCCGCGCCCACGCGAGAATTTTCCGTAAATCTTGAGCTCGGCAAGGAGACAGAGCTTCTTATCCCTGTCGTCCCCCTTGCGGAAATTCGAGGGACGGTGTTCTTGGATGCTGACGGTGATGGTGTGCAGTCCGCAAGTGAGTCGGGACTGGCCCGCGTTTACGTGCGCATTGTCTCCGAGGAGACCGGGCAAGTGGTGGAGGTTTTCTCCGACCCCACCGGCTCCTTCGGCTTTGCCGAATTCCTTCCCGGCCGGTATCGGGTAGAATTGGTCCAAGAATCGTTGCCGGCAAGACACGAGCCCACCACGCCCACGGTGTTAGAGGTGTTCCTTTCGCCGGGCGCGCGGGAACACGTGGTATTTGGGGTGCGGGAGCGGCCAAGGCCGGTGGTGGTGATCCAGCCCCCGCTAGCGGAATTCGTGTGGACGCCGGCCGCCCCTAAGGCCGAGGAACCCGTGCTTTTCGATGGCACCATTTCCCAGGCCTTCGATACCGCGGAGATCGTGCGCTATGCCTGGGATTTCAACGACGACGGAGAGATCGATGCCGAAGGCCCTCGGGTCACCTGGACTTTTTCTGAGCCCGGTTTTTATCTCGTTACGCTGATCGTCACCGACTCCGCCGGCCTCACCGGCCAGACCCAGTACCTACTCCAGGTCTGGCCTTAGGCCCTTCCGCCAAGGAGACGGACAAGCAGGGCTTTTTGGGCATGTAGCCGGTTTTCGGCCTGATCGAAGATCACGGAGTTCTTGCTCCGCGCAGCTTCATAGGTGATCTCCTCCCCGTAGTGCGCGGGAAGACAATGCATGACCAAGGCATCGGGCTTGGCCTGGGAAATGAGGGAAAGATCCACGGTGTAGCCCTGGAATTTCCTGCGCCGCACCTCCGCTTCGGCCTCCTGGCCCATGCTCGTCCAAACGTCGGTATAGATCACGTCCGCATCCTTGGCCGCCTCCTTGGGATCACGAAGGATTTCCACCTCTGCGCCCAAAGCTCGAGCCTCTGCGACGATGCGGGCATTGGGCTCATGGGTTTCAGGGCAGGCGATGCGAAAACGTATCCCAAATTTCGCGGAGGCCTCGATGAGGGAATTGGCCACATTGTTTCCGTCCCCGATGAAGGCCAATGTTAAGCCTTCAAGCCTTCTTTTCTTTTCCCAGATCGTGAGCACATCGGCCAGGGCCTGACAGGGATGGAGGAGGTCGGAAAGGCCGTTGATCACGGGGACGGTGGCGAACCGGGCCAATTCCTCCACCACCTCGTGTCCAAACACCCGGGCCATGATGCCATCCACATAACGAGAAAGGTTCAACGCCACGTCTTCCACGGTCTCCCGCTGGCCAAGCTTGATGTCCTCGGGACCAAGATAGAGGGCGTGGCCTCCAAGCTGGCGCATCCCCACCTCGAACGAGACCCGGGTGCGCAGGGACGGCTTCTGAAAGATCATGGCCAGGGTTTTTCCCCGCAGGAGGTGATCCTGGCGTACGCCCGCCCGGGCCTCGCGCTTGAGGTGGGCGGCAAGCTCCAAGAGCTCCCAAAGCTCTTCCGTCGACCAGTCCAGAAGGCTTAGAAAGTCCCGTTTCATCCGGCCTCCTTTTTCGAGGAGGTCACGATGTGGGTGCTGGTGGAAAAGACCCCCTCCACCTTGCGGATCTCCTCGGTCACGATCTGATAAAGCTCGGCCACGGAGAAGCTGGAGGGAACCTCGTCGAACTCCAAATAAGCGATGATGTCGTAATCGCCAAAGACAGTGTCCACCCTCTTCACATGCGGTTTTTTGCGGAGTTCCTCCGCCACCTTCTCCTCCGTCGCGCCTCGACAGCGAATGAGGACATACGCGGCCACCGCCATATTCTCACCGATTGGGATCTTAGCCGGCGAGCAGAGCCCACGCCAAGCGGGATTGGCCTTACGGGGCAGGTCGGCTAGAATGCGGCCTTGTGGAAAAGGTAAGAGTTAGGTTTGCTCCCAGTCCCACGGGTTATTTGCATGTCGGTGGGGCGCGCACCGCGCTCTTCAACTGGCTTTTTGCCCGACATCATGGGGGAACGTTCATCCTGCGCATCGAGGACACGGACCGCACCCGCTCCACCGAGGAAGCCATCGAGCAGATCATCGCCTCCCTGCGCTGGCTTGGCTTGGATTGGGACGAGTTCTATCGCCAGACGGAGCGAATCCACATCCACCAGCGCTATGCCGAGGAACTTCTGCGCCGGGGCGCAGCCTACGAGGCCGATGGTGCCGTATGGTTCCGCATGCCCAAAGAAGGGATCACGGTCGTCGATGATCTCATCGCCGGAAAGGTTGAATTTCCAAATCGAGAATTAAAGGACCTTGTGATCCTGCGCTCCGATGGAACTCCGACCTACAATTTCGCTTGCGTTGTGGACGACACCGAAATGGGCATCACCCACGTGATCCGCGGGGATGAGCATCTTCCCAACACGCCAAAGCAGCTTCAAATTTACTGGGCCTTGGGTTTGACGCCTCCGAAGTTCGCCCACATTCCCCTCATCCTTGGCCCGGATCGCACAAAGCTCTCCAAGCGTCATGGAGCCGTGTCCGTCCTCGAGTACAAACGGAAAGGGATCCTGCCCGAGGCCATGGTGAACTTCCTTGCCCGGCTCGGCTGGTCCCACGGCGACCAGGAGATCTTTTCCCGGGACGAGCTCATCCAATACTTCGATCTTGCCGGGGTGGGCCAATCGCCCGCGGTATTTGACGAACAAAAGCTCCTTTGGCTCAACCGGGAGTGGATGCGGCGTACTCCCGTGCCGGAATTGGCCGGGTTGGTCAAGGAGTTCCTCGTCATGGAGGGAGTGGCCAGCCAGGAGGAAGTGGAAAGCATTTCGGAGGCCCGGTTCCTCCGGGCGGTGGAGCTCTTGCGGGACCGGACCCACACCCTTGTGGAACTGGCCCATACCGCGCGTTTTCTTTTCCCCCGTGATATTTCCGTTCCTCAGGACGCTCAAGACCTTCTGCGCCCCGAATTGCGCGAACCCTTCCTGGCCTTAGCTCAGGCCATAGAGGGACTTTCCACCGGAGATCCTGCGGAGATGGAGGCTGCGATACGCAAAGTGTTGGAGGAACTGGGTCTGCCCCTCAAGGCCGTGGCCTTGCCCATGCGGGTAGTGGTCACGGGATCTCGCGTGGGCCCGGGTTTGTTCGAGGTTTTGGCCATGGCCGGGCCGAAATTGGTGGCAGAAAGGCTGCGGTCGGCCGCGGCCAAGCTTCAGTAGAAAGGAAAAACGTGCGCTACATTGCTCTTGCAATTTTGGTTACCGTTTTAGGACTGGCCCAAGAAATAGTTCTGGAGCCTGTGGATCCCGAAAGTCTAGGGGATTGGGCTCAAGTGGCTCAACCCTTGCGCCTTTATCCCACTTCCGTAAGGCCCGTGCGTTATGAAGGCCCATCCCTAGCTACGAAATTGTTCGGTGAGATTTCCCTGGGGGAGGCAAAATATGTCATCCTTCTTGGCGTAAATCAGCAAAATGAGGTCGGTCTTTGGGTGGACTTGAATGGCGACGGAGTTTTAACTTCGTCTGAGAAAATCCCCGGGGTGGGGGTGACCGGGGGTTTTTCCTGGTCGGTGTCGCTCAAGGCCCAACCAAGCGGTGGATCGGCCTATGACTACCCTTTTTCCATCCTTTGGCCGGAGGGCCGCGGCTATGTGTTCCTCTTGGGTGGAGCACCGCGCCGCGGTTTTTTCGGAGACCATGCTCTCGTGGTGGTGGATGGCGATTTGGATGGGGTGTTTGGGACAAAGGGCGATTTTTTAGCAGTTGATGTGGACAACGATGGAACGATATACGCCTCTCCCGATGGGCACGAATATTTCTCGCTTTCTGAGCCGTTCACCATTGGCTCCGAGAGCTTCAAATTGCAAAACATTACGCCGGACGGCCTTAAAGTTTCTTTGGTTTCCACCGCCTATGTGCCTCCAAAGGTCCCGCTCATCCCCGGATTTCCGGCACCGGATTTTTCTTTTGGGGATTTCTTGAGCGGACAAGAGCTCTCCCTGCGAAGCTTTCGGGGGCAAGTGGTGCTTTTGGATTTTTGGGCCACATGGTGCCCGCCCTGCATGGCGAGCCTCCCGGAGATCCGCAAAATTTACGAGGAATTTCACCCCTTGGGGTTTGAAATCGTCGGGGTGAGTTTGGACGAAAGCGCCACCGATCTTCGCCGCGTCCTCACCCAGTACGAAATAACTTGGCCCGTGGCCTTTGAGGGGAATCGCTGGAACAACTCCATTGCCAACCTTTACCGGGTCTACCAAATCCCTACGACGTACCTTATCGACCAAGACGGAATCATCCGCGCCAGGGATTTGGAGGGGGATGAGCTGCGCAAGATTCTAACGGAGCTTTTAAAAGACCAAAAGGCGCAGGAAAACTCCGCTATAGTTGTGTCCCCGCCATCAGCGGGCACGCCGGTCTTGGCTTTGGAAGCACCGGAAAAAATAATCGTGCGTCCCGGAGAGAAATTTACGGTTCCGCTTACGGTCAAAAACCTCTCCCAATATGTTGCCGAAAACGTTCGCGTCACCGTGGATGGTTTGCCTTCGGGAATAACCGGAAATTATCCGGACCCTTTTGACTTGCCGGGCTGGGAGACGCGCACGCTGGCCCTTTCCTTTTCCGCGGAAGAGCCGATGTTTTCCAATCCTTCCAAGACCGTGACGATGCGCGTGGATTACCGCTATTGCGTGGATGAGGAAACCTGCTTTGATGTGCGGCAGGAGGTGAAGACTGAGCTTGTCCCTAAAAGACAGGAGTATTTGGAAACCTCCGGGTCTTGGTGGATGTGGGTGGCTGTTGCCGCAGCCCTTGTTGTGGCCGTGCTTCTTTTCGGATTTTCTCCCCTTCCGCTTCTTTTCCTTTGGGTGGCCGGCCCCTTATGGACATGGTTCGTTACCTTCTTCTTGGGTGCGTACAGGGGCTGACCGAGTTCCTTCCCATAAGCAGCTCAGCCCACCTCCTTCTTTTACAGAATTGGATCGGACTTAGTGAGCCGCCGCCTCTTCTTGTGGCCGTTCTGCATCTCGGGACCCTCCTGGCCATCCTTGTCTTTTTTCAACGGGATATCCGTTGGCTTTTTTCTGCGTTGAGACCTAATGGATGGGAGGCCCGACGCTATCTGGGCCTTTTGATCGTTGGACTCATACCCATAATCGTTTTGGCCTTGATTTTCAGGTCCACGTTGACCAGGATTTTTTCCTTCCCCAGGGTCGCGGCCGGCCTTCTTTTGGTGAATAGCCTCCTTCTCTTTTTTTCCGATCGCCTGAAAGACGGAAAAAAGTCTTTCCCCTCGCTTCCGTCCGCGTTTTTCATCGGGTTAGGGCAGGCGGCCAGTGTTCTTCCCGGGATTTCCCGGTCCGGGGCCACCGTGTTCCTCGGGGTTTTGAGCGGCCTTACTCGCACCGAAGCTTTTCGGTTTTCTTTCCTTCTTGGCATTCCCACTTTTGTGGGAGCCGCCATTTTCTCCGGTCTTTCCGCCGCGCCGGAAAACATAGGGGGACTGGCAGTCGGCGCTATCTCCGCGTTTATCTTCGGACTTTTTGCTCTCTGGATTTTCCGGCACCTGTTTTCCAGACGACGACTTTGGCCGTTCGCCCTTTATTGCCTTCTTCTGGGGATTGCCGGCTTGGCGGGGAGCTGAGAGCCGGACATTTGTCCCGAGTCCGAGGTCAGCGAAGGTCACGGAGATTACCCTTAGCTCCACCCTCCATAACCCGGCCGCCCTTCGGCCTGGGCCGCGCCC
>JACIWM010000047.1 GCA_014360945.1 Candidatus Bipolaricaulota bacterium
CTCCGTGGAACCCACGGGAAGAAGGGCCACTTTCGCCTGCTTTATTGCTTCCCGCGCGTCCTTCCAGCTCATCCGCGAAAGTTCCATCGTTCCTCCTCCTTTTTTCCAAAACCTTTGCCGAAACTGGGACCGGGCGCTATCCTCAGTGGCCTAAGTCTAAGGAGGGAAAATGCGCAAGGCAATAAGCCTTCTTTTCGTGCTCTTTGTGGCAGTTTTAGGATGGGCTCAAGAGCGGGGTCCGATCATCATCCGTTCGGACCTTGATTTCACCGCGGAAAATGGGGTGATCGCCGGATCCGGAACCCTTGAGGATCCCTACCTCATTGCCGGCTGGACGATCCGTGTCCCCGCGGATGCGCCTTTCGGGATTTACGTGGAGAACACGACAAAACCCTTCGTCATCCGGGGCTGCGTGGTACAGGACGCGCAAAAGCCCGAGGGCGCGGCCATCGCCTTGGTCAACGTGCAAGATGCCGTGGTGGAAGACTGTTTCGTTCGCGATAGCTTGAACGGCATCGTCATCCAAACCTCCCGTAACCTCGTGTTGCGCGACAACTTCTTGGCTGTAAGTGGCGTGGGCCTGCGCGTCCTCGGCGCTTCTTTGGCGGAGTACACCCACAAAATCGAGGACACAAACTCCGTAAATGGAAAACCAGTGTACTATTTCGTTGGGCTTTCCGACACAACCTTGGCCGATTTGGATGCCGGGCACATCACCCTGGCCGGAGCAAAGAACGTGGTCCTGCGGCGGCCCAAGATCGACCAAACTGACGGGATCAACGTGGTCTTCTCCGAGAACGTGCGCATCGAGGAGGCGGACATCTCCCGGCCGCGGGGAAACGGGATCACCATTTTCTCCTCGCCGTACACGGTGGTGCGGGACTCTCCACGCATTGCGAATTCCAAAAACGCCGGGATCTCCGTAACCCTCTCCGACCACGTGCGGGTGGAAAACTGCGGCCTTTATGCGAACTTCGTGGGGATCTACGTGAACGCCTCTGACCATTTCGTCGCCGAACAAAACGCGTTTGCCGCCGGGCCCAAAGGGATCCACGTCACCGGGGCCTCCCGTGAGCCCATAATCCGCAAAAACCTGTTCTACCAGAACTCCTACGGGGTGGAGCTGGAATCGGCCTTCGCTCCCACTGTGGAGGCCTGCGCTTTTTGGCAGGGAGACATCGCGGTGTTCGTGGAGCGCGACACCAAATACGCAAAAATCGCGCAAAACACCATGATTGCCTACGGTTACGGAATTTCCAATTTTGGCTCCCACGGGATAATCGAGCTCAACCATATCGTCCGGGCCAACATCGGGATCATCTTCGAGGAAGCCTATCAGGAGGCGTTTCCCACCGGGAACATCGTGCGGCACAACCTGATCTATCGCTCCTATGACGGCTTCTACTTCGGCCGGGAGAGCCGGGAAACCCAGATCTACGAGAATCTCCTTTGGAACTGTCAACGCTTGGCCCGGGACTTTGGGCAGAACAACTGGGCCCCCTATGGCCGCGGAAACTGGTACTCCAACTATCAGGGGCTCGATGAAAACGGCGACGGGATCGGCGATCGCCCGGTGGAGTTCACCGGCGGCGGCCGCGATCCCGCACCCCTTGTGTCCCGGGAGATCTTGCCCAGACTTCCCGGAGTTCTGGGCACGATGGAAAAACGGATCGCCAACTTAGCTGATAACGCTGGCCAGACCCTACGGCTTCCCGTGCTTTTGGCTGATGAAGCCCATGAGCGGTTCGTGGGGTTCATGGGGGTGCCGCCGGAGCTCGGCCAGGATCTCGCCATCCTTTTCCTGTTTGAGTCGCCTTCGGTGAGCCAGTTCCATATGCAAAACGTGTTCCTGCCCTTGGAGATCGTGTTCTTCGGTGCGGACGGCTCCTTCCTCGGACGGAACATCATGAAACCCGACACTCAGGACCGCTACGGCGCGGCCAGCCCCTTCCTCAGCGCTTTGGAGGTCCCCGAAGGGAAGCTTTCCTCTTTGGGTCGGGAGGTGCGACTCCTCGGCATCGAATGAGGATCCGCGCCGTTTTCTTCGATTTGGACGGGACGCTTGTGCGCTACCAAGGGGTGGCGTATGAGTCCAGTTGGGGAGCGATCGGGCTTGCCGCCGGGGTGGGAAAGGAGTGGGATGAGCTCCTCCAGCACTACCGGGGGAAGCCCGATCGCTACCCCGACTGGGTGCGGGAAAACGCGCGTCTCCTTCGAGGGATACCTGTGCGGATAGTAACGGAGAAAATTTTTCCTCCGCCGTACGCCCCAGGCGTCCCCGAGGCCGTGGCGGCCCTGAAGAGAATGGGCTTGATCCTAGGGATCGTCTCCTCCGGAGTCTCATTGGTGGCAGCCCGAGTTAAAAACGAGCTGGGCCTGGATTTCTTTGTGGCCAACGAACTTGTGATCTCTGACGGGGTTTTCACCGGGGAAGCGGTGATCCGGGTAGGCCTAGCCGACAAACTCACGATCGTGGAAAAGGAGGCAGTCCGCTTAGGCCTGAATTTGACGGAGATTGCCTTTGTGGGAGACCACGTGAACGACATCCCGGTCCTGCGGGCCGTGGGACTCGGTATTGCCTACGCCCCCAAGGATCCTAAAGTTGCAGAGGCCGCCCATTTCGTGGTGGAAGACTTTCGGCAGATACCAAAGCTTTTATGCCAAGTTGACGGGAAGGCAAAAGAGGACCAAAATGCTTTTTACGGATGGAGCGGGAAAAGGATTTCTCCCTGAGGTGGCGGCAGGTTCTGAACGCCATCCCTGACGGGATTTTGCGTTCTTGCCTTCCCAGCTCGCCGGAGAAGGTCCGCTTCGACCAAGAACGAGGCATCCTGTACCTTGAGGTGGAGACCCAATTCAAGCGCGATTACGTCCTGCGCAAACTTCCTAAACTGCGCGAAGCGGTGGAGAAGTTCTTCGGGCCGGTGGAGATCCGGGTAGGGGAGCTTCCGCTTTTTGAGGAGATGCACCGGGTTGAGGAGAGGCTGCCCCAGACTGCGGAGATCGTGGTGATTGGGCTGGGAAGCGGAGGGGCCAATGCTGTCGAGCGCATGTGGGCCGCGCAGATAAAAGGGGTGCAGCTCGTGGCCATGGATACAGATTCCCAGGTCCTCTCCGTGGTGAAGCTTCCGCGCAAGGTCCTTTTGGGATCACAGGTAACAGGTGGTCGCAGCGCCGGAGGCGATCCCGAGCGGGGAAAGCGCGCGGCTGAAGAGTCCTTGTTTGACATTGAACAGGCCGTGGGTCAGGCAAATCTCGTATTTGTGACTTGTGGATTGGGCGGAGGAACGGGCACGGGCGCAGCACCGGTGGTGGCGAAATTGGTGCGCACCAAAGGGTCCCTCACCGTGGGCGTGGTCACTTTGCCGTTTTCTTTCGAGGGAGCGGTGCGGGCCCAGCGGGCTCAGGCCGGGTTAGATCGCCTCCAAAGCGAGGCCGATGTCCTCATCGTGATCCGCAACGACCGCCTTTTGGAGCTCTTTCCGGGCGTGCCCATCACCAAGGCCTTCGAGCTCGTGGATTCTGTGTTGGTGCAAGGTGTGCGAGGAATTTCTGACCTCATCACCATTCCTGGCCTGGTCAATCTGGATTTCGCCGATGTGGCGGCGGTCCTGCGGGGAGCGGGGCAGGCAGTGATGGGGATGGGCGAGGCCCAGGGCGAGGGCCGGGCCCTCAAGGCCGCCAAGGCCGCGGCCTCCAACCCCCTCCTTGAGACCGGCACCATTCAGGGCGCCCGCCGCATCCTCCTCAACGTCTCCGGCGGGGAGGATCTCACCCTCTCCGAGGTGACCCAGGTGGCGGAGTTCATCCGCAAGTCCGCCAGCCCCGACGCGGACCTGGTCTTCGGAGCGTCAATCCGCCCGGACCTCACCGGAAAGATCGCTGTGACCGTGATCGCCACGGATTTTCGTGAGCCTGTGACCGAGGAGACGGAGCCGAAAGTGGTGCGGCCGGTTCTGCCTCGCCGACCGGCCGAAGAGAACTACGATCTTCCCGCGTTCCTTCGCCGAGCCAGGGAAGAGGAACGGGGTTGCACCGGCCCGGATTTCCCGTAATCTTAGACCCCGGTTTCAGGAAGGCCAACTTTTTATTCTGCCTTTCCCCTGAATCCCTGGAGGAGAAGAAATGCACGAAGGCTTTGCTATTCGGACGATCAGGAACATCGGGATCGCCGCGCACATCGATGCCGGCAAGACCACCCTTTCCGAGGCCATGCTCTTCCTTTCCGGAAGGAAGCACCGGTTCGGCCGGGTGGACGAGGGCCAGGCCGCGCTGGACTGGATGCCCCAGGAGCGGGAGCGAGGCATCACCATCACCGCCGCGGCCACCACCATCCCCTGGAAAGGCCACAACATCAACCTCATCGACACCCCGGGCCACGTGGATTTCACGGCGGAGGTGGAGCGGGCCCTGCGGGTGGTGGACGGAATGGTGGCGGTGTTCTGCGCCGTGGGCGGAGTGGAACCGCAGTCGGAGACGGTTTGGCGCCAGGCCGATCGCCACGGCATTCCTCGTCTGGCCTTCGTGAACAAGATGGACCGGGTGGGCGCGGATTTCTTCCGCGTGGTGGAAGAGATCCGCACCAAACTCGGCGCTAATCCCGTGCCCATCATGCTTCCCATGGAGAATGAAGGGTTCAATGGTTTGGTGGATCTCGTCTCTTTCGAGGCCATCGTTTTTGCGGATGGTCAAGACTCGGCAGAGCCAAAGCGCGTCCCGGTCCCCGGCGAACTCCGTGCCCGGGCCATGCACGCCAAAGACGCGCTTTTAGAGGCGTTAGCCGAGGCGGATCACGATTTCCTTGAGGCCTTTTTGGAGCGAGAGCCTGAGCCGGAGGAAGTGCGGGCGGCCCTGCGGCGGGCCACCATCGCCGGAAAAATCGTGCCCGTGCTCGCTGGCTCCGCCGCAGAGCTCAAAGGTGTGCCGGAATTGATGGACGCTGTGGTCCACTTCCTCCCTTCTCCTGGGGATCTTCCGGCAATCCGCGGCACTTGGGAGGGCCAGGAGCGCCAACGTCTTCCATCTTCTGCCGAGCCCCTCTCTGCCCTCGTCTTCAAGATCCAGGCCGACCGCCACGTGGGCAAGGTCTATTTCGTTCGGGTCTTTTCTGGAGTGCTACGCAGCGGCGATGTTGTTCTGAATAGCACCCAAAATGAATTACAGCGCGTGGGCCGCCTGTTCAAAGTACATGCCAACGAGCGCGTTCCCGTGGAGGAGCTTTGGGCCGGGGAGGTGGGAGCGTTAGTGGGCGCCGAGGCCCAAACCGGCGACACCTTATGCGCTCCCGATTCCCCGGTGATCCTTTCGGCCATGGAATTTCCTGCGCCCGTTTTGGATTTGGCCGTCTCTCCAGCTCGACGAACCGAGGCCGATCGCCTTTCCCGGGCCGTGGCCGCCCTCGTTTCCGAGGATCCTACCCTTGCGGCACGCGTGGACCAGGAAACCGGAGAAATGGTGCTCTCCGGCATGGGCGAGTTGCATTTGGAGATCGTGGTGGATCGCCTGCGGCGGGAATTTGGAGTGGAAGTGGTGACGGGCGCTCCGCGGGTGGCTTACCGAGAACGGCCAAGCCGCGCCGGACAATTCGAGCACAAGCTCGTCAAACAGACCGGCGGCCGCGGCCAATACGCCCACATCATCTTCCAAATCGAGCCCGCCCTGCAGGGAAAAGGCTTGGAATTTGAAAGCCGGGTGGTGAGCGGCCGCATCCCCAAGGAATACATCCCTGCAGTGAAAAAGGGAGTGGCTGAGGCCATGGCCCGTGGTCCGCACGGTTTTCCCGTGGTGGATTTGAAATTCATCCTCCTCGATGGCTCGTTCCACAGCGTGGACTCCTCCGACCAGGCCTTCCGCCTCTGCGCCGCCCAGGCCCTGAGGGAGGCGCTGAAGCAACTAGGAACAACGGTACTGGAGCCTTTGATGCTCGTGGAAACGGTGGTTCCCGAGGAATACGTGGGCGCGGCGGTAGGAGATCTCTCCGCGCGGCGCGGGAAGCTTTTAGGGCTGGAAAGCCAGGGAACTTCGGCGTTGGTGAGGGCGGTGGTTCCTTTGGCCGAGCTTTTCGGCTATGCCACAGCCCTCCGCAGCCTCACAAGCGGCCGCGGCTCCTTCATCATGCGCTTCTCCCACTACGAGCCGGTCCCGGAACCCATGGCCGCCAAAATCGCCCGCCAGCCGGTCTCGGTGTAGCCGGTGACAAGGAGGTCTTCTCCCACCCGCTCCACGCTTAATTTCTTCAGGCGCAGGGCCTGGTCCGGGGAAGGGAATCCCTCGCCGCCCACTGCTGGAACCGCATTCCTTCCGCCCATGATGATGGGGGCATAGAAGAAGAAGACCTTTTGCACCAGGCCTTGGGAGAGGAAGGCCCAGGCCACTTCTCCGCCGCCCTCCACAAGAACCGAGTCCACCCCGCGCTCAGCAAGGGCCTGCAAAAGCCCTTTCAGATCCACTTGGCCATGGTCACCGGGAAGTCGGAGGACCTCTACCCCCCTTTCCCGCAGGGTTTTTTCCTTTTCCTCCGGCATTCCCGCGGTAACCACCAAAGTCTTTGGTTCCCCGGAAAAAACGCGGGCCGAAGGAGAGACGCGGCCCTTTCCGTCCAAGATGATTCGTAAAGGCTGAGGCCCGGGAAAATCACGCACGGTGAGTTCTGGATCGTCGGCGATCACGGTGTTGGCGCCCACGAGGACCGCGGCATAGCGCCGCCGCAGCCGCTGTACAAGTCGCCGTGCCCCTTCACCCGTGATCCACTTCGATTTCCCCGTGAAACTCGCGATCTTCCCGTCCAGGCTCATGGCGAGCTTCAGGGCCACAAATGGGGTGCGGGTCGTGATCCAGTGGAAGAAGATCTCGTTCAGTTTGGCCGCATCCTTGGCAAGGACCCCTTCCACTACCTCGATCCCCGCTTCCCGAAGCCGGGCTACACCCCGGCCGAAAACGTGAGGGTTCGGATCTCGCGTGGCGATGAACACTCGAGAGATTCCGGCTCGGATGATGGCCTCCGTGCACGATCCCGTCTTCTTTCCCGGGAAATCCACGCACGGCTCAAGATTCACGTATAGCTCCGCTCCTTGGGCCTTTTCCCCCGCTTTCTCTAGAGCGATGATCTCCGCATGCGGTCCACCGAAACGCTCATGATAGGCCTCGGCCACGATCTCCCCATCCCGCACCACCACTGCACCCACGAGGGGATTTGGGCGGGTAAAGCCCTCGCCCTCTTGGGCCAGGGCCAGGACCCGACGCATTAACTCCTCGGGTGTCCAGCGGCTTCCCACAGCCTTCGCACGGCCTCCCTGGGATCAGGAGCGCGGAAGATCGCGGCTCCCACTACCACTACGTCTGCACCTGCGTCCAAAACAGCACGGATGTTGTCCGGCCCAATGCCACCATCCACGGCGATCAGAAAACCGCGGCTGCCCCGCTCCTTGCATAGAGCCCGAATGCGCTCCAAAGATTCGGGCATGAACTTCTGGCCGCCGAAACCGGGCTCCACGGACATCACCAGCACCCAGTCCACCAGGTCCAAATACGGAAGGACAAGGGAGAGCGGAGTTCGTGGGCGCAGGGAAATCCCGGGCCGACACCCGAGCTTCCGAATCGCCGAAATGGCCTCATGGGGACTGTCCAGGGCCTCCACATGGAAGGTAAGCACATCCTCGGGCCCCACCTGGAAATACGGGGCATAGAAGGCCGGCCGGTCGATCATGAGGTGGATGTCGAAGGGAAGGGAGATTTTCTTCCGCAGGGAGTTGACCAAAGGCGGGCCGAACGTGAGGTTCGGCACAAAACTGCCGTCCATGACGTCGAAATGGATGTAGTCGACGAGATCGACGATGCGTTCGATGGCCTCAAGAAGGCAAGAAAAATCGGCGTTGAGGATGGAGGGGGAAAGTTGCATTTACTAGCGGCGGCGGTTCCCGGCGATCATGAGCATCCCAAGGAGCTGGGCCACGGCCATGGCCGCGGAGGCCACGTAAGTGAGGGCAGCGGCGGTGAGGACCTCCCTTACACCGCTTATTTCGCCCTCCGTGACCAGGCCCAATGCCCGCAGGGAATGCAATGCCCGCCGGGAAGCGTTGAACTCCACGGGAAGGGTGACGAGAGTGAATAGCACCGCCGCGGAAAAGAGGATGATCCCGATATTTACCAAAGACGCAGTCTGGAAGATAAGGCCAAGGAAAAAGAGGGGGAAGGCCAGTTGCGAGCCGAACATGGCCAAGGGCACGACGGCCGAGCGCAGGGCCAAGGGCGCGTAGCCTTGGGCATGCTGGAGGGCGTGCCCGGCCTCATGGGCGGCGACACCCACGGCGGCGACGGAGGTGGACTCGGGCGCGGAAAGACGCAGTCTTTTTCGGCGCGGATCGTAATGGTCACCGAGGGGCTGGCGGATGGTTTCAATGGCCACGTCCTGAACGCCGGCATTACGCAAAATATATTCCGCAGCCTCTCGGGCGGTGATGCGCCTCTGTGTCGGAACCTGGAGATATTTAGCGTACGCCGAGCGCACCCTGTATTGGGCGTAGATGGCCAGCAAAAACGCCGGGATGAGGAGGATCAGCGTTTCCGGATAGAAGAGCCACACCTTTTATCACCCCCTGAAAAACAATTATAGCCTGGGCAGGCGAGAGGGCCATAGGCCGGATTCTGTCGTGGGGGGCCATTCCTCTTTGCGGCCTACCCGGAGGCATCGGGCGGGCCACCCTCAAGCGCCTCCCTATTTGGCCTTGCTCCGGCCGGGGTTTGCCGTGCCCGGGAACCTCGCGGCCCCGGCGGTGGGCTCTTACCCCACCTTTTCACCCTTGCCCGCACCCAGGCCAAGGGCCTGGGCCGCTGGCGGTCTGTTTTCTGTGGCACTTTCCAGGGATCACTCCCTCTCGGGTT
>JACIWM010000048.1 GCA_014360945.1 Candidatus Bipolaricaulota bacterium
CCCACGATCCTCGCCCCGGCCTCCTTCGCCTCCCACGGCCAGATTTCCGGAACGGGGTTAGCGCAGGCAAGTACGATGGCGTCTTTATTCATGCGTGCCACCCATTCGGGTTTTATCACGCCCGGCCCTGGCTGAGACGCGGCCACACAGACATCCGCGCCTTCTAAGGCCTCGGGAATTCCACCCTTTCTCCGCTCTTTGTTCGTGCGATTGGCGTAGTCCCATTTGTAGGGGTTTTCGTTCTTTTGGGCCTCAAGATCCTCGCGGCCGGGATGGAGGATGCCTTTGGAGTCCACCATGATCACGTTTCCCGGGGGAACTCCATAGGCGATAAGAACGCGAACGAACGCAATATTCGCCGCGCCCGCGCCGATCACGGCATAAGTCACGCGTTTGGGATCCTTTCCCACCACTTTCAAAGCGTTGAGGACGCCGGCGAGGGTGATGGCCGCGGTTCCCTGCTGGTCGTCGTGCCAAACCGGAATATCCAGCTCCGCTCGAAGCCTCTCCAGGATGTAGAAGCATTTGGGCGAGGCGATGTCCTCGAGGTTGATGCCGCCGAAGGCTGGGGCGATCCACTTCACCGCCTGGATGAACTCCTCAGGATCTTTTGTGTCAATGGTGATGGGGAAAGCGTCCACTCCGCCGAGGTATTTGAAAAGGAGGGCCTTCCCCTCCATGACGGGAAGGGCCGCAAGAGGACCGATATCGCCCAATCCCAAAACGCGAGTGCCATCGGAGACCACAGCCACGAAGTTCCCTTTGTTCGTGTACTCGAAAACCTTCTCCGGGTCTTTCGCGATCTCTCGGCAAGGCTGGGCCACGCCCGGCGTGTACCAGATGGCGAAATCATCGTAGGAGCGGATGGCGCACTTTGCGGTGACCTCTACTTTTCCCCGGTAAAAAGCGTGCAAGGGCGGCGCCTTTCGCGCCGGCTCCTTGGCCTTGGCCAAAAGTTCCTCCACATTCGGTTTCTCCGTCATTTTTCCTCCTCATTTCCCGCGGATGCGGGCGCGAATAGCTTCCATGTTCTTCTCCACCACCGCGGAAAGCTCCTTGTAGAGGGAGCGACCGTGGGAATCCATGGCCACCACAAGGGGTCCGAATTTTTCCACCTCGAAAACCCAAATAGCTTCCGGGATCCCCAGTTCCTCAAGCCAATGCACTTCCCGAACCCTCTTTATGGCCTGGGCCGCGAGAACCCCGGCTCCACCGGTGAAATGAGCATAGACCGCGCCTACCTCGGAGAGGGCAGCCAAGGTTTTTTCGCCCATACCGCCTTTTCCCACGATTACCCGCGGCTTAAAGCGGCGCAGGAACTCGGCTTCGAAAAGCTCCATGCGTGCGGAGGTGGTGGGACCGGCGGCCACCACTTCCCACTCCGCGCCCTTTTTCTGCACCACCGGCCCGCAGTGGAAGATGGCCAGACCCTCTAAAGGAATGGGTGAGCCGCGCTCCAACATTTTCTTATGAGCCGCGTCGCGGGCGGTGATCAAAAGACCGCTTAGATAAAAAACGTCGCCCGCCCTTAGCTTTCGTACCTCGCTTTCCCCAATCGGCGTCGTAAGCACACGTTCCATTTTCACCCCCTCACCCTAGCCCTCTCCCCTTGGGGGAGAGGGATTTGGGGATTGAAGTGCCCCTGTCCCCTTGAAACTTCCTCCACTCTCATTGTTTCAGAGTCACTGCGATACGGTGACCGAACCGTCAGGGTGAATGCGCACACTGGCGCGCCGATGAGCCCAACATTGCACCACGATGCCCACGGGAAGGGAAGCCGGGTGCCGATGGGCATATTCCACATGTACCGCCAAAACCGTAGTCTTTCCGCCCAATCCCATGGGGCCAACCCCGGAGGCGTTGATGAGCTCCTCGAGTTCCGCTTCCAGCGCGGCCACCTCCGGCTCCGGATGCCGCTCCTTTAGGGGGCGAAGGAGCGCGATTTTCCCAAGCTTCAAAGCCAAATCAGCTCCGCCGCCAATTCCCACCCCCACGACCGTGGGCGGGCAAGGAAGGCCGCCACAGCTCACAATGTGCTCCACCACCGCCTCTTTGATCCCCCGAAGCCCTACTCCCGGAGGAAGCATCTTCAAAGCGCAACAGTTTTCCGAGCCGCCCCCTTTGGGAAGAATATGGATCTCTACGGAATTTCCAGGCACAGGCTCCCAAGTCACCGCGGGAATATATCGTCCGGTGTTGTCGCCCGGATTCTTTCCGGTGAACGGGTGCACGGTGTTCGGCCGAAGGGGCACATTCTTTGTGGCCTTGCGCACCGCCTCGGGAATGGCGGAGAAGATCTCGTCAAGGCGGGGAAAATCGAGGCCGAAGCGTACGAAGAACGTGGGCGTACCCGTATCCTGGCAGATCGGAAGTTTTCCGGCCTTGGCCATTTCCACGTTTTTCAGGATGGCTTCGAGCTGCACCCGCGCCGGCCCCTCTTCCCGGTCCCGCGCCTCCCTTAAAGCCTGCACCACATCCTCGGGAAGGATCGTGGCCGCCCGGGCTAACGCTTCCGCCAACGTCTCCACTAACCCCATTCATCCACCCCCTAATTCCCGCACTTTTTCTTGGTACAGCTCCAAATATGTGGGTTTCTCGATATCCACGAACTTTCCCACCAGGAAAGGTTTTCCGGGCACGATGTCCGCGTCCTTGGGATCGGCTCCGTGGCGGATGATCATGTGCTCCTGGTAGTAGCGGAGTTCATCCAAGGCCTCGCCCAGGCGGTTGCGGCGTCCGTAGTTGGTGGGGCACGGGGAGAGGACCTCCACGAACGTGAATCCTTTGTGGGAGAGGGCTTCCACGAAGGCTTTCTCCAAGCGGCGACCATCGAGGGTGGTACAGCGGGCCACATACGTGGCCCCGGCAGAGGCCGCCAAATGCACGAGGTTGAAGGGGTGCTCAAAGTTCCCAAAAGGACTGGTGGTGGTGCGCGCGCCCACGGGCGTAGTGGGGCCCAGTTGCCCTCCGGTCATTCCGTAGTTGAAGTTGTTCACACAGATCACGGCGATGTCCATGTTTCGACGGGCTGCGTGGATGAAGTGATTTCCGCCAATGGCGAAGAGGTCGCCGTCCCCGGAGAACACGATCACATGAAGATCGGGCTTGGCAAGCTTCAGCCCCGTGGCAAAAGGAATGGCTCGGCCGTGGGTGGTGTGGTAGGTATCGAGCTTGAGGTATCCGGCCACCCGTCCGGCACAGCCGATCCCAGAGACCACAGCAATGGAATCCGGATCCCAACCAAGGTTCTCGAAGGCGTAAAGAAGAGCGGAAAGGGCTGTGCCAAGGCCGCAGCCGGAGCACCAGATGTGGGGAAGGCGGTCGGTGCGCAGCCATTTCTCCAGGGGATGCCGAGCCTCACGGACAACCTCGGGGAGAGCCTTTTCTTTTTCCTTCACCGGCATTGCCGATACACCTCCTCGATCCCCTGGAAGACCTCTTCGGGAGTGTGGATGCGGCCGCCCGCATGGAACACTCCGTGCACGGGAACTCGACCACGCACAGCCCGCTCCACCTCCCGACTCATCTGGCCCAGGTTCAATTCCACGACAACAATCCCTTTGACCCGCTGAGCCAAGCGGAAGATGGCCTCGTCCGGAAATGGCCAGGCCGTGATGAGCCGGAAGAGCCCGGCCTTGATCCCCGCTTTCCGGGCAAGCTCAATTCCCCCCAGGGAAACGCGGGCGGAAATGCCGTAGGACACCACGGCGATCTCCGCGTCCTCAAGTTGGACTTCCTCGTAGAACGTGTATTCGTGGGGAAAGAGTCGGACTTTATCCACAAGTCTTCTCACCAGCCGATCATGGGCCTCCGGGGACATATCGGGGTAGCCGCGTTCATCGTGGGTGAGGCCGGTGACGTGCACGCGGTAGCCCTCCCCTGCGCAGGCCATGGGCGGAACAAGGTCGGGCTCGGGTTTATAGGGCAGAAATTCCTCCGGCGGAACCTTCGGTTTTCGGCGCGGGGCCTCCGGAACCTCCGGTGGAATCTCCACCCGCTCGTACATATGGCCCACGACCTCGTCCGTCATGATGAGAACAGGAACACGGAAACGTTCGGAAAGGGCGAAGGCCTTTACCGTGAGATCGAAGGCTTCTTGAGGGGAGGCGGGGCAGAGGGCGATGATCTCGTAGTGGCCATGAGAACCCCAGCGGGCCTGCATCATGTCCCCTTGGGCAACAAGGGTGGGGAGGCCGGTGGATGGTGCCCCGCGCTGGACATTCACAATCACGCACGGCGTTTCCGTCATCACCGCCAATCCCAGGTTTTCCATCATGAGGGAGAAGCCCGGGCCGGAGGTAGCGGTCATGGACTTCATCCCCGCCCAAGAGGCACCCAAAATCGCAGCGATGGCGGCGATCTCGTCCTCCATCTGGATGAACATCCCGCCCACGCGCGGCAGCCTCCACGAAAGCCTCTCGGCGATCTCCGATTGGGGCGTGATGGGATAGGCTGCGAAGAAGCGGCAGCCCGCGGCGATGGCCCCTTCGGCGATGGCCTCATCGCCATTCATGAAGTGCACACCCGACAAGATCGGGGACGCGCGACGCGTGATCGGTGTGCTCATGGCTCACCGCCCTTTTCCTCGCTTTCCTCGATCCAGATGGCGAAATCAGGGCAGATTCGCTCGCAAAAACCGCAGAGCACACAGGCCTCCGGATCCACCACTTCCGGCGGGTGATAGCCCTTATCGTTGAAGTGGGAAGCCTGGGCGAGAACTTTTTTGGGGCAGAACTCCACACAAAAGCCGCAGCCCTTGCAAAACTCTTCCAGGACGTAGATATAACCTTTCGGCACTTTCCACCGTTTGGCCACGCGCTCCTTCGTCTCGTTCATAGGAGGTCCACCACCCTGGCCAGGGTTTTCTTTCCGCGGTAGTCGGGAAGGAGCAGGGGGGCCCGGCGGGTCTCAGGGATCCCCGCGCGCTTCAGTTCTTCCACAAACCTCTCCACGTGGCGGAGGGAAAGCTGTCCTACGCGAGCCTTTTTGGCCCACTCCGCCGCGGCCTGTCCGGCCCGCCGGCCAAACACGTTGTAATCGAGAAGGGAGTTGCCCATGAGGCGGTTCTTCCCGTGCACCCCGCCTTCCACCTCGCCGGCCGCAAAAAGCCCGGGAATCCCGGTCCAACCGTGTTCGTCGATCACCACCCCGCCGTTTTGATAGTGGAGGGTGGGGTAAACGAGGATCGGTTCTTTTGTCGGGTCGATGCCAAAGCGGATGTACATGCGGTAGATCGAGGAAAGAGCTCGCTGGAACGTGCCTTTACCGTGGATCATGTCCACCATGGGCGTATCCAGCCAGATACCCACCATTCCGGTGGGCGTGACCACGCCCAGTCCCCGGCCGTCTTTCTCCGGAGGGAGGCATTCCCGGATGTACGCGGCGCTTTCCACATCCCGTGGCTCCAACGGATGCACAAAAAGCTCGCCCAAAGCGTTCACGGGCTGAGCTCCCAGTCCCCGCACTTTTTCGGTGATAAGAAGCCCCACAATTTGCTCAGGGAAGGCCGCGCCGGTAGGGTGATACTGTACGGAATCGAGATCCCGAAGTTTCGCGCCCACGCGATAGGCGAGGACGAGGCCATCGGCAGTGGCTCCGTAATGGTTGGTGGTGGGAAAGCCCTGGATGTGGAGGCGGCCCCAGCCGCCGGTGGCCAGAATCGTGGCCTTGGCCCGCACGATCTTGTATTCCTCAGTTTCCAGGTTCCACACAATCGCGCCCGCCACCTGCCCGAACTCGTCGGTGAGAAGCTCCACGGCCGGATGGAACTCCAAGACCGGAATCCCCAAGTTTCGCGCCTCGTCCCGCAGGACCCGCATGATCTCAAGGCCCGTGTAGTCCTTGCAAGAATGCATGCGCTTTTTGGATGTTCCCCCACCATGGATGGTGATCATCGTGCCATCCTCTTCCTTGTCGTACATCACCCCCAATTCCTCATGCCATTTGATGATGAAGGGCGCGTCCTCCACCAAGGCGCGCACGAGTTTGGGATCGTTGGTGAAATGTCCGCCGCCTATAGCATCGAGGAAGTGGATGGCCGGGGAATCATGAGGTTTTGTGGCGGCCTGGATCCCTCCTTGAGCCATGATGGAGTTGGAGTCACCATGGCGAAGTTTGGTGACGATGAGGATGCGGTCGGTAGGGATCCCCGCGTAATGGGCCCAGATGGCCGCGACCGTTCCCGCTCCGCCCCCTCCGATCACAAGAACGTCAACATCGTAGTCCACTTGGGAAAGGTCGGTCTTTCCCGGGTCCACCAAGGGATAGGCCTCGAGGAGATCAGCCACTTCGTGGGGTACCAGTTCCCCGAAGGATGCGCCCACGCGGAGGGGACGCTTTCCCTCGGGCTTATAGTCCGGATGGTAGCGGCGCAGAAGCTCTTCCCGCTCGGCCAAAGAAAGCCTGGGGAAATTTTTCCCCAAACGGTCCGGCCGGGTCTCTTCCACCCGCCGAATCGATTCCTGCATGTAATCAGGATAGACGCTCATCGCTCCTCCTCACTCCGGCTCGATCTCCCGGGCTTTATAGAGCTCCCGCAATTCCTCCTCTGTCAGGCTCGTCAGTCGATCGAGCTCCTCTTTGAATTTCCCTTCCTCGATCTCCCGGACGCGGCGGTGAAGGTGCTCGGCTTTGGGCGCAAGGTACGCTCCGTAAAGGCGGCGGGCGAGCTGCCAAACATGGTAATGAGGGATCTCCGCCGGGCAGCGCATGGTGCAAAGGCCGCAGGAGAGGCAATCAAACGTGAGTTCCGCGACTTTGGCGACATCCCCGCGCAGCGCGGCTTGCACAGCGTCCATCACCTCGAGCCTCTGTGGACAGGATTTGGTACAGGTATTGCAGGCCACACACCGAGCAAGCTCGGGATAGAGGGCAAGAAGGGTCTCGCCGGTTGGTTTTACTTTTCGAATATCGTAGGGCCGACGTTCAGCGGGGGTGAAGGGCAGGATGGCTAAATACATTCCGTCTTTGACGGTGGTCTGGCATGCAAGATCCGCGTAGAGCCGATAATCGCCGGGAAGGCGGTACACGGTGGCGCAGGCTCCGCAGAACCCGCCGCGACAGCCCACACCCCGCACCAGGCGGAAACCCGCATACTCCAAGGCCTTAAGAATGGTGAGCCCGGCCGGAACCTGATAGGCCTGGCCCATGATGTACACCGTCACCATTTCCGGTTTCACTTTCACCTGGACCTCGTCCATCAGCGTATCACCCCCGCCTGGGACTTCGCCAATTCCTCAGGGATCTCCTGAACGCCCAAGGCCCAGGCCAACGCTTCACCCACGTAGTAAACCGGGATTTTCGGCGTTCCCAAAGGTCGCCGCTCCTCCAAGTTGAACTTGCACAGGGGGCATGCGGTGAGGAGGGCCTGGGCCCCGGCCTTGGCCGCGGAAAGAAGAATCTCTCCAACTCGCTCCCGCACCACATCGGGGCGGGTCACGGTAAGGTAGGCTCCGCAGCATTCCATCCGTTCTGGGAAAAGCACCGGTTCCGCGCCCAGCGCCTGCAATATGCGCTCCATGATCTCCGGCCGGTCGGGATCGTCCACCCCTATTTCTTTGGGCCGAAGAAGTGTGCACCCATAGTAAGCACCGAGGCGCAACCCTTCTAACGGTTGGACCACGGCCTGGGAAAGAGCCTCCTCCCCGATTTCTTCAGCTAAAAATTGCACAAGGTGCAGAACACGGACGCCGCCGCGGTAATCCTCCTCGTCGTCCATAAAAGCATTGATCCGCCGAAGGCTTTCAGGATCCTTCACGAACTCCGCGGAGCGGCGGAGAGTGTTGTAGCACATGGCACAGAGGGTGAGGAGTTTTTCTTCGCCGGCCTCTTGGACACGGATGAGATTTCGTACCGGCCCCACGTGACGCATGAGATCATCCTGAGCGAGGGAATACACGGTGCCGCAGCAATTCCAGCGCGGAAGCTCCTCGACCTTGTAGCCAAGCTTTCCTAACGCCGCCAGCGTGGCCCGCTCGTATTCTTGGGCCTGATCCTTCAGCGCACATCCCGGAAAGTACAACACCCGTGAGGCGTGACGCGTGACGGGTGACGTGTGACTTTCAGCCGGTCTCAACTCAGCTGGCATGGGTCAACCTCCCCTCCCGGGAACCGCGCACGCTTTTAATAAGCCCGATGAGCATCTTCCGTAACCGTTCGATCCGCCCAAGGATATCGCTGCCATCGCAAGACAATAACTCCTGAGCCAGTAATACCAATGTTTCCGTTTCGGAAAGCGAGCCCAACGCCACAAATAGGAACTGGGCGAATTCTTTTTTCGAGCCACGAGCCGCGCCCTCGGCAATGTTGCAAGGCACGGAAACCGCGGCACGCCTAAGCTGCGCAGTTAACCCATATACCTCCTCTTTGGGAAATCTCTGCGTCCAGTCATAAACTGCTTTCGCCAGGGCCATGGCCTCTCTCCACGCGTCCAAATCTTTGTGCGTCTTGATCCCCCCACCCATCACGCGTCACCGATCACCCGTCACCGCTTTCACGGAGTCAATTTCCGGTACGCACCCACCAAGGCGATCTGGGGAAAGGCGCGGTCCACATGGACTTCCACGGGCTTAATTCCTTGCCTCAGGGCGAGTTGCCGCAGAGCCTCCATAATTCTTGCGATATCCACGCCCTTTGGACAGCGAACGGTGCACGCCAAACACGAAGCGCACACCCACGGGGCTTTGGCCGTCAAAACCGAATCGTCCCCAAGCTGTACAAGCCGAATGACTTGGTTGGGAAGCAAATCCATATGCTCGGCAAAAAGGCATCCGGCGGAGCATTTTCCGCATTGGTAGCAGGCAAACGGATTCTGCCC
>JACIWM010000049.1 GCA_014360945.1 Candidatus Bipolaricaulota bacterium
CGCCCTCTTTCCGTGGCAGAGCTCGCCCAGAAACTCGGCTTAGAGGAACATGTGGTATTGCGTGTTTTAGCGCAGCTTGCGGAGGAGCTGGAGGAGCCGGACCGCGGCCTGGAGCTGGCTCAGGAGGCCGGGGGCTATGTCCTGCGGGTGAAGGCGGACCTTGCCGAGCGGGTCCGCCCTTTTGCCCCCAACCAAGATCTTTCTGAGCCGGTCCTGCGGACTTTGGCGGTGATCGTGGCCAAGGCCCCGGTTCTTCAAGCTGAGGTCGTAAAAATTCGCGGGCAGCGAGCTTATGGGCACATAAAGGAGCTTATCGCCCGCGGCTTTGTGGCCGCTCAAGGACAAGGCCCTTCAAAGCTTCTCACCGTGACCGACGATCTCCTCCGCTACTTTGGGGCATCGTCCCTCACGGAACTGCGAGCCAATCTTGGCGTTGACGAGGGCCAGGGCACAGGCTAAGATGACCTTCGCATTCCCAGGAGGTGACGTTCCCCTTGGAGCAAACGATGGAGAACACAACGGCAAAGATCGCGCCGGGCTGGTTGGCCCATGCCGTGGGAAAAAGGAAGGAAGCCATCGCCCGGGTCTTCCTCCGGGCTGGAGAGGGAAAGATCTGGGTCAATGGCCGTCCGGTGGAGGACTACTTCCGGGCCTTCGCCTTCACCAAGGATTACCTGAACCGGCATCTTCTCACACCGTTTTACATCACCGGGACGCTGGGCCGGTACGATGTGCGGGCGCGGATTGAGGGCGGCGGGCCCACCGGACAGCTCGAGGCCCTGAGGCTTGGCATCGCGCGGGCCCTGGTGGCGATCAGCCCTGAATTCAAAAAGCCCCTGAAAGACGCGGGCCTCCTCACCCGGGACGCCCGGGAGGTGGAACCCAAGAAGTACGGCCATCGCAAGGCCCGCAAGAAGGAGCAGTACTCCAAGCGGTGAAGCCATGAAAAAAGGCATCCATCCCGAGGTCTATCGAGCCATTGTGCGCTGTAACTGCGGGGCGGAATTCGAGACCCTCTCCACCAAAAAAGAACTGCGCGTGGACGTGTGCATCGAGTGCCACCCCATCTTCGGCGGAAAACAACGGGAGACCTGGGACAGCGAGGGCCGCATCGAGCGCTACTATCGCCGCTACGGGAAAAAGTAAATGCCCTTAGGCGGACAGGCGGTCATCGAGGGCGTCCTCATTTCTGACGGGGAAAGGGCCGTCCTCGCTGTACGCGGTAGAGATGGGGCAGTGGTGATCGAGCCCTTGCCTGTCCCTAAGTTTCCGAAGCTTGAGCGCATCCCTTTTGTACGCGGCCCGATAAAGCTCTACCAGCTCCTCTCTTTGGGCTTGCGGGCCCTGGCCCGCTCCGCGGAGATCGCCTATCCCGAGGAAAAATCCTCGGGCTGGGATTACGTCTTGGCCATAGTTCTCGCCCTCATAATCCTCATCGGCGGGTTCATCGCCCTCCCCTTCTTTTTGGCCACAAAGATTGGCTTGGAGAGCTCAATACTTCTCAACCTCGCCGAGGGAGCGATCCGTGTCTCTTTTTTCATCCTTTATCTTTGGGGCATCTCCTTTCTTCCCGAGGCCCGGCGCCTTTTTCAGTACCACGGAGCGGAACATAAGGCCGTGCATGCTCACGAGGCTGGTACGCCGGATCTTTCCCTTGCCCTTCGGCAAAGCCCCATTCATGCGCGCTGCGGCACGAACTTCGTGTTTTTGTTCATCGCCGTGGCCGTATTCCTCTTCTCTTTGATCCCAACCAGCAGCTTTTGGCTGCGGCTTTTGGTGCGGATCGGGCTCATCCCCGTGGTGGCGGCCATAACCTACGAGATCCTCCTTTTGGGTGCGAAATCTCGGGCGCTGCAGCCCTTCCTTTGGCCTGGGCTCCTCTTTCAAAAATTGACCACGCGGGAGCCCAGCCCGGATCAGGTGGAAGTGGCCTTGGCGGCCGTGCGCTGGGTGGCCAATTCCCGCAAGGCCTCCATAACGGAATAGGGAACGCGCACTATCCCCAAACTTTCCTTCACCGAGCCTGGACCGTGGTCATCGGAGCCGCCGGTGGCCACCAAACCCAACTCCGCCACCAGGGCGGGAAGTTCCCCCAACTGGGGATTGAGGGGTTTTTCCTGCTCCAGCACGTACGGATAAAAAAGCTCCACCCCGGCCAAGCCCTGGGCCTTGAGGGTGGTCAGGACCTCCCGCCAATTGGAAAACCCATGGAAACCGGGGTGGGCCAGGACGGCCACGCCACCGGCGGCTCTGATGGCCTCAATCACCTGGGCGCTGGTCGGCCGCGGAAGGGGCACATAGCAAAGGCCATCGTCGCCCAGATACCGCAAAAAGGCCTCCTCCAAAGAGGAAGCCACCCCCCGCTCCACGAGGATCGCCGCCAGATGCGGTCGACCCACGGAACCTTGGGCCCTGTCCCGCACCTCTTCATAAGTGAGGGGAAGGCCCAAAACCTCCCGGCAGCGCTCCACCATGGCCCGCATCCGCTCCTCTCGAGCTTTGGCCATCCAGGAAAAAAGAGCGGCCAGCGCCGGATGCTTGGGATCCAGGAAATACCCGAGGATCTCCCCCCGCTCCCCAAGGATTTCCGCCTTTATCTCCACGCCGGTTATGACCTCTAAACCGTCCCGAATCTCCACGGGAGCACGAAGATCCGGGCCGATGGTGTCGTGGTCGGTGATGGCCACGGCCCAAAGCCCCAAGGCCTTGGTCCTTTCCAAAAGCTCGGAAAGGGTTTGGGTCCCGTCGGACCAGCGCGTGTGAAGATGCAGATCAGCCCACTTCTCCACCCTTCCTCTCCTTCCAAACCCGGTCCAAAATGGCGTTCACCACCGCCGGAGCCCGCTCCGTTCCGTAAATTTTTCCAAGCTCCACGGCCTCGTTTATCACTACCTCCGGCGGGGTCTCGGTGTAGAGGAGCTCATAAAGGCCCAACCGAAGGATATTGCGATCCACCAAAGGCAGGCGATCCAAGCCCCATCCTTCCGCTCGGGCATCGATGATCGTGTCGATCTCTTCCTGATGAGCAAGAACCCCGGAAAGCAGGGAATGAGCGAACTCCCAAGCTTCTTTAGGAAGCTCAGCCTCGGCGAGGAGCTCCGCCGGCGCGAGATCCAGGAATTCCCGGCGATAGAGGGCGCGGAGGGCCGCTTCCCGGGCTTTGCGGCGCATCAGCGGGTTGTCCCGTGGATCACCACCTGCACTTCTTGAATCTTGAGGCCCGTGCGCCGGGAAAGCTCGGCGGTGAGAATCTCCTGGACCCGCTCCGCCACCTCCGAAATGGATGCTTCCTCGGGAAGCCGGAGAAAAACACGCAAGGAAACCCCGTCTTGTTGGGGGTAGAGGTGGACTCGAAAGTTCGCCCCGGAAAGCTCCTGGGCGAGCAGCCCCGTGGCAAGCTGAGTTACGGTGTAGGGGGTGATGAACACCTGTCCACGCGGGCCGGGCTGTTTTAGGAGATGAGTCAAGCTTGCGCGTTGGCGCCAAAGGGCGATGCACACGGCAACACCTCCAAGAAATGCCGCGAATAAAACCCAAAGGACAGCTTTGACCGTGAGCGGGGAAAGAGGGGTGGTGCGGATGATGACCTCCGGGGTGATCCACGCCGCGCCGAGTCCCGCCACCACCGCGGCCAAAGACAGAATAAGGACCTCGAGCCCAAGGAAAAAGCTCATGCTCTCTCCTCAGGGAAAACCATGTGGATTACCTCCACATCCACGGCCTCCACCGGAAGGGCGGTCATCCGCTCCACTTCGGTCTTGACTTTCTCCTGGAGCTCCTGCACCACTTCCGGCAGGGCTCGGCCGTATTCCACCGAGACCTTGAGGGAAATGCGGATCCGTCCACCGAGGAGCTCGGTATCCACGTGGCGGCGGGCTGGTCCCTGGGAGAACGCCTCACCGGTGGGTGCGAACACCCCGGGGACCTCGCCGGCCGCCAAGGCAGCGATGGTGGAGATCACGTCCTTAGCAATGCTTATGCGGCCGCCCTCCTCCCCCAGCTCCTCAGGCCGCGCCATTCTCCCCTCCTTCCAATTCCGGCAGGAAAATTTCCTGCACGTAAACGTTGACCTCCCGGGGCCGCACCCCGGCCAAGCCCTCCAGGGCCTCGCGCACCGCCTGCTGGACCCCTTGGGCCACCTCGTGCACGGGATACCCGTACATCACGGAGATCTTCACGCTGACGTCGATGGTCCCCGGCTCAGGGCTTGCCAACTCCACTCCGGATTCACTGCCCCAAACCCCAATGAATCCCCGGGGGTGCCAAAGCCTCACACCCTCCATTTGTTCCACGGTTTTGCCCACAATACCTGCCAAGACCTCGGGTTTAATGGTGAGACGGCCCAGGGGCAGCCGCAGCTCCACCCGTATTTCCGGCATGTCAGCTCACCCGCTCCACGTACGCTCCCGTGCGGGTGTCCACGCGGATCACGTCGCCCACCTGCACGAAAAGCGGAACCTTCACGACAAGCCCGGTCTCCAACGTGGCCGGCTTCTCCCCGCCTTGGGCCGTGTCCCCCCGCACTCCCGGCGGAGTGTCCACCACCCGCAAGTCCACAAAGTTCGGGGGCTCCACCTTCACCAGTTGACCTTGGTAGTAAAGGCCGGTGACATCCATCCCCTCAAGAAGATAGCCGCGGATGGGCTCAATCGCCTCCGCCGGGATCACGCGCTCCTCGAAGGTCTCCTTGTCCATGAACACGAAGGAGTCGCCGCTTTGGTAGAGATATTGCAGGGGGCGCACCTCGAGGAATGCGGCATCGAGGTTGTCGGAATCGCGGAGGGTCTCAGTGAGGACCTGGCCGGTTTTGAGGTTGCGAAGTTTGGCGCGCACGAAGGCCGAGCCCCGGCCGCGCTTCACATGCTCAAACTCCAACACCTCGTACAGGTTCCCATTGTAGACAATGGTCATGCCCTTAGTGATTTCGCCGATGGTGATCCCCATCGTGCCTCCTCCTTTTGTCCGTTATACCCTCAACCCCTTCGTCTGACAAGCCGGAGGCGATCCACAAGGACGTGGAGGAGCTGGGGGAGCCAAAGGCCCACCACCGTGGGAAGAAGCCAGGAGAGGGGAAAGCGTGGGAGGGAGAGGCCAAGCCCCCGCAGAAGAAGGCCAACGAGGATCAGAACGCCTCCCAAGTACAGGAACCGGAAAAGGGGGCCAAGGAGGGGGTGGTGGGAGAGGCCCCGGTGCCGAAAGACCCGAGAATATGGCCACCAAAGGAAGCGAAGGAAGCCCCAACGCCGGGCCGGACGACTTTGAGGAAGATCCAAGTCCGGGGAAAGGAAAAGGGAGCCGGCCAAATAAGCCAGGGTTAGAGGAAGAAGTTCTCGGCGCAGGCCCAAAAGGTGGCCGGAAAGGAGCACGGCGGGAAGGAACGCAAGTTCCGCGGCCAAGTGCACGGAAGCCCTGGGCACGACCCCATTTTCGTCCTGCTTCCATGCGAACCACAACCCCCTTGCGCCGTCCACCCCGGCCCCGTACAATGTTTTAGCACCTAAAACCCTAAACTGCTAACCCGGGAGGTGGTGGGATGAAGATCAAACCTTTGGGAAATCGTGTGCTTGTGAAAAAGATCGAGGAAGAGGAGCGCCGCACCCCAGGCGGCATCGTCCTTCCTGAGTCCGTGAAGGACGAGAAGGCCGTGAAAGGGGAAGTGGTGGCTCTCGGCACCGCTGAAAAGTTCGAGGTGAAGGAGGGCGATAAGGTCCTCATCGCCGCCTACGCCGGGACGGAGATCCGCGTGGGCGACGAAAAATACCTCCTCGTGAAGACCGCGGACATTCTCGCCGTTATTGAGGAGTAAGGAGGTGGGTATGGCAGCGAAAGAGGTCATCTACGGGGAAGAGGCGCGACGGAAGATCCTTGCCGGTGTGGAGAAGCTCGCCAACGTGGTGCGGGTGACCCTTGGGCCCCGCGGCCGCAACGTCTGTATCGAGAAAAAGTTCGGCTCCCCAGACATTGTCAACGATGGAGTCACCATCGCCGAGGAACAGGAGTACAAGGACCCCTTCGAGAACATGGGGGCCCAGCTCGTGAAAGAGGTGGCCTCCAAGACCAACGATGTGGCCGGTGACGGCACCACCACCGCCACCGTTTTGGCCCACGCCCTCGTCAAGGAGGGGTTCAAGATGGTGGCCGCCGGCGCCAACCCCATCGCCCTCAAACGCGGCATCGAAAAGGGCGTCAAGGCCGTGGTGGAGGAGCTCAAGAAGATGTCCCGCAAGATCGCCGGTAAACACGAGATCGCCCAGGTGGCCGCTATCTCCGCCAACGATCCCGAGGTGGGCCGCATCATCGCCGATGCCATGGAGGCCGTGGGCGAGTCCGGGGTTATCACCGTGGAGGACTCCGACACCATCGAGACCTACTACGAGGTCGTGGAGGGGATGCAGTTCGACCGGGAGTACCTCTCGCCCTACTTCGTCACCGACCCGAAGAAGATGGAGGTGAACCTGGAGAACCCCTACATCCTCATCACCGACCGTGAGCTCAAGAATGCCTTGGAGATGATCCCGCTTCTGGAGAAGGTGGCCCAGACCGGCCGTCCCCTCCTTGTCATCGCCAAGGACGTCACCGGTGAGGCCCTCTCCACCTTGGTCATCAACAAACTCAAGGGGACCCTCATTTCCTGCGCCGTGAAGGCCCCGGGGTTCGGTGATCGGCGCAAGGCCATGCTCGAGGACATCGCCATTCTCACCGGTGGCGTGGTCATCGCCGAGGACGCCGGGATGGAGGTGCGCAACGCCACCTTGGACATGCTGGGCCAGGCCGAACGAGTGCGGGTGACCCATGAGTCCACGACCATCATCGGCGGAAAGGGCAATCCCGAGGCAATCAAGGCTAGGATCGAGCAGATCGAGGAGCAGATCAAGACCACTGACAGCGAATACGACCGGGAGAAGCTGGAGGAGCGGAAGGCCAAGCTCGCCGGCGGGGTGGCGGTGATCAAGGTCGGCGCGGCCACCGAAACTGAGCTTGAGGAGAAGAAGCACCGCTTCGAGGACGCCCTCGAGGCCACCCGGGCCGCGGTGGAAGAGGGGATCCTCCCCGGTGGCGGTGTGGCCCTCCTCCGCGCCAGCCGCGTCCTCGATCAACTGGAGAAGGAGCTCGAGGGCGACGAAAAGCTGGGGATCCAGATCCTCCGGAAGGCCCTGGAGGCTCCGGTGCGGCAGATCGCGGAGAACGCGGGGTTCGAGGGCGCGGTGATCGTGGAGCGCCTCAAGAAGGAGAAGGACACGGTGGGCTTCGACGTGGTCCAGGAGAAGTTCGTGGACATGTACGAGGCCGGGATCATCGACCCCACGAAGGTGACGCGCTCGGCCCTGCAGAACGCCGCCTCCATCGCCGGGATGCTCCTCATCACCGAGGCCTTGGTGGCCGAGGTGCGCGAGGAGAAGAAGGAGACCGTCCCCACCCCGCCGGAGTACTGAGGTAAATGAAAAAGGGCCCCGGAGTTCTTCCGGGGCCTTTTTATTTTGCCTAGTGGTGTCGCCCTTGATTCCGCCGTTTTCCGTGATTTTGAGGGCCGCGGGAATTCCGAGCTTTAGGTCTGGCCTCCGGCCGAAGAAGGGCCCGCAAGAGTTTGGCGTAACTTGCGGCGGCCCGCTGAAGGTCGGCCACAGAAACTCGTTCGTCCACTTGGTGGGCTAAGCGTTCGTCGCCCGGCCCGAACCCCAAAGTGGGGATGCCCCGTCGACCGCAGGATTCCACCCCGTCCGTGGAGAACCGCCAGATGCGAAACGGCGGTCCTCCCAAGGATTCCCAGGCCAGCCGGACCCAGTGGTGATCGGGATCCATGTACCAAGCCGGAAAGAAAAGCTTTGTTCGCACCGCTTCCCCCGTATAGAACCGAAGGTCCACCTCCTCGATGGCCACCTCTGCGCCGATTCCTTGGTAGTCGGCCAAAACCGAATGTTCCGTCTCGCCCAGTACCACCCGTCGATCCAAAAGGGCTAAGCACCGATCGGGGATGACCGGCCCCTGGCCGTCGGCGCTAAGGAACACCGGGGCCACCGTGCCCTGGCCGAGCAAGGGATCCTCGGGAAGGGGCGTGCGCAGGGCGTGTCCCAAGGCGTGAAGCATCTTCTCAATCGCGTTTTCCCCGAGGTCCGGCATGGAGGCGTGGGCCGCTTTCCCCTTGGCGACGACACGGATCACCGCCCGGCCTCGATGCCCGATGCCCAGCCGTAGATCCGTGGGCTCCCCAAGGATCACAAGATCCGGATTTCCCAAATGGTCCAAAGCTCGGCCGAGGGCCACCCCCTCCGCGGTCTCCTCGTGGGGCACGTATACAAGACAAAGCGTCCCTTGAATTTCGGGGGCAATCTTGGCCGCCCCGGCGATCTGGGCAGCAATGGCCCCCTTCATATCCACCGCCCCCCGTCCGAAGAGAAAACCCTCCCGGATCTCCCCGGAGAACGGGGGCACGGTCCATCCCTCGCCCGCCGGCACAGTGTCCATGTGGCCCGTGACCACCACCACCGGGCCTTCCCCCCGCTGAACCCGGCCGACCACCGTTCCTAACGGACCCCGTTCGGCCTCACAAAAGCTACGCAGCTGGGAGAGGAGAAAATCCGC
>JACIWM010000005.1:0-27604 GCA_014360945.1 Candidatus Bipolaricaulota bacterium
TGAAATTCCGGGTGCCACAGAAAAAGGCCGAACGAGGCCAGGAAGGCAAGGGCACTTCCAAAATAGAAGGGAGCAGCAGGACCGAAGGAATCCCACAGGATTCCGGCGATCAAGGAGGCCGGGAAAGCCATGGCTCCCACCACCGTGGCATAAGCACCGTAGGCCGTGCCCCGCAATTCCGCCGGAACGATGTCGGCGATCAACGCTCGGGCCGTGCCGTAGGCCACCCCGTAGTAGACCCCGTAAGCCCCGTAAATCACCCACATGTGCCAACTTTCCCGGGCCAGTCCAATCGCCAAATAAACCAGGGCATAGAAAAGCCAGCCCCCTAAAATGAGGGCCTTACGGGGAACTCTGTCGGAAAGAGCCCCGGCCGGCGTGGAAATAAGTGAGTACACGAGGTTGAACACAGCAAGCATTCCTAGGATGGAAAGAACGTTCGCACCCAAAGTCTGGGCCCGCAGGACCAAGAAGGCGTCCGCAGAATTCCCAAGCTCAAAAAGGCCAACAAGGAAAAGGAAAAAGAGGAAAGGACGCCCCAGTCCGGAAATTCGTGGTCGAGCCCGCTGGGAAGTTCGCAATACGGACGGTTCCCGGGCCAAAACGGCTAAGGAAAGCACAGCCAAAGACCCAGGAATTACGCTTACAAGTACGATCGTGCGGAAAGTTACGGCCTGAAGCGTGGGGGCAAACCCTTGGGTGAACCTTACGGCGAAAAGCGCGCCCAAAATGCCTAAAAAGGCGCCGGCGGTGTCGGCAGCGCGGTGTAGTCCGAAGGCGAGGCCGCGGTTTCCGGCATCGATGGAGTCGGCCACAAGAGCATCGCGGGGAGCCGTGCGAATGCCTTTTCCCACCCGATCGGCCCAGCGGGCCAGGGCCACATGCCACCAAGTTCCAGCTAGATAAAAGAAAGGTTTGCTCAACGCGGATATTCCGTAACCCAGGACAGCTAGCCACTTCCGCCGCCTAAATCGGTCCGAGAGATACCCGGAGAAAACGCGGAGAAGCGCGGCCACCGATTCCGCCACCCCTTCCACTGCGCCGATCACCGTCCCGCCCGCGCCAAGCACATTGGCCAAAAAGAGGGGGATCAGATTCAGGACCATCTCCGAGGAGATGTCCATGAGGAAACTCGTGAGACTCACGGCCCAGATGTTCCGGGGCAGCGCGCGAATTCGCGTGAGCATGGGCAAATTTTAACCATTCCTCCGCAAAAGTGAGCTGAGCTCGCCCTTGGGGTAAGCTTCCATCCCCATGGAGCGCTATCGGGAGATCATCCCCGATTGGGAACGCTTTTGGGAAACCATCCACCGTCCCCTTCCCACGGTGATCCGCACAAATACCCTGCGGATTGAGCCAGCGACTCTCAGAAGGCGCCTTGAGGCCAAAGGGTTTGATCTCCAACCCCTTCCGTGGGACGAAACCTGCTTTGTGGTGGAGGGAGAAATCCCCATCGGCAACACTTTGGAACATTGGCTCGGCTATTACTACGTGCAGGAGGCCACCCAGCTTCTTCCCGTGAAAGCTTTGGCCCCAAAACCCGGGGAAAACATTTTGGATCTCTGCGCCGCGCCGGGAGGAAAGACCACGCAAATCGCCCAATACATGGCGGATCAAGGGCTCCTTGTGGCCAACGATTCCTCGCCCAAAAGGATCCAGGCCCTGTTGGCCAACATCTATCGCCTTGGGGTCAAATGTGCGGTGGTCACTGAATGCCCCGGCGAGAATTTTCCGGGTGAAGGAGTTTTTGATCGCGTTTTGGTGGACGCACCCTGTTCTTCGGAAGGTGTGGCCCGGAAGTTTCCGCACCTTCGCAAAGGCGCACCCTTGGGCACAATAAATCGGCTAAGCGGCATCCAGAAAAAACTTTTGACGAGGGCCCTCGGACTTGTGAAGCCCGGAGGAATTGTGGTCTACTCCACCTGTACCTTGGCTCCCGAGGAAAACGAGGGCGTGGTGAAACATGTGATCGAGCGAGGTTTGGCCGAGCTCGTCCCCTGGGAGCCGCCGGTCCCTCACGAGCGCGGCCTTGTCTGCTTCGGAGAGGAAGACTATGGAGCAGAGCTGAGAAAAACGGTGCGCATCTATCCCCATCATTTCGATTCCGAAGGAGGTTTCATTGCCGTCCTACGAAGACCTTCCTGAGGAGGTGGAAAAGCTCCTTGGCGAATTCGGAGTGAAAGAGTTGCCGGGGCGCTTAGTTTTCAGGCACCAGGCATACTGGCTGACCACCGCCCCAACGGTGCCGGAGAATGTGCAAGTCCACGCGGTGGGAATAAGGGTTGTGCGGGTGCAGCCGTGGGGACTCAAGCCCACGAGTTTCGGCCTCATGGTCCTTGGCGAGCGGGTGCGAGCAAGGCGTGTGGAACTTTCACGAGAAGAGCTACGGGAGCTTCTTTTAGGACGGCCCTTGAAAAAACCGGGGATGCCCCAGGGATATGTGGCCCTTTGTCTTAATGGGGAGGTTTTGGGCTGTGGAGAGGTTCGTGGGGACCTTTTGCGTTGTCACATTCCTCGGGCACGGCGTCAGGAGCTCCTTGTGGTTTTGGCCCAGGAAGCTCGTGTTCTTTCGCAATCGGGTAAAATAACGCGAAAGGAGACGGTAATGGAAACGCCCGAGGCAGTGCTCAAAGGGGCCATTATTTTTGAGGAGCGGGGCCGCGCGTTCTACGAACACGCGGCGAGCACGGCCAAGTCACCCGGAGTCCAAGAGCTTTTCCGCCTTTTGGCCAAAGAGGAGGAACGCCACAAGGAATATTTGGCCAAAGCCCTGGCTGAGCTTCTGAAGAAAGGCGAGATCGGAAAAATTTCACTACCCGTGGATGTGACAGCGGCGGTGCTCACCGAGGAAGTGAAAAAGGAGGTCGAAGCTGCGGGATTCGAGGCCGCCGCGATCTATGCCGGGATGGCCTTAGAGGAGAGGGCGGTGGCCTTTTATTCGGAGAAAGCTAAGAATGCACCCGAGCCCCTTGCCGAGCTCTATAGATCCCTTGCGCGCTGGGAGCAAACTCATTTGGACCTTTTGGCTGCTCTGGACCATGACCTGCGGGAGAGGATCTGGCACGAGCGGGGCTTTTGGCCCCTGGATTAGCCGAGCCAAAGAGGGTCGGGCTCAACCCGGACGTTCGGGGGAAGCTTGGCTAAAGCTCGCTTTACCCGCAACGGCACATCTTTTTCTCCTCGGACGAGAATGTGAAACCTCGGCTTGCCCCGCAAGGGATGAAGCTTGGCCGGCCCCAGCACTTCCAAGCCCGCGTTTTTGAGGACTTCTGCCATCTCCGCAGCCTTCTTCTCCGCCCTCTTCCCGCTCAGGATGATGCGCACCAGTCTTGAGAACGGCGGATAACGAAGAAGCCGGCGGAATTTTATTTCCTCCGCGTAGAACGTGAGATAATCTCCGCGCAGGGCGGTGGCGATGGCGTAGTGGTCGGGCATGTTCGTCTGGACCACGACCTCGCCGGGCTTTTCCCCGCGGCCGGCCCGGCCGATGGCAGAAAGAAGAAGCTGAAAAGTCCTTTCCGCTGCATAAAAAGTGGGCATAGCCAAAAGCTGATCCACATCGATCACGCCCACCAGGGTGATGTTCGGAAAATCCAGGCCTTTCCCAACCATCTGTGCTCCTACCAAGATATCCAACTCCCCACGAGCAAGTTGTGAGAGAATCTGATCCCGAGCGTGGGCGGTTTCCTCGTCCAGGCGCGCCACCCTCGCCTCCGGGAACAATTTTCTTGCCTCGTGTTCTACCCGCTCCGTTCCCGCCCCGAAGAGATGGAACCTGGTGCTTCCGCAACGGCGACACGCAGGATCAGCATAATTCTTCCCGCATGCATGACAACGAAAAGTTTTCTCCGCCAAATGAAAGACCAGGGCCACTTCGCAATCCGGGCAGCGTAGAACCTCTCCGCATCTGCGGCACGAAGCGCCGGTGAAGTATCCGAGGCGGTTTAAAAAAAGAAGAATTTGTCCGCCTTGGGCGAGGTGGCGGGCCATGGCCGCGCGAAGATCCGGACTGATGATCTCCTGCGGTGCTTTTTCCACACATCGCACGGTGGGAGCCTTTCCTACCACCCGCTGTGGCAAGGAAAGAATGCGGATTTCCCCGCGCTCGGCCCGAAAGAACGTCTCCACCGCCGGCGCCGCCCCGCCCAGCACCACGGCCGCGCCTTCCGTATCAGCACGGCTTTCCGCAAAAAGTCGGGCATGATAATGGGGAGCGCGTTCCTCTTTGTATCCGGGCTCTCCTTCCTCATCGAGCACGATGAGCCCGAGCTTGGGGAAGGGGAGGAACACAGCGGAGCGCGTGCCCACGGCGCATTTCTCCTCGCCGCGAAGGGCTTGGGACCAGATGCGGAATCGCTCGCCGGGCGGGAGCTCCCCGTGGTAGACAGCAGGGGTAAAACCCAGGCTCCGGCGGGCACGGCTCCAAAGCTGCGGCAAAAGGGAGATCTCCGGCTCTAGCAAAATGGCGTGATACCCACATTCCAAGGCGTTTCGGGCCGCCGCCAGATAAACTTCAGTCTTCCCCGCAGCCGGCGGACCGAACACCAAAAATTCCCGGCCGGACCCAAGGCCCGCGGAGATCGCCTCCACCGCCGCCTTCTGCTCCGCCGTAAGCTCCACAGCTTTCTCCGGCTCCTCATAGGAGAAGGGAAGAGCCGAGGTTTTCTGGCGAGCACGTACAGGCTTGGGAATCACATGGGCGATGGTCATGCCCAAAGAAGTGCAGGCCTCATCGCCTGTGCGCTCCAAAAGCGAAAAAAAGTGCGTGGGAAAAGCGAGGCCTAGCACACGGCGAATGACCTGAAGGGCTCCGGAAAACTCCGGCTTTTCCCGAAGTTCTTTTACGACTCCCAAAAGGGTACGCTTCCCGAACGGAACTTCCACCCAATCCCCGGGTTTTACCTCTATCCCCTCGGGAACCTGATAGTCGAAACCGGTTGTTCCGGGGACGGGGAGGAGCACAAACGCGATCAACCGTGCACCCCGCGGCGCAGATATTGGAGGACTCCGCGGACGGACATGACCCAATCTCCGGAGACCCCGGGCCCCACGGGCCAGCCCTCTTTTTGGAGCTCAGCAAGGATGGAGGAAATTGCCTCCTCCTCTGGCACATCCTTGTACTTCCGCACCCGTTCCACCCACCAAAGCAGAAGCTCTTTGTAGTCGTGGATGAGGCGTGGCTCACCCGGCCCGAAATGGGTGAAAAGGAGAATTTTGGGGTCAAGCAAATTCAATTTATCCAAGGAGGCCAAGGCCGCAGCGAGGTCGAAGCTTGGGGGAACGGTGGTGGGCAAAAGGCGACTTTTGATGTAAAGACCGACAGCATCACCGGTGAAAAGAAATCCGCGTTCGGGAATGAAAAAGCAAAGGTGGTGCGGAGCGTGTCCGGGTGTGTGAACGGCCTGAACCCGCAAATCCCTTAGCGGGAAAACTTCGCCATCATCGGCCGGGTGAAGACGCTCCTCGGGAATGGGGAAAGCTTCGCCATAAAAAGGAAACCTGGGGCCAGTAGCCTCTTTGACCGAGGCCACCAATTTGCTGGGGTCCGCAAGGTGTTTAGCTCCCCGGGGATGGACGACCACTGTAGCTTGCGGAAATTTAGGAAGGAGGGCACCCGCGCCGCCGGCATGATCTAGATGGACATGGGTGAGGAAAATCCACCTCACTTGGGCAGGGGAAAGGCCGAGCTCAGCAAGGGCCTGAAGAATGCGGTCCTTGGCCCGAGAAGTTCCGGAGTCAATTAGAGCTACCTCGTCGCCCGCTACCAAAACATACGCGCCCCCAAGCCCGGGCTCGCCGAAATGATCGATATCCACGAGGAAAAGGCCGGGCTGAACTTCCTGGATAAAACTCACCGGCGCCTCCTTACATGAACCAGCCGATCTTTATCCCCAGCCAGAGAAACAGGCAACCAATGATTCCGGAGATGAGGAAGATTGGGATGCCTACAGCTACCCAATCTTTGTAGCTCAGGGGTTCGGGACCGTGTTTGGCAAGGTTTATAACGCCGATATTGGCGGCGGTGGCGAAGGGCGTTCCCGGGCCGGCGAAACCGATGCCCAAGGCCAACGACCACAAAAGGGGATTGGCCGGAACCCCCAAGGCTCCAAGTTCCTGCACCAAAGGCACAAAGGCCACGGTGGTGGGAACAGCGCTAATGAAAAGGGTGAAGATTCCACTTCCCCAGAAGAAAAGAAGGGCCAGGGAGGTTAGGGAGCCGTGGCCCAAAGAACCGAGGCTCCTGGCCACATAGGGCAAGGCACCGCTGCGATTAAGCCCGCCCACCACCACGAATAGCGACAAAAGAAAGACAAGCATTTCCCACTCAATGCTTTGGAGAACCGTTTCGATCTTGGGACGCAAAAGGGCGAGGGCCAAGGCCGCACCGCACAGGGCCGCCAAACCGGGGGTGAGACCCAACCAAGAGTGCACCACGAACAACACGATCACCACGGAAAAAATCACTAAAAGCTTGCGCAACGTTTTGCGGTCGGTGATGACCCTGTGCTCATCTAGCTGGGGAAGGATCTCCGTCCGTGCGGGCTGAGCACTGAACACGTTTCGGTAGCGAAAAATAAAAAAGACCATGGTCGCCAAAAAAGCCACCAGGGCCACGGGAGCGGTATGGGTGAGAAAATCGTTGAAGGAAAGGCGGCCGGCGGAGCCGATGATGACGTTGGGCGGATCCCCAATGAGGGTGAATACCCCGCCCAAATCCGCGGCGACAGCCTCCCCCAAAAGCAAAGGAACGGCGGATACCCCCATTACTTCGGCGATGGAAAGGGTGACGGGAACAAAGGTGAGCATAGTGGTGAGATTGTCGAGGAACATGGAAAGAAGGGCGCTGGCCACAGCCAGGGCCACAAAAAGGCTCAAAAGATGCCCTTTGGACCGCTTGGCCACTTTGATGGCCACGAACTGAAAGAATCCGGTGCGTTGTAGAAGCCCGACGATGATCATCATACCGGAAAGAAGAAAAATCGTGTCCACGTCAACGACCTCGGCCACGTCATGGGAGGAAAGGAAGCCAAAGGCCGTGCCCACCAAGAGCATGGCCACGGCGCCAAGAAGCGCGCCGACAGTCTGTTGCACGCGGCCAGAGAGGATCAGCGCATAGGTGAGGAAGAAAACCCCAATCGAGGCTATGGCCCCACTGCTCATAAAAAACTCCTTTTACTGGGCGTTGAGCCAGGCCTCAGCCTGGCGCAGGGCGTCGCGTTGCTCCTCAAAAGTTATGCGTTTTAAAGCCTCTTCATATGGAAGCCACACCATGTCCGCCACTTCCGCAGGAAAGGGACGGCCTTCCTCCGTTGTACGGGCCAAAAAAAGAGCCACCTCTTTCCGCACCATCACGTTTCGGCGAGGAAAGGAGTAGCGTACCACGGTGCGAAATCCTGGGAGGATCTGGAGATCTTTTATTTGCACTTCCTCACTCACCTCGCGGCGGGCGGCCTGGAGCTCGTCCTCCCCTTCCTCCACGCGACCTTTGGGAAAGCCCCAGTGTCCGCCGCGCAGGTTCTTGATGAGGAGGTACTCGCGCTTTCCGGAATTTTCCCGAAACAGGATCAGTCCGGCCGCCCGTTCCTCCATGACGGGCTAAATGATATCCAATTCCCGGCCGCTTTTGTCGTAGGCTTTGAGGGAAAGGCCAAGACAGCGGAGTTCCTGCCAAAGAACCCGGAACGATTCGGGAATGCCGGGCCGGGGGAAGTCCTCCCCGCGCAGGATGGCCTTGTACAGAGCCACCCTTCCCCGCACATCGTCGCTTTTGAGGGTGAGCATTTCTTGGAGGAGAGAAGCGGCACCGTAGGCTTCCAAGGCCCAGACCTCCATCTCGCCCAGGCGCTGCCCACCGAAATGGGCTCGCCCGCCCAAAGGCTGCTGAGTGATGAGGGCATAGGGTCCGGTGGAACGGGCATGGATCTTGTCCGCCGCGATGTGCTCGAGCTTGAGAAGGTACATGACCCCCACCGTGACCGGAGATTCAAAGGGCTCACCGGTGCGGCCGTCGCGCAAAATGACCTTCCCGTCCTTTCGGGAGCCATCGGAAAGCCCGCGCTTCTTCAATTCCTCGGTGAGCTCGGTGAGGATTTCCTCTTCTTTCGCTCCATCAAACGGTGGGGAGGCCACCTTTTCCCCGCGCAGGGCGGCCAACCACCCCAGGTTCGTCTCGAAGATCTGACCCAGGTTCATGCGGGACGGAACGCCCAAGGGGTTGAGGACCACGTCCACCGGGGTGCCATCAGGGAGGAAGGGCATATCCTCCACCGGGAGGATGGCGGCGATGACGCCTTTGTTTCCGTGGCGGCCGGCAAGTTTGTCGCCCACGGCGATCTGGCGGCGCTGGGCCACATAGACCTTCACGAGCTCGTTCACCCCGGCCTCAAGCTCGTCACCCGCCGCTCGGGAAAGCCGCTTCACCCGAATCACCGTGGCCGTTCCGCTGATGGGCGGCATCCTGAGCGAGGTGTTCTTGAAGTTGCGCATGCGCTCGCCAAAGATGGAAAGGAAGATGCGTTCCTCAGGGGTTGGTTCGCTCTCACCTTTGGGCGTGATCTTTCCCACCAGAATGTCGCCGGTGCGCACCTCGGTCCCCACGCGCACGATCCCGTGCTCGTCCAAATTGCGCATGGCTGAACGAGGAAGGTTGGGGATGTCCGCGGTGATCTCCTCCGGCCCAAGTTTCGTATCCTCGGCCCGGACCTCGAACTCCTGGATGTGGATGGAGTCCATGAGGTTTTCCCGGACCAATCTCTCGGAGACGACGATGGCGTCCTCGTAGTTGAAGCCCTCGAAGGGGAGGAAAGCCACGAGGAGATTGGCCCCCAAGGCCAGTTCTCCGCCCTCGGAGAACTGGGAATCGGCAATTACATCGCCCTTTTTGACCTTGTCCCCTTTGCGCACCGCCGGCCGTTGGTGGATGATGGTGTCTTGGTTGGAGCGTTCGAAGATCCGCAGGCGGTAAGTCTTTTCGCCTTTCTTCCCCTTGATCACGATTTTTTGGGCGTCCACATAGGTCACGACACCATCTTCCTCGGCCACCACCACCGCCCCGGAATCCCTCGCGGCCTTGGCCTCCAGACCCGTGCCGACGATGGGCGCTTGAGGCCGCAAAAGGGCCACGGCCTGGCGCTGCATGTTCGCGCCCATGAGGGCCCGGTTGGCGTCATCGTGTTCAAGGAAGGGGATGAGGGCTGCGGAAACACCGAGGATTGTGTTGGGAGCCACCTCCACGAAATCCACCTCTTCCGGGGAAACGTAGAGGAACTCCTCCCTCCCCGTGCGCACGAGAACCTTTTCCCCGAGGATCCGGCCGTCTTTGTCCACTTCCACGGTGGCTGGTGCGATCTTGTAATGCTCCTCCTCGTCGGCCATGAGATACTTGATCTCCCCGGTGATGCGTCCGTTTTTCACCACGGCATAAGGGGCCTCAAGGAACCCGTAATCGTTGACCCGGACGTAGACGGCCATGGACGTGATGAGACCCACGTTCTGGCCCTCGGGCGTCTCGATGGGGCAAATCCGGGCGTAATGGGAAGGATGAACGTCGCGGATTTCCACCTTCGCCCGCTTTGCCGCGGGCGCGACGTTCCCAAGGGCAGAGAGCCGGCGCTTGTGGGTGAGCTCGGAAAGGGGGTTGGTCTGCTCGAGGAATTGGGAGAGCCGGCCGGTATAAAAAAGGCTGTTCAGGGCGGCCTGAATGGTACGGGTGGAGACGATGCGGCGGATGAGGTCCTTCTCCTCGAGCTCGATGTGGATGAGTTTGTCCTCGGCCACCCGAGCCATGCGCACCAGGCCCTCCCGCAGCGCTGCCTCCGCCTGCTCCCCGGCCATCCGCACTCTTTTGTTGCCCAAATGATCGGGCTCATCCAAAAGACTTGGATCCTCCGGGGCCCGCAAAAGGAGCTCCAGGGCGGTGAAGATGTCCTCCGGGGTGAGGAAGGTCTCCTCGCGGTTGAGACCGAGCTTCCGGTTTATCTTGAACCGCCCCACCGGGGTGAGATGGTAGGTCTCCGGCCGGAAGTAGAAGCGCTGGATGTACTCCTCAGCCTGAGAAAGGGGCACCCGCTCCCCAGAACGGAACTTGGAGTAGATGAACCGGATGGCCTCCTCGCGGGAAGCGACTTTCTCCTCCTGGAGGGAGCGGGCAATGGCCGGATGGACCACGCGCACCTGAGTTCGGCCAAGACGCGAGAGGGCTTTCACCCGCTCAAGGGTGAGCTCCTCGCCCAAAAGCCAAACCTCGTCCCCAACGGGGATGTTTTCCGCAAGAAGCACATACTTCCAACGCTCCAAAAGCTCCTCAAGGCCCTCCACGGGAACGGAGAGGGAATAGCGGGTGGCAATATCCGGGGTGTCCAATCCTATGGTGCGCAGGAATGTGGTCACGGGTACGGTGGCACGTCGATCGAGCCGGGCCTTGAGGGTCCATTTGCGCACATCCAACTCGATCTCTAGCCAAGCCCCCTGCTCGGGGAGGAAGTGGGCGCGGAAAAGGAAGGGCTCATCCTGAGTAATGTACAGGCCGGGCGAGCGCACAAGCTCGCTTACGATCACATTCTCCGTGCCGTTGATGATGAATGTCCCCCTTGGGGTCATAAGGGGGACGTCGGCCAAGTAAAGCTCCGCCTCCTGGATGAGCTTCCCTTCGGCATAGAGACGGCCGGTAGCCTTAAGGGGGGCGGCATAGGTGAGATCGCGATCCCGGCACTCCCACTCGTCGTAGCGCGGCTCCCCAAGATACGGGTCGACCAGCTCAAGGTAAAGATCCTCGCGGCCGGGAGCGCGGATGGGGCTCACCTCCGCGAACACTCGAGGGATCCCCTCCCGCAGGAACCGCGCGTAGGACTGGAGCTGGTGGGCGATGAAATCCGGCGGCTCCAGGCGGGGCTTCACTCGGCCATAAAAGCGACGGGTGATCATCACTTAATCTGAACCTCCGCTCCTGCAGCCTCCAGCTTCTTTTTGATGTCCTCGGCCTCCTCTCGGGAGACCCCGGACTTCACCACCGCCGGCACGTTGTCCACAAGATCCTTGCACTCCTTGAGACCCTTTCCGGTGATGTCCTTCACGACCTTGATGAGCTGGATCTTCTGCTGGCCGGCATTGGTGATGACCACGTCAAAGGTGGTCTTCTCCGGAGCAGCCGCGGCGGCCGCACCGGGTTGAGGCGCAACCGCCACCCCCACCGGCGCCGCCACCTGGGCCGAAACCCCAAACTTCTCCTCCAGAGCTTTCACAAGCTCCGCCAGCTCCTTAACCGTCATGCCCTCGATCGCCTGGATGATCTCTTCCTTCGTCATTGCTGTTCACCCCTCTCTTTTGCTTTCTGGATCTCGCTAAGCACCACCACCAACTTCTGCAGGATCCCGGCGAGGGAGAAGACCAGGCCGCGCACCGGCCCAAGCATGTTCCCGGCGAGTCTCGCCAAAAGCTCCTCCCGGGAGGGCAAGGTGGCATACCACTGGACCTCCTCCGCCGGCACCACCTCCCCGGAAAAGACCCCACCCCGCACGCGGAAGGAGTTCGGGTATTTTTTGGTGAACTCCAGGGCCAGCTTGAACGGAACAGTGGGGTCATCCCGCCCAATGACCAAAAGGTTAGGCCCGCGGAAGAATTGGCCAAGCTCGGAAAGTCCGGCCTCCTCCGCAGCTCTTCGGGCCAGGGTGTTCTTCACCACCCTCATCTCCACGCCCCGGCGGCGCACCTCCCGACGCAAGGCCGTCATCTCCGCCGCCGGAATCTCCTGAAAGCCCATGACCACCACACCCGAGGCCTGGGCCAGCTTCTCCCGCAACTCCTGCACGAGCGCGATCTTCTCCGGCTTGGGCATGTCCCCCTCCTCAGCGGAGTTGCGAGGCCAAATTCAAAAGCTCTCGCTCGTCCACGCGAATCCCCGGGCCCATGGTGGAAGAGATAGAGACCCGTTGCACATAGCGGCCCCGCACACCCTCGGGCTTTCGCTCTATGATGGCTTTGGTCAGGGCCAACAGGTTCTCATAAAGCTGATCCTCGGTGAACGAGGTTTTCCCAAACACAGCGTGCACGATCCCATAACGGTCAGCCCGGAACTCGATCATCCCCGCTTTGAGCTCCTTCACCACCTGGGCCACGTCCTGGGTCACGGTACCGGTCTTGGGGGAGGGCATGAGCCCCCGCGGGCCCAGAATCTTCCCGAGCTTTCCCACAAGGGGCATCATGTCCGGAGTGGCCACCACCCGGTCGAACTCCAGCCATCCTTCTTTGAGAATTTTTTCGGCCAGCTCTTCTCCGCCCACGTAATCCGCGCCCGCGGCCTCCGCCTCCCGGATCTTTTCGCCTTTGGCGAACACCAAGACCCGCACGGTCTTCCCCGTGCCATGGGGAAGGACACAGGTTCCGCGGACCTGATGCTGGCTTGGGTTGATCCCCAGTTTGAACGCGGCCTCCGCGCTCTCCGGAAACTTCGCGGTGGCCGTGCGTTTAAGGAGGGCGATGGCCTCCCGCACCGGATAAACCCGCTCTCTTTCCACTAGCGCCACCGTCTGGAGGTAGCGTTTGCTGTGCTTCATGGCACCACCTCGATTCCCATGTTCCGGGCCGTCCCCAGGACCATGCGGATCGCCGCCTCAAGATCGTCGGTGTTGAGGTCAGGCATCTTCTTTTCCGCAATGCGGCGGATCTGCTCCATGGTCACCTTGCCCACCTTGACCCTGTTGGGCTGGGAAGAACCCTTTTCAATCCCCGCGGCCTTCTTGAGGAGGACGGAAACCGGAGGCTGCTTCAGAACAAAGTCGAAGGTGCGGTCGTCGTAGACTGTGATCTCCACAGGAATGAGGGTCCCCGGCTCCTCGTTCTTCGTGGCCTCGTTGAAGCGTTTGCAGAACTCCATGATGTTGACCTTGTGAGCGCCGAGAGCCGGGCCCACGGGCGGGGCCGGGTTGGCCTGCCCGGCCGGGATCTGGAGCTTGATCTTGGCCACCACCTGTTTCGGCATCCTCCCCTCCTCAGATCTTCTCGATCCCGCTCAGACTTATGCGGACCGGGGTCTCCCGGCCGAAAATGCGCACCATCACCACGGCCTCCTCCGCCTCTTTGTCGATCTCTTTGATCTCGCCGGTGAAGTCGGCGAACGGGCCCTCCACGATCTGGACCACCTCGCCCACCTCGAACCCCACCTCCACCTTGGGCTTCCCCTCCGGCGCGGGTGCAGCCACAGTTCCCGTGAGGCGGCCGAGGACCGTGGCCTCCGGTCCGTCAATGGGAACGGGCGTGGACCGGCTGCCCACAAACCGCGCCGCTCGCTCCAAACCCCGCACAAGTTCCCGCATCTGCTCCTCGTCCAAACCCATCTTGGCAAATACGTAGCCGGGGATGAGCCGACGCTTTTCAATGCGCTGGATCGTCACCACCCTTTTGTCCTTGTACTCCCGGACCTTCACCAAGCCCGAAGCACCGGCATAAATCTTGTGCTCTTCCTCGATCGCTGTCCCAGCGGGAAGTTTCGCGCCCGCCTTTACCGCCGCAGGAAGCAAGGCCTCGGGAACGATGACCTCCTCCTCCCGGCCGTTCTCATAGCGGAGGGTGACCTTTTTCACCTTCTCCCGGGCCACGATCTCCCCTTGCTCCGCGAAGGAGTAGCGCTCATCGGCGTCGATGGTTATGGGAAGACCGGGCCGAACGCGGATTCCCACGCGCACATCCCGGCGTAAAATTTTGCTTTGAGGGACAAGGTAAACCTTCTCCGTGTGGTTCGGTGTCTCCACCACAATCCGCCAATAAGGCTCCACTGCGAGAACCTCGGCGGCGAGAGGCAGATGCCGCGGAGGCTTGCGGGCCAAAAGCTCCCCGCGCTGAACCCGGGTGTTGTTGGACACAAGGAGGTCGTATTCGTAGGGAATGCGGTAGTCGGTGGTGCGGCCGCGCACGGAGCGAGAGGTGACGACCTCCTCCACGGGCACGAAAAAGAGTTCCTCCCGCTCGCCGACCTTTATCGGCTCAAAATACTTCTCCCACCCGAGCTTGCGCACCCGCTCCTCGAGCTCCTCTTTCAGGCGCAGCTCGGAGCCAGTATGGGTCTGGATGGCATACCAACGCTTGCGCTGCATCGCGGATCACTTGGTGACGATGAGTCGAAGAAGGTGCTGGAGCACCAGGTCCACCAGGCCCAGGTAGATCCCCAAAGCCAACGTGAGAAGGATCACCAAGGTGGTGAATGTCACCACCTCTTTGCGCGACGGCCAGCTGACCCTGGCCACCTCGGCCCGCACGGACGCGAAGTACTCCCGCACCTTCGCCAACACCGACATTTTTCCTCCTTGGCAGGCCCGGAGGGACTCGAACCCCCAACCTGCGGATTTGGAGTCCGCCGCTCTGCCACTTGAGCTACGGGCCTGTCCTCAGCCCGAGAAAAACTCGGGCCTCACACCTCCTTGTGCTCCGTGTGCTTACGGCACCACTTGCAGTATTTGCGGAACGCCAACTTTCCCCGCACCTTCTGCCGGTTCTTGCGGGTGTAGTAATTGTAGCGCCCGCATTGGGAGCAGGCCAGAGCCACGATGAGCACGTTCTCTTTTTTGGCCATACTACTTCAGGATCTTCGTGACCACGCCCGCGCCCACGGTCTTTCCGCCCTCGCGGATGGCGAACCGCTGCCCCTCCTCCAGGGCCACGTGTTTTATGAGCTTGCACCGTAGATTGTCCACGTTATCCCCGGGCATGACCATTTCCACACCCTCGGGAAGGAAGATTTCGCCGGTCACGTCGGTGGTGCGGAAGTAGAACTGGGGTTTGTAGCCGGTGAAGAACGGGGTATGGCGGCCACCTTCCTCCTTGGAGAGGACGTAAACCTGGGCCAGGAACTCCGTGTGCGGGGTGATGGAGCCGGGAGCAGCCAGGACCTGACCACGCTCCACCTCGTCCTTCTCGATGCCGCGCAGAAGGACGCCGATGTTGTCGCCGGGCAGAGCCTCGTCCAGGATCTTGTTGAACATCTCGATGGACGTGGCCACGGTCCTCTTTATCTCATCGGTGAGGCCCACGATCTCCACCTCATCGCCCGGCCGGAGTTTTCCGCGCTCCACTCGGCCCGTGACCACTGTTCCGCGGCCCTTGATGGAGAAGATGTCCTCGATGGGCATGAGGAATGGTTTGTCCTCCTCGCGCTTGGGAAGCGGGATGTAATTATCGATGGCATCGAGGAGCTCCAGAATCGGCTTCACCGCCGGATCATCGATGGAGTTGGCCTGGAGGGCCTTGAGGGCTGAACCTCGGATCACCGGCACCTCATCGCCCGGGAACTCGTACTTGGAGAGAAGCTCACGGATCTCCATCTCCACCAGGTCCAAAAGCTCCGGGTCATCCACGAGGTCCACCTTGTTGAGGAAGACGACGATGGCCGGAACGTTCACCTGGCGTGCAAGGAGCACGTGCTCCCGGGTCTGAGGCATGGGGCCGTCCACAGCAGAGACCACGAGGATCGCCCCATCCATCTGGGCCGCGCCGATGATCATGTTCTTGATGTAATCGTGGTGCCCAGGGCAGTCGATATGGGCGTAGTGGCGCTTCTCCGTCTCGTACTCCACGTGGGCCACGTTCACGGTGAGGATTTTTGTCTCGTCGCGGCGGAAGAGCTTGGCGTCGGCCTTAGCCACCTCATCGTAAGAGCGGGGCTTGGCCAGGCCCTTCCAAGAAAGGACCTTGGTGATGGCCGCGGTCAACGTGGTTTTGCCATGATCGATGTGCCCGATGGTCCCCACGTTCACATGCGGTTTAGTTCGTACAAACTGCTCTTTCGTGGCCATTCCCAACCTCCTTGTTTTTGAGCGTCATGGAGCCCGCGGCCGGAGTCGAACCGGCGACCTTCCCATTACCAGCGGGACGCTCTGCCGACTGAGCTACACGGGCCCAGTAAGTTTAAGTCTACCCGAAATATTCGGGCCAACGCAAGTGGTGGAGGGGGAGGGATTCGAACCCCCGAAGGCCGATGGCCGCCAGGTTTACAGCCTGGTGCGTTTGGCCGCTTCGCTACCCCTCCTGGAGCCAGTGGCCCGACTCGAACGGGCAACCCTCCGCTTACAAGGCGGATGCTCTACCCCTTGAGCTACACTGGCCGTCTTGGCCCATTCTAGCTTTCCTTGCCCCCTCCCTCAACCAATGCGTACACCCACACCTCTCGCCGCCGCGGCCCATCGAATTCACAGAAATACACGCCCTGCCAGGTCCCCAGCTCCAGCCTTCCGTTTGTGACCGGAAGGACAAGGGAAGGCCCCAGGATCGCCGCCCGCACATGCGCCGGGGAATTCCCTTCCGTGTGGAAAAAGGACATGTTCGGGATCATCGAGGAAAAAGCGCGCCGGAAGTCCTCGCGCACATCGGGATCCGCCGCCTCGTTCACGGTGAGGGCCGCAGTGGTGTGGGGACAAAAAAGGAGGACAAATCCTTCCTCAACTCCCAGCATTCGCACGGCCTCGCTCACCTTGGCCGTGATGTCCAAAACTTCCTCTTTCGCCCGGGTTTGCACGGAGATCTCTGTTCTTCGCATGCTCATTTCAGGGCTTGGGCCAACCGCTCCCGAAGCTTGGCGGGATCGTTCACCCCTTGCACGTGGAGAATCAATTCCCCTTCCTGGCCGCGGAGGACCGCCACTAACGTGATCTTCTCCTCTGCTAAAACATTCAAGGCTTGATAGATCTCGTCCGGGTTATGGAGGCGAATGCGGATGCGCAACCCTCCTTCACCCAGGGCTGCAAGGTGAGTTAAGGCCCGAAGAAGGCCGTCCTTAGAGAGGGCCCCGATCAACCGTCGCTCCTCATCCACCACGGGCAGAACGAGATAATGCGAAAGGAGGGCCGCCGCCCGCTCCAGGGGATCCTCGGGGGTGAGAACATCCTGTGGCTGGGCCAGGATTTTCTCCACGGGAAGATCCGGGGAAGGTGCGGAGGTCAGGGCTTTTCTGGTAAGGAAGCCCCGCAGCCTTTGGGCCTCGTCCACCACGAAAAGAACCGCCAGCCCCTTCTCCTCCGCCTGTTTCAAGGCCTCTCCCACGGGGGTGGAGTCCACCACCGCCACGGTGGGAGTCATCCACTCTTTAACCACCATTGGCCGCGGCGCGCAGCTGCGCCAACACCCGCTCTTGCAGCGCGGCTGGCACGTAGTCGTAGCGCAGGAACTCCATCTGGAAGGTAGCCCGTCCCTGGGTCATGGATTTGAGATCGAGGGCGTAGGAGAGGATCTCCGCGAGAGGCACCTCCGCCCGGATCTTGGTGCGGCCGCCCTCGGATTCCATCCCCAAGATGCGCCCCCGCCGGCCGTTGAGGTCAGAAATGATGTCCCCGGTGAAGGCCTCGGGGGTGGTGACGGTGAGAAGCATGATGGGCTCAAGGAGGACCGGATCAGCTTTTTCCGCGGCAAGCTTGAAGGCCTGCCGCGCGGCAATGCGGAAGGAAAGCTCAGAGGAGTCCACCTCGTGGTACATCCCGTAGAACACGGCGGCCTTGATATCCACCATGGGGAAGCCCGCCAGGAAACCCTCCTCCATGGCGTCCCGCACGCCCTTCTCCACCCCGGGGATGAACTCCTGGGGAATGACCCCGCCTTTGGTCTCGTCCACGAACTCAAAACCGGCCCCACGGGGCAAGGGTTCGATGCGCAAATGGACCTCTCCAAACTGACCGTGACCACCGGTCTGCTTCTTGTGCCGGTAGCTCGCGATCGCCGTCTTTTTGATGGTCTCCCGATAAGGCACCTTGGGAATACGGTACGTAACCTCCACGCCATAGCGGTTCTTGAGCTTTTCCGCCAAAACATTCAGGTGAATATCGCCCATTCCTGAAACGATCCCCTCTTTTGTCACCGGATCGCGGGCATAGGTGAGGGTGGCTTTGGTGCTCACGAATTCCCGGAGGACCGTGCTCATCTTCTCCTCGTCGGCCTGGGATTTCGGGGCCACAGCGCGGATGAACACCGGTTTAGGGAAGGGAATGGAGGGCAAGGGCTCGGCCTCAGGATTGGTGCTCAGCGTGGCTCCAAGCGGGATATCCTCGAGTTTCCCCAGGGCCACGATCTCCCCAGCCTCCGCTTTCCCGGTTTTTTCCATCTTCGTCCCGAAGAATCCGTAAATATCGCGAAGCTGAACCTTGTTCTTTGTGGAAAGCTCGTAGAGGGTGTCACCTTCCTTTATTTCCCCGGAGAGGACGCGCACATAGGTCAACCGCCCCAAATAGGGATCGAGGGTGAGGTTGAAACATCGCAATTTCGTGTCTCCCTCGGGATTAAGCTCGGGGGCCAGCGCGGAGGTCCAATCCAAAAGCTCCCCTATCCCAATCCCGGCAGTGGCGGACCCAAAAATGACGGGGATGATCTCAAGGGACTGCACACCCATGCGCAAAGCCTGAAGCACTTCCTCCCGGCCAATCTCCTCCTCCGCCAGGAACTTCTCCAAAAGGGCGTCGTCGTAGGCGGCGACCTCCTCAAGCAAAGCGGAGCGCCATTCCTGGGCCGCGGGCGGAAGGCCTTGGGAATCAAGAAGATCCACGAGGCCTTTGAGGGTGGTGTTTTCCCGCACAGGGAAATAAAGGGGTACAAATTTTCCAGGCAGGGCGGATTTGAGCTCCTCCAAAGCTTTCTCCGCCTCGGCGAGGGGTTTATCCATCATGTTCACGAACACCACGGCCGGGCGGCGAAACACCTGGCGCGCGATCTCCCAGGCCTGCTCAGTGACCACTTCCACCGGTTTTTCCGCGTTCACCACGAGAACAGCGATGTCCGCCACATCTAGGCCTTTGTAGATCTCCTCTACGAACTCACCCAGGCCCGGGGTCACCAGGATCGCGGCCTTCCTCTCCTTCCAAGTGCAAACGCCAATGGCTAGATCGATGGTGATGCCCCGGTTCTTCTCCTCGGGACTCCGGTCGAACGCGACCTCAGGAGCCTGGGCGGCCTTGAGCATGGCCTCAGCCAGGGCGGTCTTCCCCGCACCAGAGTGCCCAACAAGACAAACGCTGTAAGGTTTTCCCATCGAGATCACCCCGGAAGTTGCCGTGGACGTTTGGGCCAGTATATCCTAGAGCATAAGGAGGGACAAAGTGGACGTCTTCGGAATGCAGGGCCGGGCCGTTCAGAAAATGCAGAGTTTGGTGGGCGAGCACCTGCGCTGGGTGGAGGAGACCCTTTTGGCCATGGCCCAGACAGTGGAGGCTTATTTGGGCGGGGAGAAATGGGAGGTTTTGGAGGAGCGGGCGGTGGAAGTGCATCGACGAGAGAGCCGGGCCGACGATGCCCGCCAGGCCGCGGAAACCGCCTTGGTCAGGGGCAAGCTTCTTGCCGGCACGCGCCGCAACCTCCTCAACGTCCTCAATGCCCTCGACCTTGTGGCCAACAACACCGAAGCCGTTGTGGATTTCCTCGTCTATCAGCGTGTGTTCGTTCCAGAAAGTCTTCATCCATTAGTGCAAAATTTCCTTGCCGGACTTCAGGAGGAATGGAAGATTTTGCGGGCCGCGGTGGAGGCGTTCTTAGCCGGAAAAGCCGAGGAAACGGTGCGGCTGTGCAAAGAGGTGGACCAACGGGAAAGCTTTCTTGATGAGATCCACCGGCGCTCCATCATCCGCCTCTTTGGCCTGGAGATTTCTTTGGCCGAGAAAATTCAGGCCCGAGACTTCCTCAATCACCTTGAGAGTTGCGCCAACGTCATGGAGGATGTGAGCGATCTTCTCACCGTAGCGGTAGCGGCCAGCATTCCTTTCTAAGGGAGGTGAAACGGTGCTGAGGAGATGCATATTCAGCCGACCGAAGGCCCTGGGGTTTTCGACGCACGCCCAAAAAGTGGAAGAAACTGTGGAGGAACTGGGAAAGCAATTGCGGGCCTGGGTGAGAAAAGAACCGATCCAAGCGGAAGAGGTGAGCACCAAAGAGCACGAAGCTGACCTGGTGAAAAGGGAGATACGTTTGGAACTGGCAAAAGATATGCGCTCGCGTCTTCCGCGGGATCGGCTTTTGGAGCTCCTTTGGCATCAGGACGAGATCGCCGATCTTTCCCAGGATGCGGCTCTTCTTATGGCCCTGCGCCGCCCGGAGTTGGGTTTGGAACTGGAGGATGCGTTCCGAGCTTTGGGAGAGATGCTGGCCAAGGCCGTGCATGCGTATCTTCAAGCCGTGACGACCTTCGAGGCCGCATATTCCTCGGGAAATCTTGAGGCCAAAACCCAAGAGATCATGAACCACATCGACCTTGTGAATAGGCTGGAGCATGAATCAGACCTTCTGGAACGGGAGATCATCGCCACCATCTACAAACGCGAAGACCTTCCAGCCTTTGACCGGTATCATCTTGTACAAATGGTGGTTCTTTTGGGCAACACCGTGGATCAAGTGGAGAACGCTGCTGGAGATCTCCTCCTCCTTATGGCGGCGTTACGGTGACAAGATCCCGCAGTTTCTCCAAGGTCTTTGCGCCGATGCCCGGGATGGCCAAAAGATCTTCCACGGATTTGAACGGGCCATGAGTCTCCCGCCATTCCACGATGCGCTGAGCCAAAACTGGACCGATTCCCGGAAGTTTCTCCAGCTCCGCGGCGCTTGCCCGATTGAGATCCAAAGGACCGGGCTCGGAAAACCTCACCGGCAAAATTTGCGCAGAAATCTCTAAAAACCTCGCCTTTTCCAGGTCCAAAAACTCTAGGGAAAGAAGCTGAGCCTGGACGTCCAGAATTTTTGGAGTGGGAAGGTTACGATCCTTCGGCGGGATCCACTGAACTCCAAGATACAAAAGCAGGCCACAAAGGATGAAAAATGCCGCCCAAAACCGCGGGGGCGCCTTAGGAGAAAAGCTCTTGTAGGCGGACAAGCCCGAACCGCTCCTGGGCGGTCCTCGCCCGTTCCGGCTGCCGCTCATACCTCTCTTTGGCGAATTTCGCCTTCCACCCGGCCGCAAGAATTCTTCGAAGCTCAGCACTCACGGCCGGGTTCTCCTTAAGCCATGCCCGTTTTTTCTCCACGAGCTCTTCCACCTCGGGAAGGTACACGTCGATTTGAACGGCCTCTTGGAAGAGGGCTAAAGCCGTAGAAGGATCGGTCGTAAGAAGTGCCGCGGCTCGGCGCCATTTTTCCCGCCGCTCAAGCTCCTCCATGGCCTTCTTTTTCATCCTCTCCCCTTGTCTCCGATGCTCCCCAAGCCGCCACACCGGAAAGGCCAAAAGCTCGTGCGGACAACCGTTATGAGCCGGGAAATCCTCGGGTCGCGCCACGATCCGGCCATGCCAAGAGAGACATGCCTCACAGGTGCGCCAATTCACGTTAGTGTAGCACTGAAAAAGACGGAAGCGGCCGCGGAGGAGATGGCCAAGGATGCGGACAAAATCAGAAAAAGACATTTATGCCGAGGGTGGGAGTCGAACCCACACGCCCCTTCCGGGGCACGGGATTTTGAGTCCCGCGCGTCTGCCTGTTCCGCCACCTCGGCGCAGCAATCATTATACCCGAGAATCCCGCCGGGCCCGACAGCGCGGGCAAATCCCATAGCCCTGGACCACCACCTCGTCCACGAAAAACCCCTGCTCGTGGGCCGCTTGCTCCACCACATGCTGGGCCTGGCCCACAGGGAACTCCCACACTCCCCCGCAAATGCGGCATATCAGGTGCCCATGGTCCTCACGGCCAAAAGCGCGCTCGTAGTGGGCATGGGCCTCACCAAACTCTACTTTTCGTACCAGCCCGGCTTTTTCCAAGAGGTCCAACGTGCGATAGACCGTGGCCGGGGAGACCCGGGACCGCAAAACAGCCCAAAGGTCCGCGGCCTCGAAATGCCGGGGTAGATCCGCCAAAGCCTGCAATACCGCAAGCCGACTGCGTGTGACATTCAGGCCCCGACTTTTTAGGAAGTCCACAAAAACTTGGACCGGGTCAAGCTTCCTATCCATGGCCTCGGGGATCGGCCAGCACCAGATCCCCCACGTTCACACCAAGCTCCTGGGCAATGGGAAAGCATTTGGCTTGAAGCACAAAAAAGATGGGGCCTTCCTCACGGGAAAGGCCTTCGAAATTCCCCATTCCCTTGCTCACGATTAATTCAGCTTTCTCAAAACGCGCGCGAAATTCCGGGGAGCAGAAGGGAAGAAACACACCGGGAAGGTCAGAGCCGGTGGTGATCACCTCCACTTCCCTTGGGAGGCCGACCTCGTGAAGATCAGCGAGGGTGACGTCATTCAAAATGGGCCAGCCGCGCACGGCCAGGACCACGCGCTTTCCGCGCGCCAAAAGTTCCTCGATCAGAATTCGGTCGGCCACGATTTCTCCGGCATTATCCGCAAGGTACAGGATCTCTTGCACCTCCGCCAGACGCTCTTTGAATTCCTCAAGCTCCCAACGGCCGCGGGGGCTCTGCAACGCCCGCTCCAGCATTTGGACGAAATCGATCTTTTGGTAGACCCCGAGATCCAAGGCGTTGGCGGCCGCGGCCAAACGCAGGGCCTCCTCAAGAGGATCGGAAGCACCTTTTACCTGAGCCTTGAGGGCGGGATAAAGGGCCAAAACTTTCGCGTTTCCCTCGCGCTTTGCCGAAAAGAAGGGATCGCCCTGGCCCAAGCTCTCCCGCAAAACCCTGGCCACTTCTGCCCCAAGGGCAATAGGTGGATTCTCCCTTTCCCAGCGCCCACAGAGCTCCGCGGCCTTTCGCATGGCCATCCAAAGTTCCTCCTCTTTGGCGCCGGCCAGCCTCCCCGCATTGAGGGAAGCCTGAAGGATGCAGGGGATGCATTCAGGATACGTGCGCATCAAGCTCCCTCCAGAAAAGCCCAGACCTTTTCCGCGAGGGCCAAGAATGCTTCCCGGCTTTCCTTGGAGAAATCCAAAGGTTTTCCGGCATCGCTTGCGGCCACCACTTCCGGAAAGAACGGAATACGGCCAAGAAATTCCACGCCCATGGTCTTGGCCATTCTTTCCGCCCCGCCTTCCCCAAAAAGTCTTATCTCCTCCCCACAATGGGGACAGCGAAGACCGGCCATGTTCTCCACCACCCCGATCCTTTGCACTCCCACCGCTCGCGCGAAGTTTACGGCTTTACGGGCATCAAGAAGGGCCACGTCCTGGGGCGTGGTCACCACAAGCGCTCCTTCCACTGGCGAGAGGAGCTGGGCAATGGAGAGAGGCTCGTCGCCCGTTCCCGGTGGAAGATCCGCCACTAAAAGATCGAGCTCACCCCAATCCACCTCCTCCACGAACTGCTGAATGGCCTTCATCTTTAGGGGGCCGCGCCAGATCACCGGGGCATCCGTGGAAGGAAGGGCGAATTCCAAAGAAACTACGAGAAGATTGTCCGGCGTTACTGCCGGAATGATTTTCCCATTTTGAACCCGTAGGGTTGTGCCCTCGAGCCCTAGCATTTTGGGAACGTTAGGTCCATGAAGGTCCGCATCGAGAAGGCCCACACGGTGACCATGGGCCAAAGCGGAGGCAAGGTTCACCGCCACCGTGGTCTTTCCCACTCCACCCTTTCCCGAAAGCACCATGAGCACGTATTTAGCCCTTTTCATGTGTTTTCCTCCCAAGAAAAAGTTTTGCCCACCGTAAGTGGAACTACATTTGGGAAAGAAGCGCATAGGAATTCTGTGACCTCCCTTCCCGTACAGTGCCCCGGGGCCAAAGCCTCCGTAACCGGGCCTAGCCGAGAGACCAGAACCTTCAACCGGTTTTTGGAAACTCCCTCGAGGTGAAAACCTCCTAGAACCAGGGAAAGGCGTGAACCTATAAGATTTCTGGCGCGCTCGGCCATAAAATCCACTCCCGGATGGGCGCAACCTGTGATGAGAACCCCTCCCTCCTTGGTCTTCACGATCAACCCTTGTTCCCGTACCGTGCGACCCATTGTTCCCGTGGAAAAGAGGCCATCTCCAAGATCAGTAGGCTCGGAAATAATGTTCAGCTCCGCTTTGACCTTTTTCATTCTTTGGCGAAGATAACGGGCCATCCCTTCAGGAGCCCAGATTCGCACCCGTTTTATACGCTCCAAAACGTAGGAAAGGCCGCCCATGTGGTCACAGTGAGGGTGAGAAAGGAAAAGGTCCGTGAGATCGGAGAGATCCAGGCCCAGACTCTGGAGATTATGAGCAAGAATGAGGCGATCGGCTCCGGTATCAAACAGGATTTTCCTCTCCCCATGGGTGATGAGCACTGAAAAACCCCATCCCTCGCGGAAGGGCGGCTGACCCACATTATCGTAAAGAATGACGAGGCGCATCGCCTTAGGAAATGGCCCCTTTGGGGCAAGCGGAGACACAAGCGCGGCAACCCTGGCACAGGGCGGGGTTCACTATCGCCTTGCCGTGTTCAATGGTGATGGCTCCAAACGGGCAAACCTTAGCACAATTGCCGCAGCCTACACATTTATCGACGTCTACAACAGGGATGACCGTCGCGGGGATAGTGCCGGAGAACCCAGTCCCCCAACGCATGAACCGACCCCTTCTTATTCCCCGACCACCCCGGGAGCCTTTGCCCCACCAGGGACCCCTTCCATCACCCCATGGCATCGCTTCCCTCCTTTTGCCGTCCACGGCCCGGAAGGGCCCGCAAATAGAATTTGTGGCCGCCGTACTCAAGTCTTAAAAGCACCCCTGCCTTCATCAAATCCTCCACCACCTTCCAACTCGCCCCATCCTCAGCCAAAAGTTCTCGCACGGCCTCCTCGCGCATGGGATGGACAGCGGCTATGGAAAGTAGGTCCTCAACAGCATCTCCGCTTGCGGCGAAGGCATTTCCTTCATAGCCGATGAGAAGCTCTACGCGTGGGAGGTGTTCCGCAAAAATGGCATAGGCCTGGACCAGGACTTCTTCTGCCGGGGGTTTGACCCACGACTCCGTGGGAGGACGGGTGGGAATTGAAAGATAGGCCACGTCCGGTTTCACTTCCTCCAAAAAACTCGCAATCAAGCATAGTTCCTTCAAGGAGTCGTTCATCCCAAAGACGAGCATGGTCTCCGTGGTCAGGGTTCCGGAAAAGATATGGGCAAACTCCAGGATCCCAGCTTGGATCTCCTCCAGGAAGAGGGCCTTGTGGGGACGATTGATCCTTTTCCAAGTGGCCTCCCTTCCCGCGTCCGCCTTGAGGGAAACCCAATCAGCCCAGGACAGTTCCTCCCGCACATCCTCACGGTAGAGGAGCGAAGCATTGGTGATCACGGCAATCGGGAGCCCCAAGTCTTTAAGGCCCTTTATTTCCTGGCCCAAGCCTGCGTCCAGGGTTGGCTCTCCACCGGGCACGAACGTGAGGTAGTCCACCTCCTCCCCGCGGCGTTGTGCGTCAAGAAGCCTGGACCGGACGGCCTTCACGACCTCCTCTGGTGTGTGAAAAGGACAGCGCTTTATCCTCGTCTTCGAGGTTGGGCCGAGCTGACAATAGACACAGGAATAACTGCAAGTCTTCGGAGAGACGTTGTTGATCCCCAGGGATCGTCCGAGCCGGCGCGACGGAACTGGTCCAAACACAAGGGATACCGGGTTCACTGTTTCCTGATTCGCGCCCATTTTCCCCTGCCGGACCATTGAGCTAGCTCCCTTTCCAACTTTTGTGGGGCACAATGACACTCCAGTTTTCACCCTGCACGCTCTTCGTACGCGCGTCGCGCCCGGATGCGAAGACCTTGCCGGCGGTAGGGCGAAATAAACCCGTCAAGATGCGAATCATGGTGGCCTTCCCCACGCCCCCTTTCCCGGAGAGCACCATGAGCACGTATTTTGCCCTTTTTACAGCTTTCCTTTCGTCAGATCTGCCAGGCTCAATTCTCTCAGCCACCCTTCGATCCTTTCCTCGAGGTATTCCCACAACGGCCGTGTGGGGCAGGAGTCCCCAAGTTGGCAAGGGACTCCGGCCAGGCAGCTTACCGGGGCAACCTTCTCTGCGCTTACCCGGCCGGACTTGGAGATCTCCACCAGGGCCAAAAGCCCCAAGCTGCTCTCCCTAGTGATCCACATCTTCTCTTCCCAGTGCAACCTTCACCAGGCCGTATCTATACAGGGCCCGGGTGCCGCCTCCCTCCGCGATCACCTGCAAGGTCTGCTCCGGATCGGGAGCTCTAGCCCCAAACAGCCAGTCCACTCCACATTCAAGCAATCCCGGCCACATGGGGGTGGAGGGGCCGATGACCGCCACCCTTCCTCGGCAAAGGGAAAGCAGCCGGTCCACCGTCTTGTTGATGAACGTCGTCCCGGAGAGGAACACCACATCACAGCGGGGAAGCTCAAGCTCGGCCGCCCAATCCGGAAGGAGGCCGGGCGCTCGGGCAAGGTTCCGCTCGAAGATGAGAAGCTCCCGTGCTTTCTGCTTGAGTGGCCTGACCAGAGGTCCGATGTAGCCCACCATCCCCACCACGTCATCCTCACTTACCCCTAATACCTCCAGAGGATCAGGTGAAGGCTGCGCTTCCTCGCCCACTACTGCGTTCACCGTGGCCAAGCCCAGGGCAGATGCCAACGGATCGGCAGAGACAAGCCCCTGGGCGAGTTCCCAGGCGGACATCCCGCCTAGGGTCCCCGCTCGGGCGTAGGCCGCGCAACCCCGTCCCTCGTGGGGGGTGGCGGCAAGGCCACACCGCCCGTCCGAGAGGAGCACGCCGGTGTAGGCAAGCCCGATCACCACCCGCTCCACTCGAAGCCGGGTCAGGCTTTCCTCTGACGCATCCAGCAGCGCCAGGGCGATCATAGGTCGAGGTGACTCGCGATTTTTTCCCATAGAATGCACAAGGCGGCAGCCGCAGGGCTGGCCCCGTCTTCCACCACCGGCCGTCCCGCAGCATGAGCCCTTATCACCGCTTCGTCATAGGGAATGCGGCCGAGAATGGGCAACCCTTCTTCATCAGCCTCCCACTCGATCTTTTCTACGATACTTGGGGCAAGGTCAGCTTTATTGATCACCAAGGCCGCTTTGGCTCGGAAATGACGCGCCAGCTTCATGGCGCGCTTGAGATCATGCAGAGCGGAGAGGCTCGGCTCGGTCACGATCAGGACAACCTTGGCTCCGGAAAGGGAAGCGATGACCGGGCAGCCGATCCCCGGTGCACCATCCACGAGAAGCCATTTTGCACCCATATCCTTGGCTATAGCTCTCGCCCGCATCTTTACCGCAGTTACGAGCTTCCCCGTGTTCTCCTCGCCGGGAAGAAGCTCTCCGTGCACAAGTGGACCGTAGGCCGTGCGCGAGACGTAGATCCATCCAGATAGGCGAGGCCCAAGGCTCACCGCACCCACCGGACATACCCGAAGACAAACTCCGCAGCCCTCACACAAAAGTGGATCCACACGATAAATCCCGTCTGCGCTGACGATGGCCCCAAACCGGCAGGCCTCCGCGCATTCCCCGCATCCCAAGCACTTGCCTTTCTCGATTTGGGCCAGCTCTGAGCCCTCATAAGGGATCTTTTCCTCAAGTTTTGGCCCTAAAAGCAAGTGAAGGTTTGCCGCGTCCACGTCGCAGTCAGCAAGGACCTTATCTCTAGCTAACGAGGCTAAGGCTCCAACCACGGTGGTCTTGCCCGTGCCGCCTTTCCCGGAGATGACCGAAAGCTCAATCATTCCCTCTCCTTTGTAGAGCCAAAAGAATGTCCTCAAAAAGTTTGCGCAACGGTTCCCGCCACTC
>JACIWM010000005.1:28431-31724 GCA_014360945.1 Candidatus Bipolaricaulota bacterium
CGTTTCAGCGAGGGCGAGGGCCAGGGATACGGCCAAAGTGGTCTTGCCAGTGCCACCTTTTCCCGAGGCGATGGCAATGCGCAAGGGAATCAGTGGTTGTGAAAGAGGTGGCGGTCGCAGGGCTCAGCTCCAGTCAAGCGGCCGGCCTGCCAGGCCTGGATGGCCTCGCGGACCGTCCCTGAAGCGCCGGTGTAAACCTTGATCCCATATTGGGACAAAAGCGCTAAAGCGCGGGGGCCAAGCCCGGCGCAAAGGACCACATCCACTCCGGCCTGCGCCAAAAGTTCTGCAGGAAGGCCCATTCCACCCATGTGCTCCGAGGTGTTGGGCAAGACTTCCACTTCCTCGGTTTCCGTGTTGTAGATCGTGTAGGTGGGCGAGCGTCCAAAGTGCTCACCCACCCGATCGTCCAGGCCGCCGCTGCCTTCCGTAGGGACACAGATCCTCATTTTTTCACCACCAAAGGGGAGGGTAGGCCCAAATGGGTGGGCGCCAAAGGGCATAGGGGAAGTAACCGAAGCGCCACCAACCGCGAGGAAGCCAAGGGTAAAAGCGGCAGAACGGATAAGGATTGCCGCGTCCCCAACCCCAAAAGCCCCATCCTCTTCCGTACGGCCACCAGAACATCTCACTCACCTCCTTTAAGCTCCGCAAGCTTGTGCTTCACCTCGGCAAGCTCCGTCTCCAACCGGGAAAGACGTTCCCGCAGGGCGGCTATATCCTGGGGTCCTGCCTTGGGAAAGGCCGGATTCGCTCCCCAAAATCCTCGTCCCATCCCTGGGGCAAAGTCCATGGGAGGCGAGGTAGTGACCCTGCCGGCCAAGTAATCCTCCACGGCCTGGCGAACCGTTCTTCCTGAAACTGGGACCATATCGATCCCTATTTGGGCGAAAATTTCAGCCACATTGGGGCCGAAGTTTCCAGCGAAGACCGCGCGAGGGCGTTTCTCCGCGACGAACTGAGCGGCGCGAATTCCTGCTCCACCCGGCGCATTGTGAAAGGGGTTTTCTACCACTGAAGCCCCAAGGATTTTCCCGCCTTCCACCTCAACCACGGTGAAAGTGGAAGCCCGGCCAAACACTGGGGAAATCTGGTCGTCCAATCCGCCCAGCGCTGTTGCCGCTACGTAGATTTCTTTCATCCCTTCTCCTTGGTCAGCTCATCCAAGCGTTCCTTGATGGCCCGCAGCTCCTCTTCCAAGGCTTCGGCCTGGGCTGAAAGCCATTGAATTTCCGCCTCCTTGGTCCAAGCAGGCCAGGGAGCCCAGGCTGTCCAACGGCCGGGATATCCAAGGAAGTACGCCGCGCCGGGAGGGAGCGCACCCCAGCCCGGGGAGTAGCCGAACCGCAACCAACCCGGAAGCCCAGTGAGGTAGAACATGTGCCGCCACCGCATACTGACCACCTCCGCCCTTATTATAAGCATATGCTCAAAACGGGCAACCGCCTTGGCGCCTTGGGAATTCCGAGTACACTGAAGATTTGTGCCCAGACCCTTAAAACCTCGACGGTGCTGGGGCTTTCCGCCCCATGGAACGTTTGTCCCCGTAGGTGTCCCTCCCGGTCGCCTCGAGGCCGTGTTCCTCCAGCTCGACGAATTGGAGGCTCTGCGGCTTTGTGACCTTTTAAATCTGGATCAGGAAGAAGCGGGTCGGCAGATGGGCGTTTCTCGCGCTACCGTGCAGCGTCTTCTTTCCTCAGCCCGGGCCAAAGTGGCCGAGGCCCTCGTGTACGGAAAAGCCCTGGTCATTGTGCACGGACCCCATGTCCAATTCGGCCCCGGCCCACACCGCCACGGCGGCCCCCCTTGGGCTGTACAATGAGCGAGCATGGGCGAAAGGCTTGTGCATTGGGCCTTGGAACTGCTGCGCTTTCCCACCGTCACCGGGCGGGAAGAGCTCTGCGCGGAATACCTCGCGGCAGAGCTTAAAAAAGCGGGGATGGCGGTTCGCGAGCAACCGGTGTTAGGAGCAGGTGCCAATATCCTCGCCTCCCGCGGGGAAGGCGGCCCCTGGATCGTCACCCATCTTGATGTCTACCCGCCCTTCGATCATCCCGACCCGTTTCAGCCTCGCTTGGATGGGGACCGGATCGTGGGGCGCGGGGCCGTGGACACAAAGGGCCAGATCGCCGCCCTTCTTGCCGCCTTGCACCAAACGGAGGAGCCCGTACAAGTCGCGCTGGTGGTGGACGAAGAGGAGCTCGGCCGGGGCTCGGAAGCCCTGGAGGTCCCAAAAGGGGGGACGGGCGCCGTGGTCCTTGAGCCCACAAATCTTCAGATCGCCATCGCCGAGGCCGGCTCCGTGGGACTGGAGGTTCTCGTGCGGGGGAAACCCGCCCATGGCACGACCCCTTGGGCCGGGGAATCCGCGATCGAGCGCGCGTTTTCTTTTATCGGCGGCTTCTTTCCGCACCGTTCATGAGCCACCGCCACCCGCTTTTCCCGAAAGGGGCATGGGTGAACCTCGGCCGCATCGAAGGGGGCTACGACACCATGATCGTTCCCCCACATTGCCGCATGGAATTGGATCTGGGGTTTGCACCCGGGCTCTCCGCGGAAGAGGTCATCCGCCAGACCGAGGAGGCCATGGCCGAAGCAGAAAGAATTTTCATCACCGACGCCTGGGAGCCTTGGGAAACCGCGGAGGACGCCGAGGTAGTGCGGGTCTTACAGCGCGCTTATGAAACGGCCGTGGGGCAGAGGGCTCAATTCACCGGAATGCCCTCTTGGACGGACGCGGCGAACATCGTGCGGAAAGGCATTCCGGCGGTGGTGTTCGGAGCAGGAGATTTGGCCGTGGCCCACACCTGGCATGAGGCCGTGCGTCTAACGGAGCTAGAGGCATTGGCCCAGGTTTTGGCTGCCCTCATCCGTCTTTGGCCGCGGGTATAGGGCGGAACATGCGGATCCATTCCCCCCAGCGCCCGATTTCTCTGAATCCGAGCTTTGCATACCACTCCCGGGCCCTCACGTTTCCCTCGCCCACCCAGAGGGCAGCGATGGTCCTTCCGTGGGCCCGACCAAGGGCGTAGGCCTCTTCCATAAGGGCCCTTCCCACCCCTCTCCCTTGCCAATCCGGAGCCACGGCAATCTCATGGATCTCTAAAACCACTCCGAGTTCCCAATCCTTCCAGTCCGGACAAGCAGCGATGAACCCTACCGGGCGACCTTCCGCCTCGGCCACTAGGAACCCGGCCTTGCAGGTTCGCCGCAACCATTTGAGATAGTGCTTGGCCTCACCCGGGCTTTCCTCGCCGTACTCCTCCAGCCCTCGATAAGCCTCCATGAAGATG
>JACIWM010000050.1 GCA_014360945.1 Candidatus Bipolaricaulota bacterium
GCGGGGAACCGCAGTTTTCCTTCCCGTTCGAGTTTGCGCAGCCGAAGCACTCCGGTGGTGGTCTCCTCGCAGACCCCGATGGTTTCCGCGCCCAGCTCCCAGGCCTCGCCGTGGAGAAGATAAGAGAGGTCTCCCCCGTCGTCGAGGACGAGATGAGGACGGATGGACAACACTTTGCGGAGAAACTCGTGGTATTCGGCCTCGGTGGCCTCGCCTCGCGCATAGACCGGCATTTCCTCGGCCAGGGCCTGGGCCACATCGTCCTTGGCGGAAAGGGGATTGGAGCTGGTGACGGCTACTTCTGCACCCAGGGCCTTCAGGGCCAGGGCCAGGCGGGCCGTCTTGGCCTCAAGATGGATGGCCATGGAGATGCGTTTGCCCAAAAGGGGCTTTGTTGGGGCATAGCGGGCCTCAAGCTCCGCCAAAATGGGCATGTGATCCCGAACCCACCGAATTTTTTCCCAGCCGCGTTTCCTCAGCTCGTCCATGGTTTTGGGATCTTAACTTACTCCCTCAGGGCCCGCAGGCCCCAGAAAATCCCAAAAAGCACGAGGATCATTCCCAAGCCTTGGAGGGGGCTCAGGGTCTCGTGAAAAAGAAGATGAGCCCAGAGGGCTGCGCCCACGGGCTCGCCCAGGACGACCATGGCCACGGCGAAGGCCGGAAGCCTTCCCAGGGCCCAGTTCACGGTGGTGTGGCCTAAGACCTGGGGAACGAGGGCAATAAGAATAAGCCAAGGCCAGTCAGTTTTCGGAGGAACGAGCGTGGAAAAAGCTCGAGCGCAAAGGACCAAAAGGAGGGCGGCGGAGAGATAGGCCAAAGACGCGTAGGGAATGGCCTCCATCGTTTTTCTTGCCCGTCGGCCCAAAAGGAGGTAGCCCGCGGCCGCCACCGCGCCCACCAAGGCCAAAAGATCCCCCAGGGCGGCTTCTTGGCTTATGGAAAGGTCATCGAGGCCAATGAGGATCGTGCCCAAAAGGGCGGTGCTCACGCCCAGCCAGAACGCGCGCCCGGGTTTCTCCCCCAAAAGAAAGGAGAAGAGGCCCACGAAAAGCGGGCTCGTGCTCACCAGGACCACGGAGCTCGCCACAGAGGTGAGGCGGAGGGACTGGATCCAAGAGGCGAAATGGGCGGCAAGGAAGAATCCGGCAAGGATGGCGAAAGGCGCGTCGTTCCTTCGCCAGCCTCTCAGACCGAAGGGAAGGAGGGCTAAAGCGGCCAGGGCGAGGCGCCAGGCGGCCACGGTGAGGGATGGTGCGGTGGTGAACCGCACCAAGGGTCCGCCCCAGGAGATGGCCACCACGCCCAAGGCCAAAATCATTCCGGTCCAACGCCGCCGCATAAAACAAAAAACCCGGCACGATTGTGCCGGGCTCCGCAAAAAACGGCCAAAACTCAGCGGCTGATGGCCCCCACCGGGCACTGATCAATGGCCTCGTCCACGCAGGGGAGGCTCTCGTCCGCTCCCGCCTTCACATGGGAATAGCCATCGTCCCCGATCTCAAATACATCGGGACAGATTTGGGCGCACAACCCGCAGCCGGTGCACAAATCCGTATCCACTTTGAGTGCCATGCCACCTCCTTTTGTGGCGTGACTATAACACGGACCATACCCGCGGTCCACGTTGGCCTCACTCCCCACAAACGGCTATAGTTCCAGACAATCGGAGGTGGTCAATGAAGAAGCTTGCGGCAATTGTGTTGGTGGGAGGGGCGTTCTTTTTGGGTTTGGCCCAGGCGGATCTTGTCTCCCAAGCGGATGCCCTTTTCCAGGAGGTCTGGCTTTCCCAATACGATCCGGCCACGCTTGGCGAGCTACGAGCCAAATTGGAAACGGCCATCGACCTTTACCTTAAGGCTCTGAATCTCGACCCCCAGAATACGCACATCCTCAACATGCTGGCCCGCTCCTATTACACCCTGGCGGACGTCTTCCTTCCCGAGCGGGAGAAGCAGGAGTTTCACGAGAAGGGCCAGCTTTATGGGGAGCGTTCCTTGCGCACCAGTGCGGAATTTGTGCGCGTGGAAAAGGAAAAAGGGTTTGTGGAAGCGGTGGCGACCAGCACGGATGTTGAGGCTTGTTATTGGACGTATGCGAACTGGGCGCGGAAGGTGGAGCTGGGCGGAGCATTTGGGCTCATTGCCGCCGCGTTGCGCGGGGACGACAAAAAGCTCAATGCCCTCATGAGCCGCTGTCTTGAGCTCGATCGCGATTACCTTGCAGGCGGACCCCTTCGGGCCATGGCCGGCTACCACGCAAAGCATCCGTTCGCCAAAGATTACGAGAAGGCCCGCGAGTTCCTTGAGGAGGCCATGGAAAAGCACGGCGATTACCTGGAGAACTCGCTCTTCTACGTGCAGTACTACCTCATCCCCAAGGAGCTTTGGGCCGAGGCCAGGGCTGTGCTGGAAAAGATCCTTGCCAGCCCCGTGGAGCCCTATCCCCTCATGAACAGCTTTTGCCAGTTCAAGGCCGCGCAACTTCTCGCGGAAATCCAGGGGAAAGGGTGAGGGATAATGCCAGCCCTGTTGGTGATCCTGGACGGGCTTGGTGGAAGGCCCACGGATTTTGGGGGCGCCACGTGTTTGGAGCGCGCCGCCCATCCCAATCTCGATGAGCTTGCGGCCCAGGGGGCCCTGGGGCTCATGGACCCCATCGCCCCCGGGGTGCGTCCCGGCTCAGACACCGCCCACCTTTCCATCTTCGGCTACGATCCTTTCCAGGTCTACACCGGCCGCGGGGCTTTCGAGGTTTTGGGGATCGGAATGGAGGTGCGGGGCGGCGATGTCTGTTTTCGCGCCAACTTCGCCACCGTGGAGGAGCGCGATGGAAAACTCATCGTGATCGACCGTCGCGCCGGACGCCTCGAGGAGGGAAAGCTCCTTGAGGAGGCGGTGAACGCCATATCTTTGCGGGATTTCGGGGTGGAATTCTTCTTCCGGGCCTCGACAGAGCATCGGGGAGCGCTTGTTCTGCGCGGGGAAAATCTCTCCGCCGCCGTGTCCGATACCGATCCTCATGAAGTCGGTGTTCCCGTGGCCGAGGCCCGGGCGCTGGAGGAAAGCGAGGCCGCCCACCGCACCGCCCAGATCCTCAACGCCTTCACCCGCCGCGCCTACGAGGCGTTACGCGATCACCCCGTGAACAAAAAGCGCGCCGCTGAGGGGAAGCTTCCGGGAAACGCCCTCCTTTTGCGGGGGGCGGCGGTCATGCCCCATTTGGTTCCCGTCACCGAGACGTACGGGATCCGTGCGGCCTGTGTGGCCGGCGGCGCCCTTTACAAGGGAGTGGCCCGCCTGGCCGGAATGGAGATCCTTTCCGTTCCCGGTGCCACCGGAGATCTCAAAACCGATCTTCGGGCCAAGGCCCGCGCCGCCCTGGAGGCCCTTGCCTCGTTCGACCTCGTTTTCGTGCATATAAAAGGCACGGACAACGCTGGCCATGACGGCGACGCCGAGGCAAAACGGGCGTTCATCGAGCGGGTGGACCGGGAGTTCTTCGGCGAGCTCCTCTCTCAAATGCCCAAGGATCTGCACATCTGCGTTTCCGGTGACCACTCCACGCCGCCGGCGGTGCGAGAGCACACGGCCGATCCCGTCCCAGCCCTGTTCTTTGGACCGGCAATCCGACCCGATCGCACCAGAAACTTCAGTGAGCGGGCCGCGGGCGAGGGGGGTCTGGGTCGGTTCTCCGGACGCCTCCTGCCCCAGCTTTTGGGGTATTGCGATTTCGGGAGCAAATTCGGAGCTTAGGATGAAGCTGCGCGAGGTGGCCGAGCTTGTGGAGGCCCGGTTCCTGACCGGTGGGGATCTTGCGGATCGCACCGTAAGCGCGGCCTTCGCCGCGGACCTTCTCTCCGATGTTCTGGCCATGGTCCGGGAGGAAGGGGTGCTCCTCATCACCGGGATGGTCACGCCCCAGGTGGTGCGGGTGGCGGAGGTCATGAATCTTGTGGCCGTCCTGTTTGTGCGGGGGAAATTGCCGACCAAGCCCATGGTGGATTACGCCGCCCAGGCTGGCATCCCCCTCCTCGCCACCTCCCGGACCATGTACGAGACCTGCGGAATCCTTTACACCCACGGCCTTCCCCCGGCCAAACGAAAATCTTTGCCCCATGAGCCTCCCGGGCATCCTGCGCCATAGGGAGGTTTTCTCCGTGGCCGGACAGGACCTGGAGAAAGCGGGCACGGTCTCCACCGAGGTCCAGCGAGTTCTGCGAAAGCTAGGAGTGGAACCGGAGGTGGTGCGAAGGGCCGGGATCGTCTGCTTTGAAGGGGAGATGAACATCGCCCTTTACACCCCCGGTGGCCGGGTGATCCTTCTTGTTTACGACGACCGTGTGGAACTGATCTTCTCCGACTACGGCCCGGGAATTCCCGATATCGAGCTTGCTCGCCAGCCAGGATATTCCACGGCTCCGATATGGGCCAGGGAAATGGGTTTCGGCGCGGGCATGGGCCTTCCCAACATGGAGGCCAATTCTGATCAATTGGAGATCCGGTCCCGGCCAGGCGAGGGCACGGTGATCCGGGCCGTGATCCGAAGGAGGAAAGATGACGCTAGCACAGGTGGCCGAGGAGCTTCGACTTGAGTTTTTAGTCCGCGCTGATCCGGAGGCGGAAGTGCGGGGTGGCTATGTTTCCGACCTTCTTTCCGATGTCTTGGCCCACGCCGAGCCTGGAGAGCTTTGGCTCACTCATCAACGGCACCTCAACGTGGTGGCCGTGGCCAAGCTGCGGAAGCTTAGCGGGGTTGTGTTCGTGCGGGACCTTCGGCCCGGACCGGAGGTGATCCAAAAGGCCAATGAAGAGGGTGTGAATCTCCTCGTTTCCGCGGAGAATGCCTTCCACACCGCAGGAAAACTCCACCGCCTTCTTTTTCCATGAGGTGGTTTCGGATCGACCTCCACATCCACTCTGTTCTTTCTCCGTGCGGTTCGCTTTATATGTCGCCCCGACGGATCGTGGAGGAGGCGCGGAAAGCTCGGCTCGATCTCATCGCCATCTGCGACCATAACGCCGGGGAAAACGGGCAGTACGCACGAAAAATCGCAGGGGAAACGCCGGTGGTCCTCATGGGCATGGAGATACAGACCATGGAAGAAGTGGAAATCCTTGCCCTTTTTGAGGACGAGGAGGCCTGCCTTTCCCTGCAAAAAGAGCTTTACGCCCTTCTTCCTCCGATCCCCTGTGATCCGGAGCTTTTCGGCGATCAGTTGGTGGTGGACGAAAACGACGAGATCGTGAAAAGGCTTGACAAACTCCTCCTTTCCCCGGTTCCCTTGCCGTTGGAGGAGGTGGTGCGGAGAGTGCGGGAGCGGGAGGGTCTGGTGATCCCGGCCCATGTGGACCGAGTTTCCGGCGGACTTTTGGGGGTCTTGGGCCTTCTTCCAGCTGGAGATTGGCCGGCGGTGGAGATCTCCCCATGGTTGGAGGAGATGGAGGCGCTGACCCGTTGGCCGGAACTGCGAGGCCGCGGTATCCTTCGTTCTTCGGATGCTCATTATCCCGAGGAGATCGGGCGGGGCTGGACCGAACTTTACGCGGCGGCCCCGAATTTTTCGGAGTTGGTTTTGGCGGTGCATCGGAGGCAGGGGCGGCGTCTTCGCCCCGGCCCGGCCATGAAGGGAGGAAGCTGATGGGTGTGGCGGAGAAGGTGCGGGAGTTAGTACGGCCTTATAGGGGAAAGCCCACGGAGCTCATCCAGGCCCTGCATCGGGTGCAAAGCGTTTTGGGCTGGCTTCCCCGGGAGGCCCAGGAGGCGGTGGCCGAGGTCTTGGGCGTTCCGGCCTCCCAGGTCCGGGGTGTGGTCACCTTCTACCACTTCTTCCGGACCAAACCTGCAGGTAAACATACGATCCGGGTGTGTTTGGGCACGGCCTGCCATGTGCGGGGCGGGGAGCGCGTGCTGAACGCCATTTGCGATGAATTGGAGGTTAAACCCGGCGAGACCAGCGTGGACGGAAAATTCAGCGTGGAAGTGGTACGGTGTTTGGGCTGCTGCGGTCTTGCGCCGGTGATGATGATCGATGAGGAGGTCTACGGCCGACTGGACCCAACCAAGGCCCGCCGGATCGTGCGGGAATTTTCCTGATGGTGGAGGATTTGGCGTTCCATTTGACGGACCTCGTGGAGAACGCCATCCGTGCAGGAGCGCAGTTAGTGGAGATCGAGCTTCGTCGGGAAGGACGAGATCTTTGGGTGCGGGTGAGGGACGACGGAGCGGGTATGGACGGGGAGGCCCTTCGGCGTGCGGGGGACCCCTTTTTCACAACGAAGCCCGGCCGGCGCATCGGCTTGGGATTGGCCCTCCTGCGCCAGACCGCGGAGGAACTGGGCGGGGAGTTTTCCATCCGTTCCGCGCCCGGCCAGGGAACAGAGGTCAGGGCCCGCATTCCCTGGGACCATCCCGATCGTCCGCCCCTGGGCGACCTCTGCGGGACCCTTGTCCCTCTCATCGCCACCTCGCCCGTTGAATTTCACCTTGTTTTCCAGGATGATCAGCAGGCGTGGACCCTGGACACACGGGAGTTGAAACGGGCCTTGGGACATGTGCCCTTCACACACCCTGAGGTCCTTTCTTTTTTGGAGCGGGAAATGCGGAAGGCATTGGCGGACCTGGGGTGGAAGGAGGCGGGATGAAGCTGGAGGAGCTACGGAAGATCCGGGAGCGGGCGGAAGCGGAGATGCGTTTAAGGGCCGGGCAGGCCCGGGTGAAGATCGTGGTGGGCATGGGCACTTCCGGTATTGCTGCCGGCGCTCGCCAGGTGCTGCGAGCCATCCTCGATGAGGTGGCCCAGCGGAACCTCAAGGACGTTTTGGTCACCCAGACCGGGGAAAAGGGCCTCTCCGCTAAAGAACCTCTGGTGGAGGTCCATGAGCCCGGCAGGATCACGATCTACGGTGATGTGGACGAGGTCACGGCCCGCAGGATCGTGGTGGAACACGTCCTCCACGGCCGGATCCTCGAGGACCACCTTGTGGAGCTGCGGGAGGTGCCGGCGTGATCACCCTCACCATCGACGGGATCAAGGTCCAGGCGGAGGAAGGGGAGACGATTCTCCAGGCTGCAAAACGTGCGGGAATCCGTATCCCTACCTTGTGCTATTTGGAGGGCCTCTCCCCGCGGGGCGCATGCCGCCTGTGCTTGGTGGAGATACGGAATTGGGGCGGAAGATTGGTCCCTTCGTGCGCTACGCCGGTGCAAGAGGGGCTGGAGGTGGTGGCCAATTCCCCCAGGCTCCGGGAGCTTCGGCGCACGATCCTCGAGATGATCTTCGCTGAGCGCAACCACATCTGCGCCTTTTGCGTTTCCAATGGACACTGTGAGCTTCAGGATCTCGCTATGGAACTAGGGATGGATCACGTGCGCTTTCCCTATCGTTGGCCCCTTTTGTTCGTGGATCTCAGCCACGAAAAGTACGGGATCGACCACAACCGCTGTGTTCTCTGCGGCCGGTGTGTGCGGGCCTGCTCAGAGGTAGAGGGTGCCATGACCTGGGGCTTCTCCAACCGGGGCATTTTCACCTTGGTGGAGGCGGACCTTGGTGATCCTTGGGGGAAATCCACGACCTGCACCGGTTGTGGAAAATGCGTGCAAGCCTGCCCCACCGGTGCCCTCTTTGAAAAGGGGAAGGCCACAAGCGAACAAGTGAAGAAGCCGGAGATCATTTTGGAGGTCACGGAAAGGAGGCCCCGTGTCTAAGCTTCGCGTGGCTACAGTATGGTTTTCGGGGTGCTCCGGTTGCCACATGTCCTTTTTGGATTTGGATGAGAGGCTTTTGGAGTTCGCCGAGCGCGCAGAGCTTGTGTTCTCGCCCATTGCCGACATCAAGGAATTCCCGGAAAACGTGGATGTGGTGCTCATCGAGGGCGCGGTGGGCAACACCGAGCACCTCCGCGAGCTTTTGGAGATCCGTAAAAAGGCCAAGATCCTCGTGGCCTTCGGCGATTGCGCCGTGACCGGGAACGTCCCGAGCCTTCGCAACCCTCTTCCCCGCGAGGAGGTTTTGCGCACCGTGTATGCCAAGGACGATCCGCCGGGCTTGGAGGAAGGGGAGGTCCCGAAGTTCCTTCCCCGGGCCCTGCCCCTCTCCGCCGTGGTTCCCGTGGACTTCTTCCTTCCGGGATGTCCGCCCCCTGCGGACCGAATCTGGAAATTCCTCCGGCCCGTTCTTTTGGGGCAGAAGCCCGAGCTTTCCGGGCCGGATCTGAAGTTCGGGTGAAGGAGGAGCCGTGCGACATTACCGCATCCCTGTGACTAGGATCGAAGGGCACGGCCTCATCACCGTGCACTTAGGCGAGGATGGCCGGGTGCGGGAGGCCCGGTTCCACGTGACGGAGGTGCGCGGCTTCGAGCGGTTCTGTGTGGGCCGCACCCTGTGGGAGATGCCGGCCCT
>JACIWM010000051.1 GCA_014360945.1 Candidatus Bipolaricaulota bacterium
TCGAAGGAAAGCCGATACCGCTCAAAAAGAAATTTCAGATCTTCCTGAACTTTACCGGAACGTCGGCGCCCGACCTTGAACACTTCCGAGCTCCTTCCCACACCGCTCTCAACCGCTAACCCTGCACCTTTCTCCACAAGGCTTAGCCGCGCCACCAGCTCCTTTTCCTCCGCGTAGATCTTAAGACGAAGGTGAAGCGTGGTTCTCCGTGAAGCTAGGAAAGCACGACGCTCTGCAAGCACTTTGGTGAAAACAAGGCCATCCCCCGTCTCGTGGACCTCACCACCTTGGGTCCTAAGCCAGGCCAATAGAGCATCACGCAAGCTTTGTTCGGGCACAAACCCATTTTAACGGAAAATTCGCTTTCCCCAGGCAGCTGATAAGCTAACATTGGGAGACCATGGACGATGGCTGGTGGAAACCCTACAAGATCAAGGTCGTTGAGCCCATCCGCCTTCCTTCCCGTCCAGAGCGAGAGAAGTTCCTGAAAGAGGCGGGCTACAACGTGTTCAACCTGAAAAGCACCGACGTCTATATTGACCTTCTCACGGACTCCGGGACCGGGGCCATGTCCCAGGCTCAGTGGGCGGCCCTCATGGAAGGCGACGAGGCCTACGCGGGAAGCCACTCCTTCGAACTTTTCAGGGAGGCGGTGCTGGAGATCACGGGCTACCCTTACGTCCTTCCCACCCATCAAGGCCGGGCCGCGGAGCACGTGTTCTTTTCGGTAACGGTGAAGCCTGGAGACATCGTCCCCAATAACTCCCATTTCGACACCACCCGAGCAAACCTCCTCGCTTTGGGCGCCAAACCCTTGGACCTTCCCATCCCTGAAGCCCTCGATCCCGAACTTTTGCATCCGTTCAAGGGAAACATGGACTTGGAGGCCCTGGAGAGAACCTTGGGGGAAAATCCGGGCCGCGTGCCGTTCGTGATGCTCACCATCACCAACAACACCATGGCCGGCCAGCCCGTGTCTTTGGAAAACATTCGTGCGGTCTCCAAAATAGCCCATGCCCACGGAATTCCCCTCATCCTCGATGCCGCCCGTCACGCGGAAAATGCGTTTTTCATCGGGGAAAGGGAGCCGGGCCATACAGGGAGAAGCCCAAAGGAGATTGCCCAGGAAGTCTTTTCCCTTGCCGACGGCTGTTTAATGTCCGCGAAAAAGGATGGATTTGGCAATATCGGCGGGTTCATCGCCCTGCGGGATGCCGAGCTTTACGAAAAATGCGCGGAAAAACTCATCCTTTGGGAAGGCTTTCCCACCTATGGGGGATTGGCCGGTCGGGATCTCGCCGCGTTGGCCGTGGGATTACGGGAGGCTCTTGATCCTTTGTATCTCCGGGATCGGGTGGGGCAAGTGCGGCAGTTGGCAGAGGAGCTCAGGAAGATTGGGGTTCCCGTATACTGGCCGCCTGGTGGGCATGCGGTGTACGTGGATGCCGCGCGGCTTCTCCCCCACATCCCGCGCGATCAATTTCCAGGACAATCCCTGGTGTGCGCCCTTTATTTGGAGGGCGGGGTGCGAGCGGTGGAGGTCGGTTCAGGGATGCTGGGCGAGGCAGCGAAACTGGAACTTGTGCGACTGGCCATTCCCCGGCGGGTCTACACCGAAGAGCACCTCCGCCACGTGGTGCACACTTTTTCCCGAATCCTGAAGAACCGCGAAAACATTCGCGGCCTAAGACTTGTGGCGGGAAGCGGCCCCCTTCGGCACTTCCGGGCCCGTTTTGCCCCTATTTAATCAGCTCTTCTCCTCTTTGGGCCGGGGTTCCGCGGGATCCAAGGCCACCGGGGCGTTGCACTTCACACAGCGGCTGGAAATCTTCACGCTCCAAGGCCGCACAAACTCCTCAAACTCCGACTTCTTGAGGCACTCCGCACACAGGACTTTGAAGCTGTTGGCCTTGGTCCGCACAAGATAGCCTTTTCCGGGCATCACCATAGCGAAGGCCCATTATAGCCGGGATGCGAAAGAAGGCCAGGCCCTACCGATCGATGCGAAGCTTTCTGAGCCGAGGATCATCCTTGGCCATGGGCACGACCCAAAGCTCCGTGGTCTTCCCGTCCCGCTGGGCCAAGACCCGTACCGGAGCTTGATCTTGGGCATCGCTATAGCGGGCGGCCAGCTCCGCGGCAAGCCTGAGCTCCTCTTCACCCACCTCCCCTAAGACCAGCGCCACCGGGCCCGGGACATCCGGAAAACTGAGGACATAATGGTCACCGGGGAAGGAAAGAAGGGCGGTGTTTTCCACCTCGTCTCGGCCCACCACCACCCGCGTCCTCGGTCCAAGACGAAAATGCCGACCATAGCGAAGAAGAGCGAAATCGTCCTTGGTCAGGGAATCCACGCCCTTTTCGCGGATGAGGTCCTTAAGGCGCTTGGAATAGGCGCGTTCAAGGAGAATGCAGCAGCCGCCGGCGGGCTGGGTGAACACGGGAATCCCCCATTCCTTGGCCAATTCCAACTGGCGTTTTCGGGAACGGCCTTCGATGTCGAGCCAGTCCTCCCGCCGCACCCAGCCCATCCGCTCGGGAAAGGTGGGCCCCAAAAGGCGACCGGAAAGAGGGCGCACAAGCTTCTCCCCAAGGCCCGACTCCCGGGCCACCAGCTCCAACGCTTCCCGGTGCTGGGACATAGGCCGCTGCCCAAGCACCTCGCCGGTGACCACAAACGAGGCCCCTTCCTCCTCCATCACCTCCCCGGCTTTGCGCACCATGAAGATCCGGCAATCCAAACAAGGGTTCATGCCTTGTCCCCGGCCGAACCGCGGGTGTTTCACGACCTCCAGGTACTCCTCGGACACATCCAAAAGGCGCACGGGGATGCCCAGGGCCAGGCCCTGGGCCAGGACCGTGTCGCACCGGCCCTGCCCAGTACAGAAACCCGTGGCCAGATTCAGGCCCACCACCTCGAATCCCAACCGCTTGGTGAGGGCCGCGGCCAATGCGGAATCCAGACCCCCGGACATCAGCGCCACCGCTTTCCTCTGCGGCTCCGCCATACCCAGGCTATGATAGGGTTGGTCCGCCGCGGCCTCCACAGTTTCTGCACCTTGGCTTTACAAAACATCCAAGCCCGCGGCGCGAAAATTGGGCGGAGGTGATGGGAAGATGAGAAAACTCTTGGGATTGGTGCTGGCATTGGTGGTAGGCGGGCTTGTGCTCGCCCAGGATGTGCAGGAGGCCATCGCCGCCTCCGGGCAGGCCGCAATCAAGGCGGCGATAGCCCGAGTCGCTCCGGCGGTGGTGAAGATCGAGGCCACGCGTAGGGTCTCCACCTGGTGGGACTTCTTCTTCCAGGACCCGTTCCTGCGCCGGTTCTTCGGGGAGCCGGAAAGCACCCAGACCTCTTTGGGCTCGGGCTTCGTCGTGGAATATGCGGGCAAGAAGTACATCCTCACCAATTACCATGTGGTAGAGCAGGCCATTTCCATCGTGGTCACGGCCCAAAGCGGCGAATCTTGGCCAGCCCAGGTGGTGGGAACCGATGAGCTTTTGGACCTCGCCGTCCTCTCCGTGGACGGGGCCGACCTTCCCGCCGCGCCTTTGGGCGACTCCGATGCCCTGGAGATCGGAGATTGGGTCATCGCCATCGGTAACCCCCTGGGCTTTTCCCATACCGTGACCTTGGGGATTGTGTCTGCCCTCAATCGGGATGTGCCCAAGCCCGATGGCTCCGGGTACTACCGGCGCATGATCCAGACCGATGCCGCCATCAACCCCGGAAACTCCGGCGGGCCCCTCGTGAACGCCTACGGCGAGGTGGTGGGGATGAACACCATCATCGCCCGCCAGACCTCCACCGGGATCGCCGTGGAGGGGATCAACTTCGCTGTGCCAATAAACGAGATAAAGCTGGCGCTGGCCCAGATCGTGGAGAAGGGCCGGGTCACCCGGGCCTGGCTCGGGGTGTACATCCAGGACGTGCTCCCTGGAATGGAGCGCCAGCTCGGGGTGCGGGAGGGCGCGCTGATCTCCGAGGTAGTTCCCAACTCTCCCGCAGATAAGGCCGGGATCAGGGCTGGGGATGTGATCGTCGCCGTGGACGGGGAAAAGATCCGCAACACCAACGACCTCCAGATGGCCATCATGTACCGCAAACCCGGGGAGAGGGTCACGGTGACCCTGGTGCGAGACAAGCAGACCATCTCGGTGGAGGTGGTGCTGGAGGAGCGGCCCGAGGAAGCGCCCGAAGCTCGGGGTTCACAAGGAATCACGAAATTCGGACTGACCGTCCAGGATGTGACCGCTGAGCTAAGGGAGCGCTACGGGCTTCCGCAGGAGAATGGGGTTGTGGTGGTGAACGTGGAGCCTGGCTCCCGGGCCTACTGGGGTGGAGTGCAGGTCGGTGACCTCATCGTGGAGATAAATCGCCAGCCTGTTTCCTCCGTGTCCGATTGGAACCGGATCGTCTCCCAGCTTTCCGAGGAGGACGACGTTCTCCTCACGGTGATCCGGGAGGGCCGGAGGAGGTTCCTCATCCTGCCCTGAAGAGGGTAAAATAAGCGGGGTCGGAGAGTAGCGCAGCCTGGTTAGCGCGCATGGTTCGGGACCATGAGGTCGGCGGTTCGAATCCGCCCTCTCCGACCAACTGGGCGGGTATAGCTCAATGGTAGAGCACTGGCCTTCCAAGCCAGGGACACGGGTTCGATTCCCGTTACCCGCTCCAAAGCCCAAAAAGCCTTGGGGCTTTTTGGGGACCCCAAAGGCTGTTTGGGATGGGCGCCCGTAGCTCAGAAGGAAAAAGAGCAGCGGCCTTCTAAGCCGCAGGTCGGGGGTTCGAGTCCTCCCGGGCGCGCCAGGGGAGCGTAGCTCAGCCTGGGAGAGCACCGCGCTGTGGACGCGGGGGTCGCGGGTTCAAGTCCCGTCGCTCCTCCCAGCCGGAGCGCCGGCGGTTGTAGGAGAGAACGGTTCTGAAGGACAGATCCGTAATGGCCGAGGACATGCCGGCGGGCCGGTTTACGCGCCCGTAGCTCAATAGGATCAGAGCATCGGCCTTCGGAGCCGAGGGTTGGGGGTTCGAGTCCTCCCGGGCGCGCTTTTCTTTTTTCCGGCTACCCTTCAGGCGGAGGTGATCCCATGCACCGCTGGCTTTTGATCCTCGGCCTTTGGGCTTTGGTGGGCGTTTTGGCTGCCTTCTTCTGGCTGGGCTGGCAGGTGGTGCGCGAGGGCGTTCCGGTGCGCGTCGCGGAGCTGCGAGCTCCTTTGCCCGTAGAGGTGGAAAACCCCGTGGTCCTCAGTTCCCCTTTGGAAGTGCGGGTGGCCTCCCTCCCTTGGGCTGTTCCTGAGAAATTTTCCGTGACCGTAGAGGGACCGGTGCGGGCGGAAACCGGGCTTCTGCGCTGCCCCCGCTGCGGGGAGGGAATCCTTCTTCCCGTGCGGGTAAACCTCTTTTCCGGAGCGATCACCTGGCAATGCACGGCCTGCGGGGCGGAGTTCGGCCCTTGACGAGCGGGACGTTTTCCCCGATAATTGAACGAACGTTCGATATGAGCGAACCAGCCGTCTTGGAAAGGATCGTGGAGGCCGGGAAAAAGCTCTTCGCCCGCCAGGGGTTCCATGCCACCGGCATGCGCGATATCGCCAAACTCGCCCAGGTCTCCATTGGTTCCCTCTACCACTACTTCCGTTCCAAGGACGAGCTCTTCTTGGCCGTGGTTCGCCGAGCCTTGGAAGAGAGGCTTGTGCAAGCCCGGGAGCTCCTTAAGCAAGGCCTTCCAGGCCCAGCCATCTTGCAAGAGGTTTTGACCACGTATTTTTCGGGGCTTGCCGAGGAGCCGGAAACAGCCCAGCTTTTGAGCCGCGTCTGGGCCCCCGAGGACCCCGCCCTGTGGAAGAAACTGGGCGCCCTTTTGGAGGAGTATGCCCAAGCCATCGCCGAAATCCTTGCCGAGGCCAGCCGGACCGGGGCCATCCGCCCCGTCCACCCTCTTCTTACGGCCTATGCTCTTTTGGGCATGGCCGGGGCCATAACCCTGCGGGCCACCCAAAAGGACGCGGTGGCCGAGGAATTCCGCCGCTTGGGAGCCAAGGAGCTTGCGGAATTGGCATGGCATGCGCTTCGCCCCTAAAAAGGAGAGGTTATGCGGAAGTTTTTGCTTTTAATAGCGGTTTTCATCCTGGGCTTCATGGCCCTGGGGCAGATCCGGGTGCTTGTCGTAGACGAATCTGAAGGTCTAGGGGAATCGCTCCGCCTTTTGGCCGTGATCAGAGCCCTGAAAGCCACAGGATTTTTTGTGTTCCAAGCCCTCCAGAAATTTCCCACCGAGCGGTGGGAGGGGGAGCCGTTCCAGGTGGCCATCTACCTTCCCGCCAAAGGCCCGTACGTTTGGCTTTGCTCACCCTGGCCGGAGACCGGTTTACCCGAGGAATTCCGCCTGGCCCTCGCCCGGCTCCGCGAGGCCTTCACCCAGGCCTTTTCTCCCTTGCGTGAAGTGCGCGGCCCGGAGAAGGACCTCTATCCCCTCCTTTTGACCGTCTCCCTCGCGTCTTTGGGGTACCTGGGAGGTAGATGATATGAACCGCCTGGCCCACCTCGTCACCCGCCATCCTTACCTTGTCCTGGCCGCGATCGGCCTTGTCTCCCTCGTTTTCGCCCTGTTCATTCCACGCATCGGGTTCCAGGCGGACTATTCCAAGATGCTCCCCGAGGACGACCCCATCGTGGCCCAATATAAAAAGACGCGGGATCTTTTCGGTGGCCAATCCATGTTCCTTTTGGTCATCACCGCTGAAGACGGCGGGACCCTCTTCGATCTTCCCTCTCTCCAAAAGCTCTATGCCCTCACGGCTGAGCTGAAAAAGCTCGAGGAGGAAGGGCTTGTGGAGGAGGTCCTTTCCCCGGCCAACGTGAAGATCGTGGAGGGAACGGAGGCCGCCCTTTTGGTACGGCCGATCCTCCCTGGCCCTCCGGAGACGGAGGAGGACGTGGAAATTTTCCGCACGAAGGCCCTGGCCGAGCGCATGGTGCGAGACAACCTCGTCCTTTCTGATGGTACGGGCGCCATCGCCATCCTTCGCCTCTCCGCAGCGGTGGAAAAAAGGGAGGACATCCAAGCCCAGATCCTAAAGCGGCTGGAGGAAGTGGCCGAAAAATACTCCGGTCCCGAAAAAATCTATATTTCCGGGGATGCCGCCTTCCTTGTTTACGTGAACCGGTACATGCGTCAGGACTTGGCTTGGCTTTTGCCCATCGTGGTGGCCGTGGTCGTAGCCGTTTTGGCCGTAAGCTTTCGCTCCGTTTGGGGCGTGATCCTTCCCTTAGGCGTGGTGTTGGTGGGGCTCATCTGGACCATGGGTCTCGTGGGCCTGGCCGGGCGCAAGCTCACCATGATTTCCACCTTCCTTCCCGTGGTCCTGGTGGCGGTGGGGTCCGCCTACGGAATCCATGTGGTGAACGAATACTTCCAGCGCGTGGCCCGCGGGGCCGAGAAGAAAGAAGCGGTGCGAGCTACGGTACGGGAAATGTTCATCCCCGTCCTGGGTGCGGCCGTCACCACCGCCGCCGGCTTCCTCACCCTCCTTTCCTCCTTCCTCGTTCCCACCCGGGAATTTGGGATGTTCTCCGCGTTCGGGGTCATGGCCTGCTTTTTCCTGGCCCTCCTTCTTATCCCGGCCCTGCTCGTGGTCCTGCCTATGCCCAAAGCTCGTCTGGCCAAAACGGAGATGAAAAGCGCCCAGAAATTCGCGCGTTTCCTTTCCGCACACCCCGTTTTTGTGATCTTTGTAGGAGTAGCCGTGCTCGGCGGCCTGATTTTGGGAATCCCCCGGCTCAAAGTGGAGTCCGATGTGACCAGGTATTTCCGGGAAAACTCGCCGGTGGTGGAGGCCCTGCGCGTGGCCGACGAGCGCTTCGGTGGAAGTCAAGAGCTGTCCATCGTGATCGATACCGGAAAGCGGGACGGTCTCAAGGACCCCGCGGTCCTCACATTCATGGATGAGCTCCAAAAGTTCCTGGAGGAGCGGCCGGAGGTGGGGCCCACCTCCTCGTTGGTCAACCTTGTGAAGGAATCCTACTTCACCTTGCGCGGCGACGATCCCGCGTTTTACACCATCCCCAAAACCTCCCGGGCCGTGGCCCAAGTGCTGCTCCTATACGAAATGGGCGGTGGAGAGGCCACCGGCTCCATGGCCACCCGCGATTTTCGGGTGGGCCGGATTTCTGCGCGGGTGCGCTCCGTGGGCCTCGCCGGCTACGACGCGTTGCTACGGGCGGTAGAGGAATTTGTGGCCAGGGAAAAGC
>JACIWM010000052.1 GCA_014360945.1 Candidatus Bipolaricaulota bacterium
ATTCTAAGCCATGATTATGATATTATTGATGCTCAGACATACGCCCCGTTATTACCAGCTTTTATAGCCTCAAGGATTAAAAGAACGTCAATGATTGCAACAATCCATGATGTAAGCTCCACCTTCTCTGATCAGTGGATACAATCTTCAAAAGTAGCTAAATTGGCCGAGAAAATACTCCTAAAGCTACCCTATGATAAGATAGTTACCGTAAGTAACGCGACAAAAGAGGCCCTTGTTAAAGATTACAGGATAAAACCTGAAAGGATCCAAGTCATCTATAATGGTGTTGATTTATCCCTGATAGATTCAATAAAAGCGTCAAGACTCCCCGATACTCTGATTTTTGTAGGGAGGCTCGCACCCCACAAACATGTTGACCACCTCCTAAAGATAGTGAAAGAACTCAAAAATGAAATCCCAAATATAAAATTAAAGATCATAGGCGATGGGATTGAAAAAAATAGGCTGCTAAAACTTGTAAAAGATTACAAGATACAAGATAGGGTAACATTTTACACGAACCTTAAATATGCTGATGTTATATATCATATGAAAGCATCTTCTATACTAGTCCTACCATCAACAAGAGAAGGGTTTGGAATGGTACTCGCAGAGGCAAACGCATGCAACCGACCCGTTATAGCCTATAAAAGTGGGGGGGTTGTAGAAGTTATAAAAGATGGTGAAAATGGTTTCTTAGTTGAACCCTTAAATATAGAATCTCTAAAAGAAAAAATAAAAATTTTACTTTCTGATGAAAAATCACAGCAAGAATTTGGAGAAAAAGGAAGAAAAATAGTCGAAGAGAAATTCAACTGGGATAAAATCATAGAAGAAGTCATGAAAACGTACAAAGTCCTGCAATTCAAATAATTTAATTTGTTGCGTCATTCTGAATACATGAATGCCGTACTCATTGATGTGTTCAAATAATACAATAATTTGTTGCAAGGAGCAAAAAAAACTCACAATGGCCGATTAACAGATCAAAAATCAGGTTGTCATTAAATTTTTTGAAAAAAATATTCACACGTGCTTTTCAGATTTCATTCTTAAAGATCCTCTTTTATTTTAACTTTAAAAACATTTTCAATCTTTCTTGACAACATGCTCCAATCATATTCTTTTATAGATTTTGTTAATTTGGACTTATCGAAATCCATATTCATGGCTTTTTCCACAGCACTTCCAATACTTGTAATGTCCTCAAAAAAAATCGTATTATTAAAATTTATCCTTTTTAACTCTTCAAGAGGAGATGAAACTATCTTTAAACCAGCTGCAGAATATTCGAAGTATTTTATAGGACTTGCAGCATCTGTAAATGGATACTTTTTGAACGGTAAAAGCCCTATATCAAAAGTCTTCATCAAGGATGGTATTTTCTGATATTCTACCATTCCCATAAAGATTAACCTTTTTGTGTTTCCTAGTCTCTTTTTACAATATTTAATTTCCGGCCCGCTTCCTGCTATGATGATAACTCCATTATTCTTTTCCAAAAATTCATAGAGATTAATTACCGTTTTATAAAGGTTTGACCATTCACCAAAATAACCCACATATCCAAGTATACAATCATAATTGTCTAAATGCAATTTCTCGATATATTCATCCGGATTTGCATTCTTGAATCTATCCACATCCACACCATTTGGTAGAACAGATGAACTTCTTGACATCTCCCAATATTTGTCCCTTAACACAGAAGAAACAAAAAAAGTATGATCTGAATTTTCTATTTGATGGATAATTGCTCTCTCTATCCTGAGAAATTTGCTCATAAACCTTTTTGATAAAGGAACATTTTTGAAAGAGGCTACATGATCATCAACTAAATCATAAATTACAGGAACATAATCAAAAGGCGGTACAACATCCCATATAAATGATTCCGAAAATATAACATCGATGTCATATTCCATTATAATATCACTTATTTGGGAAGTTACAGCATCTTTATTGAAAGGCGGAAAAACCAATGGCCTTGCTACATGATGAAGAGTTACATTCCTTTCTATTTTCTTTGTAAACCTTTCTCTTATCCTTTTAAGATCCTTTATATTTCGAAGTGGATATGGCATATTCCATGATAAAACATGCACATGATTCCTAAGTTTTAAATTTTCAATAAAGAAGTCAAACCTACCAGGTACTCCCGAAATTGTACGCGGCACATGTGGTATTACTAGAACATCCATTTTTAAAGCCCCTGCTCAATAATTAATAATCACCCATTTTCCTTGGGACAAAATATATTCATTCCGTTTGCTCTTAATTATTAAAATCTTTAGTTTTTTCGAGTATATTCTTTGCTTCAAATTCTTTGAAATCTTATTATTTGAAGATAATTGTTAAAACTCACCAGGGCGTATAATTTTCCCTCTTCTTAAACTATACCCATCCCTAAAAGCCTTTAGAATATATTTTACAATTTTAGGATTCTTCACAGAAAAGTAAGCGGCATATTTGAAAAATGTAATGAATGGTCTCAAATATTTTACGAGGATGTTTTCACCATACCTCCTGTCTAAATAAATTATGTTTCGAATATAATAATATGTTTTCCAGTTAGGTTTTCCACTTGTAACTATCTTCTTTATTAAGTGCGCATCCGGAACCATGTATAAGGGCCCATATTCCTGTAAACGGATAGCATAATCCGTATCATCCCCAATAATAAAAAAGTCTTTATCGGGAAAGCCTATTTTCCCAATAGCATCACTTTTAATAAGAGGACCCTCAAATGAAATACCAGAAACTTGAAAGTATTTCTCTTTAAGATCCTCTTCTGTCACAATATCATATGTGAAATATCTAAATGGGTTTTTAAAATCAAACCTTTTTGTCTCCAAATTAAAAAAAGACCCATTAAAATATCTGGCCGGTACAAGAGCTGACTTTTCCCCTTTTATTTCTTCACCCACACGAAGGAGCATTTCAAGAGCATCCTCCTTTGGCTCTACGTCGTCATCCATAAGCCATAACCAGTCATAGCCATCATTATAAGCTCTTTTCACACCCTCATGAAAACCACCAGCCCCACCAACATTCTCATTCATCCGCACATAAACCACTTTTATTAGCCTACCATCATGCAAGCCTTCTATACTTGTCGTTCCACCTCTAGGGTCTTTTATGTATCCTTCTTCCTGTAGTAGCTGTGGTGTTCCGTCTGTTGACGCATTATCAATGATGTAGATGGCGTTAAGGGGCTTTGTTTGTCTTTTTAATGCTTCTAGGCATTCGATTAGTAGTTTTTTGCGGTTGTAGGTCACGACTACTGCTGCTATTTTCATTTTATCTCCTTTTTGAATGTTGTGAGGGCCTTTTTCACGATCTCGTCCATGTTGTAGTAGTGGTATTCTGCGAGTCTTCCAAGGAGTATGAGGTTTTTATGTTTTTCTGCGAGTTTTTTATATTTTTTGTAGGTTTTTTGGTTTTCTTCTGTGGGGATGGGATAGCATGGTTCGTTTTTTCCTTCTATATGCTCCTGTGGATATTCTCTGAGTATGATTGTTTTTTTGGTGCTGGTGGGGTGTATGTGTTTGAATTCTGTGATTCTTGTGAAGTCATAGTCGTTTGGATAGTTTATTGTCGCAGCGGGCTGGTACCATTTTTGGTCTAGTTTTTCGAATTTGAAGTTTAGTGAGCGGTATGGTAATCTGCCATATTGGTAGTTGAATAGTTCGTCGATTTTTCCCGTGAATATTTTTGCCTTTGTATTCTTTGTTCATGAATAGTATTTTGTCGTTTTTTATTTTGAGTATTTCCTGGTGGCTTGTGTTTAGCATTATTTTTATGTTTTCATGGTCTAGGATTTTTTGTATCATCTTTGTGTATCCTTCTTGTGGCACTGCCTGATAGCGATCTTGGAAGTACCTGTCGTCCCTTGAAAATAATATGGGCACGCGTCCTGTAACTTTTTCATCTATCTCTTCTGGCTTCAGGTTCCATTGCTTCTTTGTATAGTTAAGAAATACTTTCTCGTAGATGTAATTGGCTAGGAATTTTAGGTCCTGGTCATCCTCCTCTTTTAGAAGTTGGAGTATTGGTATCTTTTTTCCGTAATCGTATTTTTGGAGCAGTTTCTTTTCAAGGGTTTTGGCAAGGGCTTCTGGTAATAGCTTGTGGAGTGTGTTAAGGTTAAATGGCAAGGGTACAAGTTTCCCATCGATAAATCCTAGGACATGGTGTTGGTATTCTTTCCATTCGGTGAATTGTGAAAGGTATTTGAAGACTTCCTTGTAGTTTGTGTGGAAAATGTGCGGACCATACTTGTGTATGATTATGCCTGTTTTGTCTATTTCATCATAACAGTTGCCTCCGATATGGTTTCGGCGTTCAATGACTAGCACTTTCTCATCTAGTATGTTGGCTATTCTTTCTGCCATCACGGCGCCTGCAAGGCCGGCGCCCACGATAATATAATTGAACATTTTTGGCGGCACCTTTTCTAGATTTTTAGATAGTCCATTTTTATGGATCTTTCGTTTAGTTTGCTTTTTAAGGTTTTTATTTCATTTTTGGCGGGTTTTTTGAAATTTTTCATTTTGAGATTTAGGCTTTTGTATTTTTCAAGTCCAAGTTTATGTATTTCGAGGATTTGGATGTGGTGTATGTTATTTTCTTGGAGGAAGTTTATCAGCTTTTTTATGTTTTCTTTGTTGAATGTGTAGGGTTTGACTGCTGGAAAGCGTATTATAGTGTCAATTTTTTCTTTTTTAATTGTTTGGAAGTTTTTATAGAATGTTTTAAGGTTTCCTTGGAGTGTCTTTTGTGCTATTTTATGGTTGAGTATTTTAACGTCTACGATGAATAGGTCTGTATCTTTTAGGAGATCCTTTAGGTTTTCTTCGGGTGCGAAAAGTGATGTTTCAATTGCTATGTGTATTGGTTTTAGTTTTTTGATTACCTTTTTCACTGCTTTGGATTGGAGTAGTGGTTCGCCACCTGAAAATGTGACACCACCATTGGTGTTGTTATAATAGTCAATGTCTTTGGTTAGAATTTCAAGTAGTTTTTTTGTTGTTATTTTTTCGCCATAAATGCCAAGAGCGCCTGTAGGACATGGTTCGACGCATTCGAAATGTTCAGGGAATCTGAATATGTCTTCTGGTTTTTCAAGGAAGTTACACCTTTTCACGCATTCAAAGCATTCGATACAGTCCCCTTTTTTGAAGTAGATTTCCATTTGCGGTTTTATGTTTTCTGGGTTGCAGCACCATGGACATTTTAAATTGCAACCTTTCAAGAATACTGTTGTTCTTATCCCTGGGCCGTCATGTATGCTAAATCTTTGAATTTTTGTGACTAGAAGTTCGTGCAATTTTAATCACCATATTTGGAATATTCGAGGGCTCTTTTAACTATGATTTCACGGTATTCTCTGGGCAGGTCTTTGAAGTATGTGCTGAAACCCCAGACACGGACTATGAGGTCTGGGAAAAGCTCAGGGTTTTTAAGGGCTTTGAGGAGTACGTTAGGGTCGAGGACGTTAACCTGGATTTGCATAACACCTTTCATGATGGCTGTTTTAATAAGGCCTATGAATTTTTGGGGTATGTGATCCATTAATGATTTTTCTATTATGATATCGACTACTCCGCCATTGTATGCTTTGGAGTAGTTAAGTTCTGAGGCGAAGTTGAATATTTCTGTATATGACATGTTTGCTGTGAATTTTATTGGTGATATGTTGACTCCCAGAGGTTCTCTTGCGAGTCTGCCGTCGAATGATGCTCCTGTGGATTCGCCTTCTGTAAGGTAACTTGGCGAGCTTAAACCAAACTTGTATTTTCCTCTTAATTTTTCATGTAACATTGATATTATCTTGTTTGTAAGTTTTATAACCTCTGGTTCGTCCATCCCATATTTAAGGTTTTTATTTTCAAGTTCGAATCTTAGGCTTTTATAGGATTTGAAGTTATCTTTGAGTATATTGAGTATTTCTTGGGTTTTTATCCTTTTTTTGTCATAGCATAATCTTTTTATGTTGAGGAGTGAATTGATGAGGTTGCCCATGCCCACAGTGAGCATGCCGTTGATATTGTAGCGTGCTCCGCCATGTGCTATGTCTTTAGCATTTTCTAGGGAGTCGGGGAAAAATAGTGATAAAAGGGGGGATGGTTCAACTTTTAATGATTCTATGGCATCTATGGTCTCATCGATGTATTTGTTGAGTGATTCTTGGTATGCTTCAAGGAGTTCTTCAAAACTGCCACTGAAACCATTAAGAGCATGTTCTAAGGGTTTTAGGAGGTTTATATTCGCTAGATTGTTCTGGTCGGCGGATTTTCCAGGTATTAGCGGTTCCCAGCAAGCTGATGTTGAATAATCCTGAGCGTCTGTTTTATCATAATATTCTTGTAAACTTTTTATGATGACTTCATCATTAGAAAATAGAGGGTATCCAAGACCTTTCTTGAGGCATTTGTAACTAAGCTCCCATATATCATCTGGTGTATTCCTGTTTACTCGCAATACAATTTTGGGGTCTGGAAGTCCCAACTCCATCATAGCCTCGAGGAATATGCGTGTAAGTTCATTATATTCCCCACCAAGGACTATAACTTGTCCAGTGTCGCCTGGGAGGACATTACTCTTAAATTTGTAATATTTGGATAATGAACTTATAAATTCTTTTATAAGCTCTTTTGATTTATCATAATCTTCATAGTATGGTTCTAGTATCTTATCAAGCCTACCGAGGCCTATGAGGTGATGCCCATACATCCAGAGGAGGGAGTTTATGAATAATATTGATTGTAGAGCCTCTTCAAGGGAACTTGCAGGTTCGAGTGGAACTTTTCCAAGGATACTTGAAAGCTCTTTTGATTCTTTTATGCACCTCTTCCTATAAAATTTCACAGCCTCAAGACTCTTTTTAAGACATTTGAGGTAACCATCTTTATTCTTTAATTTTTCATCTATTATTTTCTCTATCCCATCGAGTCCTTTTTCTAGGAGCATTGAATAGTCGACTGTAAGGTTTCCAAGTCTCCTATAACCTGGATATTCAATGACATGTAAACGCGTATCTATACTATAAAAAAACCTTTCACCGGGAGTGAAATAAATCTTGGCACTTTTACATACTTTTTCGAGCTGTTCCACCCTTCTTTCTATCATGTTTTCTTTTCGAGAATGTATGAATTTGGTTCTAAGTGCGGTTTGAAGAAATGCACTCCTATCCCTTTGATAGATGGTATAATATGCTTTAAGGTAAGGTGAAAATGGGGTTTTTCCCAAAAGATTTATTAAGGATTCTTTCATAACACTCCCATCCTTTTAAGTATGATATATTCTATGATCCCAATAAATATTTCCGTTGCAACAACTGCAATAGCCGCGCCTAAAGACCCCACAACAAGGACAAGGCCTATAAGTAGTCCAAGATGCACTATCCCTGCAAAAAGAACTATCCTCGTAAACTTTTCTTTATAACCAAAGGAGACAAGACCCTGAATACCAAGAATATTATTCACTCCTATAGCAAAAATAATAAATACCAGCACTTGGAGTAGAGGAATACTCTCAATATACAATGGACCTGCGAGTAGCCTTATTATGAGTGGCGCGGCAAATACCAAAAGAATAGAAAATATGAACGTCACTATGCCTATTATGATAACCATCTTTTTCAGTTCCATCTTGGCACGTTCACGATCCTCCGCTTGTATCCTTGAAAAATAAGGGTATATGGCCTGGCCAATAGGGGATATTAGGCCTTGTAGGGCTCTTGTTATGTCCTCTGCCACGGCATAATACCCTAATGTAGTATTATTGACGAGTAGGCCTAGTATGAATCTGTTTGATGTTGTGTAGAGGCTTATAGCCAATGTAGATATGAAAAGGTGCCATCCCTCGACAAGTTGCCTTTTAATATCTTGGAGTTTAGGCTTCAAGAATTTAACTTTAAATTCCTTTCTTACTATATGTTGGCTGTATACTCCCACAACTATAAAACCTATAGAATTTACGAGTGGCACATAGAGATAATCTTTAGGGCCTCTTACAATTATGAATATGAGTGCGGTGTAGATGAGCGA
>JACIWM010000053.1 GCA_014360945.1 Candidatus Bipolaricaulota bacterium
ACGTCCCACAGCCAAATCACTTTTTGATGCCCGGCAGCAGCGAGATATCGCCCGGACGGGGAAAAAGCCACACAAAACGCCGGGTTTTTCACGGGAATGACCTTCAGTTCCTGCCAATCGCCCACTGTGGCCAACCGCACTTCCCCGGGATTGTTCCCCCAAGCCAAGTATTTCCCGTCCGGAGAGAAAGCCACGGAGTACACGTTGATCCCGCCCCGTAGTTTCTGAAGGAGTCGAAGGCTCTGGAGGTCCCAGATGCGCACATATCCATCGCAGCCGCTTGTGGCCAAGTACTTTCCATCCGGCGAGAAGGCCACGCAGCGCACCCAGCCCGTGTGGGCCGTGCCCTCAGGATTCTCGGGAGAGCGGAGCTCGGGATCGATGAACACCCCGGCCTCGAGTCCCGTGCGGAGATCGAGAATTTTCACGGTGCCATCGAAGGCCCCGGAGGCAAGAAGGGTTCCGTCGCGGGAGAAGACGACGCTCCACACCTTGAATTTGTGGAGCTTCTGCTCGTAGAGGAGTTTTCCGGTGGAGAGATCCCACACGGCGACCCGGCCCCATTCCCCTCCGGCGGCAAGGAACCGGCCGTCGGTGGAGGCCCCAAGCGAGGCGACCCCCTCGAGCTGCTGGGGCACGGAAAGGACACGTTCAGGCCGGGAAAGAACGGGGAGGCGATAGATCTCCACCTGAGTCCGCCGGGCCACGGCGAACCGGTCCGGGCCGATTCCGGCCAGGGCATGCTCGTGGATCCCGGTTTGGGCCAAGGCTAGCCCACCCCACAGAATCACGACCAGAATTTTTCGCCACATAGCTTGCGATTGTAAAATGAGCCACGAGGGAAAAGCCAATGTCCAGAAAAGCGGTGGTCTGCTACGCGGTGGATATGTTCCTACTTTTTGCCGGGATTGTCTGTGCCCTAAGCGGTTTTGTTCTCATGGCCCAAGGCGAAGGCGGTTACCGCGGCGGCCGAAATCCTGAGTTTTCTTCTGTTCTCGGCCTTTCCCGCTCTACCTGGGAGACCCTCCACGATGGATCGGGGATCGCCGTTACGGTAGGCGCAATCGTGCATCTTTGGCTTCACTGGCGCTGGATCCTACAGATGACGAAAGCTTTGGCTGGGCGCAGAGCTCCGAAGGCCCTGATTTGTCCTCCTGAGGAGCGCATAAAGGATGGCGGAGGTAAATGAGCAGAGGAAGCTCGCGTGGGTGGGGATGAATCTCCTTTCCTCCCTCACCCCGCGGCGAAGAAAGCTCCTTCTTGAGAGTTTTGCTGATCCCTGTGAAGCCTGGGATGCCCTGGGCCGCGGTCCCCTTCCTGATCTTTTTGGCGAGGCGGCTCACCAAATTTGGGAGGAGCGCCGCAGGGCCAAACCCGAGGAGGAGCTGGCCAAAGCCGAAAAGGCGGGAGCCCAGATCATCACGATCGAGGAGGAATATCCCGAGCCTCTTCGGGAAATCGCCGATCCGCCGCCCGCCCTCTATGTTCTCGGGGAATGGGGACCGGAAGACAGGCTTGCTGTGGGAATGGTGGGGACCCGCCGGGCCACGAGTTACGGAAGGCTGGTGGCCAAAAAACTTGCCCAGGAGCTCGCGGAGCGCGGGATCACCGTGGTTTCCGGGATGGCCCCAGGGATCGATACGGCCGCCCACGAAGGCGCCCTCCTCTCCGGACGTACCATCGCCGTCTTGGGAACGGGTTTGGGAAAGCCTTACCCTGCAGGAAGTGAGAAACTCCTGCGGAGAATCGCTGAACGGGGAGCAGTCCTTTCGGAATTCCCCTGGGACATGGAGGGCACGCAGTGGACCTTTCCCCGCCGAAACCGCCTCATCGCCGGGCTTTCCCTTCTGGTTGTGGTGGTGGAAGCACCGGAGCGCTCGGGCGCTCTCATCACCGCGGACTGCGCCCTGGAGCAGGGCAAAGAGGTCTTGGCCGTTCCCGGGCCCATCACCTCCGAGGCCTCTTTGGGCACAAACCGCCTCATTCGCGATGGCGCAAGGCCCGTGCTCTCCGTGGACGACATCACCGAGGAACTCGGCATGCTTCCCCTCGTCCGAGAGCGCCCAAAGCACGAGCCTGAAGTTCCTCCGGAAGCGGCCAAGGTTTATGGCCTCCTTTCCTTGGAACCTCTCTCCCTCGAGGAGATCGTGGCCCAAACCGGACTTACCCACGCCCAGGCGTCCCAGATCCTTCTGGAGTTGGTGCTCTCCGGTCTTGTGGAGGAGGTGCCGGGCCGGCGGTTCATGCGTAAACCGCGGTGAATGTAGCGCCCGTTACATACAGCATCGCATTTCCCCGCTATACTCTCAGGGAGACCAAGGAGGTCGAAATGCGAAGATTGTTGATGTTTTTGGGAATTTTCGCGGCGGGCCTGGGCGCTTTGGCCGGACCCGCAGGATACATGTTCATCCTCGATGCTTCCAACTCCATGAACGATCCCTGGGCGCTGGGGAAAACGAAGATCGCCTGGGCCAAGGAAGCCCTGATCCAGACGATTCAGGCTATTCCCGAGGGAACGGCCTTCGGGGTGGTGACCTTCGGGCATCGGCTTCCCGGGGAGCCCAAAGCCCAAAGCTGTGCGGACATTGAGCTTCTTTTGGCCTATGGAGTCCATACCCAGGCCGAGCGGTCCGTGCTAATCCACCGAATTCAAGGGCTTTCCGCCAAAGGATGGACGCCCCTTGCGGAGGCCCTGAAGTTCGGGGCTTCCCATGCGCCCACGGGCACCCATCTCATCCTCCTCAGTGATGGCAAGGAGACCTGCGGGGGCGATCCCATGGGCGTGGTGACTGAGCTTTGCGGAAAAGGGTACGTCCTGGATGTGGTGGGAATCTCCCCGGAGGCGGAAGCCCAGGCCTTCTTGCGGGCTATCGCCGAAAAATGCGAGGGCAAATTCTTCCTGGCTGAGGATCCCGCCGAGCTTCCGAGCCTTCTCATCGAACTTGCCGCTCCCATCGTGACCATCCCTGACTGTTTGGCCAAGTACAACGTCGATCCTCAGATCGTTGATCTTCTTTTGCGCCACTTGCCCTATGCTTCCTGCACGGACCCCATGTGGGACGTGATCCTCTGCTTCCTTACGGCTAATCCGCCGGCGAAGATCATCGTGGGCACCGACGGCGACGATATCCTCTTCGGCACCTCCGAAAACGACCTCATCCTAGGTCTTGGTGGAAACGACCGGATCTTCGGGTTTGAGGGAAACGACCTCCTCATCGGAGGGCCGAGCGATGATCTTGTCCAGGGTGGACCGGGCTGTGACCTCATCCTGGGCGGATTGGGAAACGATCTCCTCTTCGGCGGACCGAGCGACGACGTGGTCTACGGTGAAGATAGCGACGACCGCATCGAGGGCGAGGCCGGGAACGACAAGCTCTTCGGCGGACCCGGATGCGACGCGATTCTTGGTGGGCCTGGCTGCAACTTCATCGACGGCGGGCCCGGTTCGAACTTCATTTACGATGAGGGCAATTGTGCACCTTGCCCGCCAGCCGCCCTCTGTCCGCCGAGCGCGCCCGCTCCTAAAGCCCCCGCGCCTCCTTCCCCCGCCCCGGCCAAGACCGTGGAGGAGGGAAAAAGCCTCGTCCTCCGCGCCCAGGTTTATGACCCGGATAAAGAGCCAGTGAAGGTGACCTGGTCCGCGCCGAAAGGGTTCTTCTCCGATCCGCACGCTTTGGAGACGGTCTATTACGCGCCTTTGGTCTCCGACTGTGCGGGCGAGCTGATCCCTGTCACCGTGGTAGCTGAGGATCCCTGCGGCGGGCGGGCCCAGGACACGATCATGATCCACGTCCTCAACGTGAATAACCCGCCGGTGGTGGATGCCGGGCCGGACCTCGTGGTGGACGAGGGCCAGAAGATCAAAATTCAGGCCACGGCCTGCGATCCCGATGGTGACGAGATCACGGTGTTTTGGACCATCCCCTGCGGCCGCGGAACCCTCGACAACCCCCGTAGCCTCACCCCGGTCTACACTGCTCCCCTCACGCAAAAGTGCGAGGGCGAAGTGGTGGAGCTTTCGGTGACCGTACGCGACGCATGCGGTGCGGAGGCCACGGACACGGTCCAAATTTTCGTGCGCAACGTGAACCGCGCGCCGTGGGCCGATGCCGGACCGGATCTCACCGTCCCTGAATGTGGCCAGATCATGATCCTTGGCCGCGCCGGCGATCCCGATGGCGATCCGGTACAGATCTTCTGGACCACCAACGCTGGAAAACTCATCGCGGTGGACACCCCCTGCCCGATCTTCATCGCTCCCGAGGTGGAGGGCTGCGATTCCATCACGGCCTTGGTGACCATGCGCGTGGTGGACGCCTGCGGAGCCGTGGCCGAGGACCAAGTGGTGATCACCGTTCTCAACGTGAACCGGCCGCCTACAGTCAAAGCCGATCCATAGAGCTAAGCATCCTCGTGGAGGAAAGGGCCGCTTCGGCGGCCCTTTTCTTTTGCCAAAAGTTTGCAAAGAAAAGAGAGCACAGATAGCATGCCCGCGCCGAAAAGGAGTCAGTCCATGGGAAGCCTCGTCATCAAAGGTGGGACTCTGGTCACTCCCCGGCGCGTGGGACGGGGCACGGTGTACATCGAGGACGGAAAGATCGCGAGATTGGCGAAAGCTCCGGCAGCCGAGGTCTTCGAAGCGCGCGGGCTTTTGGTTCTTCCCGGAGCCATTGATGCGCATGTGCATTTCGCTCTTCCCGTGGCGGGGACGCGCTCGGCCGACGATTTTCACAGCGGTTCTTTGGCCGCGGCCTGCGGCGGGGTCACCACCTTCATCGATTTCACCCTGGGCCACCCCGAAGTTTCCTTGCCCGAAGCCCTGGAAAAGAGGCTTTCCGAGGCCAAAGTCTCCACCGTGGACTACAGCCTTCACGTGGAGATGATCGGCTGGATTCCTGATCGTGTTCGGGAAATTTCGGAGGTCAAGGACCTCGGGGTGCGCTCGTTCAAGTTCTATTTGGCTTATTCTGAATCCGGCCGGCGCACGGATCTCCGCACCCTCAAGGCGGCCATGGAGGCCATCCGGGAAATCGGAGGCGTGGCCATGGTCCATGCGGAATGCGACGAGCTCGTGGACCAAAAGAAAGGACCGTTTCCTTGGGCCAGGCCGGCGATCAGCGAAGAGGTGGCCGTCGCCGAGGTCGGGATCCTCGCCCGGGAAACCCATTGCCAAACGTACATTGCTCACATCTCCTCGGCTCCAGGACTTTCCGCGCTCCTTCGCGCCAAGCGAGAGGGCGCGCCCATCATGGGCGAGACCTGCCCCCATTACCTCCTTTTGGACGAAAGCGTGTATTCCCGGCCCGATGGGCACCTTTTCACCGTGACCCCGCCTCTTCGCACGCCCGCCGATCAGGAAGCCCTGTGGCGGGCCCTAGGCCGGGGAAGGCTTCAGGCCGTGGCCACCGATCATTGCCCCTTCACCCGGGCCCAAAAGGATCCGCACCGAGACAATCCGGAAAAAATCCCGTCCGGCCTTCCCGGGGTAGAAACTCTCCTTCCCCTCCTTTTCTCCGCGGGGGTGGCAAAGGGAAAGCTTCGCCTTTCACAACTGGCGTGGTACCTTTCTGAGGGGCCAGCCCGGGCCTTCGGCCTTTGGCCCAGAAAAGGCGCCATCGCCCCCGGATCCGACGCCGACCTCGTTCTTCTCGATCCGAACGCGACCTGGACCATCCACGCCGAGGAACTCCACATGGCCACAGACTTCTCCCCCTACGAAGGCCTAACCGTGCGGGGAAAAATCGTGGGCGTACTTTCCCGAGGCGAATGGATCTATCGGGACGGGGAAATCCTGGCTCGTCCGGGACGCGGTCAATTTATACCCTGGCAAGGATGAGTCTCGTCCTCATTCGCGGCGCAGGCGACGTGGGAACAGCGGTAGGGATCTTTCTCCTTTCCTTGGGCCACAAAATCGTGTACACCGAGCTTTCAAGACCAACAACGCTGCGCTGGGCTGTGGCCTTCTCGGAGGCCGTCTACCGCGGGGAATGGAAAGTGGAGGGCGTCTCAGCCAAGCACGTCTCTTCCCCGGAGGAGGCTCTGGAGGTGGCGGAGAAGGGTGGGGTGGCGGTTCTTGCTCCCGAGGGGGAAGCCATAGAGAAACTTCGGCCAGGGGTCCTGGTGGATGCGCGCATGGCCAAAAGGAACCTGGGGACAAAGATCACGGAGGCTCCGGTGGTGATCGGGCTTGGCCCGGGATTTTTGGCCGGAGTGGACTGCCACGCAGTGGTGGAGACCTTGGAGGGGCCAAAGCTTGGCCGCGTTTATCTTTCGGGAGGCGCCACCCCACCCACCCATATCCCCTGCGCCGTGGAGGAACGGCGCGAGGAACGAGTTATCCGAGCCCCAAAGGAAGGCCTTTTCTTTCCTTTGCGCACCATCGGCGATCTTGTGAGGGCCGGGGAGGTCGTGGCCCGGGTGAACGAAGAAGAGCTGCGCACCCCCATTTCCGGGGTGATCCGGGGAATCCTTCATGAGGGGCTTTCCGTGCGAGCGGGGATGAAGGTGGTGGAGATCGATCCCCGCGCGGACCGCCGGGTCCCGTTCAAGCTTTCTGATCGATCCCTACGGATCGCCGAAGGGGTGGTGGAGGCCCTCAGGATTCTGGGCGCGCTTGCCAGGCAGCTTTGACCTCCCCGAAAAAGAGGGTGTGCAAATTCCCTTGGGCGTAGTACTTGGTGCGCACTTCTTGAGAAATGATTTCTGTAGGGTCCACATCCACTTTGGCAATCACGCGGCACTCGTAGATGAGCTCGCAATCGGTGAGGACGGGCACGGAAACTTCTCGCCCCTTTTCCCAGCGGAGGCCAAGCTCCCGGAATTTGTCCACGTCCCGGCCGGATTTCTCGCCACAGAATTCCAGCTCTTTCTCCATTTTCCCGAATGGCACGTTCACCGTGAATTCGCCGGAATAAACGAGGCATCCGTGGGTATAGCGGGAAGGTCGGACCAGAACGAGGAGCACGGGCTGGTACCAGGCGGTGCCGAGGAGGGCCCAGCCGATGGTCATGGCGTTCGGCCGGCCGGTTTTGTCCACGGAGACCAAAAAGGCCCCACCCTGATGCAACTGTTTTTGCACCTCAGCAAGACCCACCCAAGGCTCGATCCTCCGAAATTTCTTTTCCAACGCGTTCATGTGCGCCTCCATGTGGCCCGCTCAAACGGGCTTGGATAGTAACCCGCGAGGATCCCGCCGCCGATGAACTCCCGCAAAATGGAGGTGGCGGGAACCTCTTCGCCCGGATAGGGGTTGAACCACCGCAGGATCCCCAAAAGCCTCTCCGCCTCCAATCGCAGCCGAGGATGGCGCACCTGCAAAAGGAGGGGCTCCGCGCGGCTCCGCAAAACGTTCCACTCGTAGACCAAGGCGGAGTTGAACATCACATCCGCCTGGCCTTGATAGGGGAATACGAAGCGCTTCTCCCCGCGGCGCACGTTTCCCCAAAGGGTCAGGGTTTGTTCCGCGGAATACCCGCGGAACGCCGCATCCCGCACGATCCGGCGGATGAGGCGCGTGTCGGTGGTGGAAATACGCACATGATCGTCGATCTTGAGTTGTGTCAGGGCGGAAACATAGATGCGGAAAACCTTTTTCCCGAGCTCCGGGGGAAGGACCGCGGGGTTGAGACAATGCAGGCCCTCCACAAGGAGGAGGGCTTCGCTATCCAGGCGCAACTTGAGCCCTTGTTTTCGCGTTCCCGTGGGAAAATCGAAATGAGGAAGGGTCACCTCTTTTCCCGCGGCGAGGTCCATCATGTGCTCATGGAAAAGGGGGAGGTCCACGGCGGAAATATCGTCGAAGTCGGTGAGGCCGCGGCGGGCCAT
>JACIWM010000054.1 GCA_014360945.1 Candidatus Bipolaricaulota bacterium
TGGTTCCCGCAAGGCTTGCCTATCTACGGGAGGCGTGGAATGCCCAGGTTCTGCGGCGAAAAATTTCTCCCCTCTTGGATCGGTTCATTCGAGTCCTTCCAGAGCTTGCGCCAAGAAAATCTTCCCTGGGCCTGGACATGGAGGGTGTGCAGATCACCGATCCCGTGACCCTTCTGGCCGATCTTCCCGTGGACCGATCCGTTCCGCCGGTGGAGCTGCCTGCGGGAACGGAGGCCGCCCGGGCCCGGCTCCAGGAGTTCCTGGAAAGGAAAATCTCCCGGTATCATGAAGACCGAAACAATCCCACGGTGGACGGGACCTCCGGCCTCAGTCCCTATCTCCATTTCGGCCAGATCTCCCCGGTGGAGGTGGCCTGGCGGGCCAGGGAAGTGGGTGGGCCTGGCGCTTTAGCGTTCCTTGAGGAGTTGATCGTGCGCCGGGAGCTCGCCGTAAATTTCGTTTTACACAACGCCCACTACGACCAATTTGCCGGCCTCCCCCTTTGGGCCCAGGAGACCCTCCTGAAACATGCTTCAGATCCCCGTCCGACCCGGTACTCCTGGGAGGAGCTGGAAAGAGCCGAAACTTACGACCCCCTTTGGAACGCGGCACAAACGGAGCTCATCCGGACCGGAAAGATCCACGGGTACATGCGGATGTACTGGGGAAAACAATTCCTTCTTTGGACGAACGATCCGACGGAGGCTTTCCGGCGGGCGATATATTTGAACAACAAGTACGCCCTGGATGGCCGGGATCCCGCAAGTTACGCCGGGGTGGGTTGGTGTTTTGGCCTGCACGACCGGCCTTTCCCGGAGCGCCCTATTTTCGGGCGGGTGCGGCCGATGACTGGCGCCGGCTTGCGCCGAAAATTCCTAGTCGATGCCTACGCCTCTCGCTGGAAAAAGGAGATGCTATGAGCAAAAGAAAGACTGTTTTGCTTATTTTGGGCCTGATGGGGGTCCTGGCTTTGGCTGCTGAGCGCGGTACTTTCGCCGTGGGTGAGCTTTCTCTATCCATTCAAGACACGGCTCGCGGTCGGCGGGTGGAGGTGCTCCTCCTTTATCCGCAGGGCCAGAACCCCGCCCCCTTTGTGTTGTTCAGCCCAGGATTTCTCTTCAGCGGGCCCGCTTATCGTTCCTGGGGGGAATTCTTCGCCTCCCACAGCTTGGCCACAGCCTTGGTCTCCTACGCCTACAGCCTTTTTAACCCCGACCACCGCGCATGGGCAGAGGATCTGCGATTCGTTTTGGACAGCCTTCCTAAGGAAGTCAGCCGCTACGGAGTTCTTCTTGATCCAAGTTCGGTAGCGCTGATAGGCCACTCTTTGGGCGGAAAACTCTCGTTCTTGGTAGCCGCGGAGCGAGAGGTACAAGCCGTAATAGGTTTGGACCCCGTGGACAGCGGCGCACCGGGAGTCGTTGATCCTATGCGTTTCCCTTCGGCCGCGTCGGTCCTGAATAGAGTTACAACGCCCGTCCTGTTAATCGGTGCGGAGTACGGGGAGCGGGTGCGGTTCGGAATGCCCTGTGCACCTTCTGATGCCAACTTTCAAAGATTTTTCGAGGCCACACCGGGACCAGCCTTAGAAGTGCTCCAATTGGGCGCCGGCCACCTGGACTATCTCGATAACCCCGATTGCGGATTTCTTTGCAATGTGTGCTGGCCAGGTGCCGACCCGACCGCGACACGCCTCATGACCCAAGAGTACGCACTCCTTTTCCTGCGCGGAAACCTTTTGGGAGACGAGGAAGCACTTCAGTCCCTCCAGAAGCGCCTATCCCAAGATGAGGAAGCCGGACGAATCCGGGTTCGGGAAAAATCCGGAGGATAGGGTGAAAGGCCATTTTGAGCGGGGCGTGGCGAAGGTGGTGGGATGGCTTCTTTTGCGGGAGCTGCGGGGTGGTGTGCGGGGCGTGTTCCTCCGAGGATCTTTTCCCTCCCCGCCTTTCGTCCTGGCCATGAACCACCACTCCTACTTCGACGGCCACCTCGTCTATTTGCTTTTTCGGCTGCATAAAATCAAAGGGAAGCTTCTTGTCTCGCGGGAAAACCTCGAAGCTTTCCCGATTTTCGCCAGCCTTGGCGCTCTTGATGCACAGCGGGTGAGATCAGCCATAAGCGCCCTCAAAGACGGGGAAGTGGTGGCGGTATTCCCGGAGGGGGAACTCCGAACACACGGAGAGCTTGGGGAATTCAAGAGGGGTGCGGCGTTTTTAGCGGAGAAAGCCGGGGTTCCCCTTGTGCCAATGGTGGCCAGGCTGAGCCTGCGCGGTTTTTCCAGGCCTGAGGCGTACCTTTGGATTGGCGAACCGGTGAGCCCTGAAAAGCTTCGGCCCACCATGCTCGCCATGCTGACGGAACTTGACCAGGCCCTGCGCGACCGCCACCCGCGAGAGCCCGTGCCCGGGTATAACCTCGTTTTCTCCGGCACCTTCGGTTTTGACGAAAAATTGGCCCGGTTTTCTCAAGCCGTCGGGAAAATGCTGCGAATGAGATAGCATGCAAAAGGCTGTGACCAGTACCGCAGTCATCGCCATTTTAGTGCTCCTTGGGTTCTTCTCCCGCAGATGGCACATCCTGCGGGAGGGCGATGAACGGGTGCTCAACACCTTCGTTTACTATTTTGCGTTTCCAGCGTTTACTATTTTGCGTTTCCAGCTTTCCTCGTTTTTGAGCTATCCCAAACGCGTTTCAACCTGGAAACGGTGCGCTTTCTTGTGGCTGGAGCCGGACCGATGATCGCCTTAATCCTCGTTTTCGTTGGGCTTTCACGCTTTAGCCCTGCCATTCGTGCGCGGTTCCATCTTTTTTCCGTAGCCACAGTGTTTGGAAGTCTCGGGTTCTTCGGGATTCCTTTTGTGGAGGTGGTGCTGGGCCCGGGGGAGCCGGTGCGCCTCTCCGTGGCGTTCCTTGCCGCCTTGGCCCCATTCTCCGTGGGCCTTGTCCTCGCGCTTTTGGAACTTCATAACCTGAACGAGCCCCGGATAGGTCCGGCCTTGGCCAAGGTTCTTCGTCGTTTCTCCCGCAATCCCCTCATCATCGCTATCCTCATTGGGTTGGCCCTGTCCTTTTCCAGGCTTCCGTTGCCTGTGTTTCTGCACAAGATGCTTTCAGTCCTCGGAGGAAGCACCGTTCCCGTGGCCCTTTTCTCCCTCGGCGTCTTTCTTTATGGCCGAAAGATTCGGAAACTTCTGGTGGCCGCGGCGTTGACAATTCTGCGGCTCGTGATCCTTCCTGCCCTGACGCTTACCTTTGCGCGCTTTTTACGCCTCGCTCCGGAGGCGCAGGAAGTGGCAGTTATTATGAGCGGAACACCTTTGGCGGTAAACATGGTGGTTCTCAGCGCCCGTTACAATTTCTTCCCCGAGGAGATCGCAACGTTCCTTTTCCTTTCATCTTTAGCTTCCCTTTTCACCATGACCGCGTGGTCCGCAGCTCTCTGAAAAGCTATGATGGATGGGATCATGCGCGGGCATGTGCCGATCGAGGGGATGACGTGTGCCGCATGCGCGGCCCATGTGGAGGAGGCCCTTTCCCGGGTTCCTGGAATCCGCAGGGTTTCCGTGAATTTGGCCACGGCCCGCGCCACATTGGAAGCTGAAGGGGAAATCTCCTGGGCGGCCGTTGCGGAGGCCGTGGCCGCCGCCGGATATCGGGTGCCTACTGAAACGGTGATTCTTCCCATCAGTGGGATGACCTGCGCGGCCTGCGCGATGCACGTTGAGGAAGCGCTGAGCCAGGTGCCGGGGGTCGTCTCGGTGAGCGTGAATCTGGCTACCGAAAAGGCCACCGTCTCCTACATCCCTGGCGTGGCAACGCTTTCTGATCTCAGGAAAGCGGTCGCCGGGGCCGGGTATGAAGTCCTGGAGACTCCGGCTGTTGGTGAGGCCGCGCCCGCGGAAGACGAAGCCGAGCGCAAGATGCGGGAGAGCCGTTTCCGCATGCGCGTCGCCTGGGCGTTCACGGTTCCCATCATTCTCTGGATGCTCCCCGAGATGATCGGGGGCATTATGTGGCCGAACCACGAGGTCTTTAACCTGGGGATGATTCTCCTCGCTATACCGGTCCTTTTCTGGGTCGGTCGGCGGACATACCGGAGCGGTCTAACGGCGGCCCTGCACCTTTACCCGAATATGGACACCCTCATCAGCCTGGGCACAGGCATCTCTTTCCTCACAGGCCCGGCGTCCTTTTTCCTGCCCGTTGCCAACTATGCCGGCGTGGCGGCGATGATTATGGCCTTCCATCTCACCGGCCGCTACGTGGAGGAGACAGCCAGGGGTCGTGCCTCTCAGGCCATCCGCAAACTCCTGGATCTGGGGGCGAAGACCGCCCGCGTGGTCCGTGACGGCCAGGAAGTGGAGATACCCATCACGGAGGTGCAGGTCGGGGATGTGATGGTTGTCCGTCCCGGCGAGAAGATTCCCACCGACGGTGTGGTCATAGAAGGCGAAAGCGCGGTGGATGAATCTATGGCGACCGGTGAGTCCATGCCCGTCAACAAACGGCCCGGCGATGAGGTCATCGGCGCGACGGTCAACCAGGAAGGGCTTCTGAAAATCCGCGCCACGCGGGTGGGGAAGGACACTTTCCTGGCTCAGGTGATTCGTCTGGTGGAGGAGGCGCAGGGCTCCAAGGTCCCCATCCAGGAGTTCGCCGACCGGGTGACCCGTGTCTTCGTGCCTATTGTTCTGGGGATTGCGCTTTTGACTTTGCTGCTCTGGCTGATCGCCCCGAACCTGATGCGAACGCTGCTGGCAGCCGGTGCTTTCCTGCCCTGGGTCAATCCCAATCTGGGGACGGCTACGCTGGCCATTGTCTCGGTTGTCGCGGTTCTCGTCATTGCCTGCCCCTGTGCACTGGGGCTGGCAACGCCCACGGCGCTGATGGTGGCCAGCGGTATGGGGGCTGAGCACGGGATCCTCATCCGTTCCGGCGAGGCGCTCCAGACTCTGAAGGACGTGCGGGTCATCGCCCTGGATAAGACCGGCACCCTCACCCGCGGCCGTCCCGAAGTGACGGATGTGGTTCCGACCGATGGCGTGTTGCCCGAGGAGATACTGCGGCTGGCGGCGTCGGCGGAGCGCGGGAGCGAGCACCCGCTGGGGAAAGCGGTCGTGGAGCGGGCTGAGCGCGCCGGTCTGACTCTGACAGACCCCCAGGAGTTTCAGGCCCGGCGCGGAAGGGGTGTGGTCGCCACGGTGGATGGGGTGCGGGTTCTGGTGGGTTCCCGGAGGTTTCTGGAGGAGCACGGCCTGAGCCCGGCCCCATTGGAGGAAACGCTCCGTCGCCTGGAAGCGGAGGCGAAGACGGTGATGCTGGTGGCAGCCGACGGTCGTCTCCTGGGCGCCATCGCGGTCGCCGACGTCCTGAAAGACGATGCCATAGAGGCCGTGGCGGCCCTGCGCCGGATGGGGCTGCGGACGGTTATGGTCACTGGCGACAACCGGCAAACAGCGGAAGCCATTGCCCGCCGGGTGGGGATAGACGAGGTGCGGGCAGAGGTGCTACCCGAAGGAAAGGTCGCCGAAGTCCGGCGCCTCCAGGAGGAGTATGGCCTGGTGGCCTTTGTCGGTGATGGTATCAACGACGCACCGGCCCTGAAGCAGGCCAATGTCGGGATTGCCCTGGGCACGGGCACCGATATCGCCATTGAGGCCGGCGATGTGACCCTGGTGCGCGGGGAACTGACCGGGGTTGTGGAGGCGATCCATCTCTCCCGGGCCGCCTTTCGCAAAATCCAGCAGAATCTCTTCTGGGCCTTCTTTTACAACGTGGTGATGATCCCGCTGGCCATGATCGGCTGGATGCACCCGGTGCTGGCGGAAATCGCCATGGCTACTTCCTCCATCACGGTGGTGACCAACGCCACCCTTTTGCGGCGGGCAAAAATTTGGTCGAGGAGGTAAGAATGGAGGAGATCTCTGCCGATGTGGAGGCCCATTTTCCTGAGTATTTGGCGCTCCTCAAACGAGCATTGAGCCAGCCCAGCATCGCCGCGGAGGGACAGGGCATCTCCGAAATGGCTGAGCTTCTGGCAGAAGATCTGCGGGCCGTGGGATTCGCAGTGGAAATCGTCCCCACCGACGGTGCTCCTGTCCTTTTGGCCCATATGGAGGGACAACGACCGGAGCGGCTGCTTTTCTACAACCACTACGATGTTCAACCCGTGGACCCTTTAGAACTTTGGGAGTTTCCGCCATTTGAGCCCACCGTGCGCGATGGAAAACTCTTTGCCCGCGGTGCCTCCGACAATAAGGGCGCGATTTACGCGCGCCTGGCCGCTGTGGAGTCCTACCTTCGCGTGCGCGGAACGCTTCCGCTCGGCCTCACCTGGGTCATCGAAGGAGAAGAAGAGATCGGAAGCGTCCACCTCCACCAATTCGTGGAAGCCCGGAAGGACGCTCTGAAAAACCTTTTGGGCTGCGTTTGGGAGGCCGGAGGCAAGGACGCCCGGGAGCGGTACGAGATCGCGTTGGGATGCAAAGGCATCCTCTATGTGGAGTTACGGGCCCGCGGGGCCGCGCGGGATCTTCACTCCGCTAATGCCGCCATTGTGGAAAATCCCGCGTGGCGACTGGTCTGGGCTTTGAACAGCCTCAAAGGGCCGGATGGACGGGTCCGTATCCCCGGGTTTTACGATACCGTGCGTCCCCCCACACCCGCCCAGCGCGCGGCCTTGGCCGACTGGGAGTTCCCCGAGGACGAGGTCCGCAAACTCTACGGGATCGACCGGTTTTTGGATGGCCTCACTGGAATGGCCCTGAAGGAGCGCCTCATCTTCGGAGCCACTTGCAATATCGATGGCTTTCACAGCGGCTACGGTGGACCTGGCTCCAAGACCGTTCTCCCGGCGGAGGTTGTAGCGAAATTGGACTTTCGGCTGGTCCCGGACCAGGAGCCGAAACAGGTGGTGGAGGCGTTGCGAAAGCATCTCGACGCGGAAGGCTTTTCCGACGTGGAAATCGCCTGGTGGGAAGGAGAAAAACCTTGGGCGGGAGACCCCGAGCATCCTTTTGTCCAGACCGCCATTCGCGCCGCAGAACGGGTTTATGGCCACCTTCCGGCCATCCTCCCTATGATGGCGGGAACTGGTCCAGTTTATCTCCTCTGCGGCCAATTCGGGACACCAATGATCACCGCCGGCGTGGGATACGCCGACTCCCGCGCCCACTCCCCGAACGAGAACATCCGCCTTCAGGACTTCGCTCAAGGGATCAAATACATCGTGGCTATGTTCGAGGAAATATCCGGCTGGCTGGGCAAAGGAGACTGAGGGCTAGACGGCATGGAGGGTTTGGAGCTGGCGAAAGCCTTAGAGGAAGCAAAGAAACTAGTGGGCGCAAAATTGAGCAAGGTCCACCAGGTGGGCGAGGTTTTCTTTTTGCGCTTTTTTGACCCACCTGGAGCCCTCGCCCTTGACCCAAAGGGAAAGGCATTTCATCTGACCGAGCTTCGGCCGCCCACTCCGCCCCGACCGCCCGCGTTCTGCCAGCTTCTGCGCACCTTTGAGGGACAAAAGCTGCTCGCCCTGAACCAGGCCGGGTTCGATCGGGTGATTCGCTTACGTTTTCCTGAAGGGGACATCATTTTGGACCTTCGTCCTCGCCGTGGAAACATCTTCGTTTTCTTCCGCGACGGCCGCTCCGCTTCCCTTCATGAAGGGCAATACCAGGAGGTGTCCTTCGAACCCGGCGATCCAAAGGATGGCCTGGGTCCCGAGCTTCGTCGGGCCCT
>JACIWM010000055.1 GCA_014360945.1 Candidatus Bipolaricaulota bacterium
TCCTGCCGGGCGCACTTTATTTTTGCCCCTTGCACCCCTTTCTTCATAGAGGTATAAAGCCAACCATACATCGCCGCATGGGAGGGTTTGCTGATGTGGGTCCTCCTTCCCGCGCTGTTCATGGGCTGGGCCCTGGGCGCCAACGACGCCGCCAACGTCTGCGGCCTTGGCGTCACCTCCGGGGCTGTCCGGTACCGCACCGCCGTCGGCCTCACCGCCCTCTTCGTCCTCATGGGTTCTTACGTTTCCGGGCGGGCTGGAATGGGAACCTACAGCGCTCTTGCCGCCCACGAAATCGCGGGAGCCTTCTGTGTGGCCCTCGCCGCCGGCCTCACCGTGACCATCATGACCTGGCGAGGACTTCCCGTCTCCACCTCCCAGGCGGCAGTAGGGGCCATTGTGGGAGTCGCCCTGGTCGGAGGAAAACCCGTGGAATGGGGGGTGCTTCTGAAGATCGCTCTCTCTTGGGTCACTTCCCCTCTGGGTGCCCTCCTCATCGCCTTTCTTCTTCATCGCTTTCTGAGCCCTTTAGTTATGCGCGCTGTCGCCGGCCTTGAGCGGTTCGACCGGTTTGTGCGCTGGGGCCTGATCCTAATCAGCGTTTGGGGAGCGTACGCGCTGGGCGCGAACAACGTGGCCAACGTGACCGGGGTGTTCGTGGGAGCAGGCCTCCTTTCGCCAGGGATTGGAGCCCTTGTGGGTGGGGCCAGCATTGCCTTGGGGGTGTTGACCTACGCCCGGCGGGTCATCATGACCGTGGGGAACCGCTTGGCCCAAGTGGGGACTTGGCCTGCTCTTTTGGCCATGGCTGCCCAAGCCGCGGTCCTCCAGGTGTTCACCGCGGTGGGCGTGCCCGTCTCTTCCTCTCAGGCGGTGGTGGGCGCGGTGGTGGGGATCGGTCTGGTGCAAGGGGTGACCGCGGTGAACCTGCGCCAGGTTTTGGCCATCGTTCTGGGTTGGGTTTTCACTCCGGGCCTAAGCGGCATCTTTGGGGCTCTTCTTTGGCTTTTGCTGCGGGGCCTGCTTTGACCGGGGTGTGGGTTTTCCGGTAGACTTTTGCTACGGAGGGGTGGGCGAGCGGCCGAAACCACCTGCCTGGAGAGCAGGTGCACCCCAAAAGGGTGCCGCGGGTTCGAATCCCGCCCCCTCCGCCAGGCCCGTGCAGGGTGGGGGGGTAGCGGTCCCCTGTATCCAAAACCCGCTATACGTGGAGCCCATGGGCTCCCCGAGAGGCGGGGTGGCGGAAGCGGCCTGGGAGAGGAGGCGATGACGGCCGAGCCCCCTGCGACGCAGGCCGGTGAACCCCGCCAGGCCCGGAAGGGAGCAACGGTAAGCCGTCACCTGCGGGTGATAGGGGATCCCTTGGCCCGAGCTGGCTGCCCGGGTGCGCCCGGAGGCCTTGGCCCCGACGGGAGCCCGCACGGGCCGCTTGATTTTTTCTGCGCGGCCCCCTAACATAAACCCGACAAAAAGGTCGGATTTTAGGGGGTGCCGGTGCGCTTGACCCTTTCCACCAAGTACGCCATCTTGGCCCTGGAGGAGCTGGCTCGCCGCGGAAGTCCTGCTTCCGTTCAGGAGCTCGCCTCCGCCGCAGATATTCCCCAAGCTTACTTAGGAAAACTCGTGCCGATCTTGGTGCGCGTGGGGATCCTTCAAACCCAGCGCGGCCGCGGCGGCGGAGTTGCCCTCGCTAGGCCTCCCCAGGAGATAACCCTCCGGGAGATCATCGAGGCCGTGGAGGGCCCGGCCGCCCTCCAGGACTGCCCGTTTGAGGTCTCGCCCTGCCGGGGAAATCCCAAATGCCCCCTCTACCCCGTTTGGGATCCCCTCCGGGACCGCATCGTCGGGTTCCTCTCCCAAACGAGCCTGGCGGAGGTGGTGGCGCGCCTCGCCCCCAAAAAGGAGGAAGGAGAATGAGCGAAATGCTGTCTAGCCATAGAAAAGAGGCCCTGAAGTCCATCCTGCGCCGCCTCCACGCGGGAGAAAGTCCGGAAACTCTTCAGGAAGAGTTTCGGAGAGCCGTGGGCCAGATCACCCCCCTTGAGATCGCCCAAATCGAGGAGGAATTGGTCCGTGAAGGTGTTTCTCCCGAAGAAATCCGGAAACTTTGCGATCTTCACCTCGCCCTCTTCCGCGAATCCCTGGAGAAAGAGGAGCTTTTGGCGCCCGCGTGGCATCCCATAGGAATCCTCATGGCCGAACATCGGGAGCTTCTCAAAATCGCCGAGCATCTAAACCACGCTGCGGTTGCCAACGACCAGGAGGCGATCGAGCACATCCGGGAACATCTGCGGGAATCGGAGAAGCACTATCTCCGCGAGGAGAACGTGCTCTTTCCCGTCCTGGAAAAGCACGGGATTGTGGAGCCACCGCGGGTCATGTGGAGCGAGCATCAGGAGATTCGCGCCCTGAAAAAGGAGATCCAGACCGCGGAAGGGCCGCGGCTCCGGGAGCTGGCCGTGGCCCTGGGGGAGATGCTCGCCTCCCACTTCTTCAAGGAGAACCGCATTCTCTTTCCGGCGGCGCTGCGGGTGGTGCCGGAAGGGTTATGGCCTGAGCTCCGGGCCCAGTTCGATGAGATCGGCTACTGCTGCTTCACCCCGGCTGTGCCCCCGGCCCCTGCGGTCATGGCTCGTGCCGAGACGGCGCCAGCGCCAACCTTGGCTACGGAAATTCGTGTCCGCTTTCCGACCGGTGAACTCACCCCAGAGGAGCTTGAGGCCATCCTCAACACGCTTCCCGTGGACATCACCTTTGTGGACAAGGACGATACCGTGCGCTATTTCAACGCCGCAAAAGACCGGATCTTCGTGCGCACACCGGCCGTGATCGGAAGAAAAGTGCAAAACTGTCACCCGCAGAAAAGCCTGCCTATCGTGGAGCGGATCCTTCGGGAGTTCCGGGAGAAGAAGCGGGAGGTGGCGGAGTTCTGGATCAATTATCGGGGGCGGTTTGTATACATCCGGTACTTCCCCGTTTGGGGCCGAAACGGCGAGTACTTGGGGACCTTGGAAGTCACCCAGGACATCACCCGCATCCGTGAGCTTTCCGGGGAGAAACGGCTCTTGGACGAAGGAGGAGTTCAATGAGCGCACGTTATGAAATCGCGCCGGCCGTGTTTTGGATGGGGCCAAGGACCGGTGTTCCACCGCGTCTAAAAACGGAGTTTCGCTGCCGAAGATGCACGTTGTTAAAAAATTTCGACAAGCGGTGATTGCCGCGGCCGAAGGGGGCAAGCCGCCCTTTCTGCGGAACTCTATGTGCGCGGCCGCTTCCGCTTTTACTGAAAAAGCTGACTAGCTCTGCGGCAGAACAAAAGCCCTTTTGATGCGAAATCGCAGGGATCCTTCAATCTTTTCGTGCGCGTAAAGCAGCAAAGGGCGGCCCTGAACTTGGCCGTGCACCTCCCAGCGGTTCCCAAGGTATTGGGCCTCTTTGATCTCCGCAAGAAACGGGCCATCACCGATTTCCACCCATTCCGGCCGGAAAAAGAGGACGACCTCAGAGGAGAGAGGCGACGCAGCCTCTGCTTCTAACTCCGTTTCGTCTATGCGCACCAAAGCCTTATCCTGTTCTTGCCGGACCAGTTGGGCTGGCCAGAGGTTGGCCCGTCCCAAAAACTGGGCTACAAAAAGCGTTTTCGGCCGCTCATAAAGTTCCTGAGGCCGATCTACCTGCTCTAGCCTTCCTTCCCGCATCACCGCTACCCGGTCGCCCAAAACTAAGGCCTCTTCTTGATCGTGGGTGACGTACACTGATGTGGTACCCCGTTCTTTAAGGATGCGTCGTAGTTCCCGCCGAAGTTCCACGCGCAGGGCCGCGTCCAGGGCGGAAAGAGGCTCATCGAGGAGAAGAATTTTGGGCTCCACCGCCAAAGCCCGGGCCAAGGCCACCCGCTGCTTTTGGCCCTCCGAAAGCTCATGGGGCTTTCTTCGCGCGTAACCGGAAAGCCCGACGAGTTCAAGAAGTTCGGCTACCTTTGCGTTACGCTCTCTTCGGGAAATTCGGTGGCGTCCGTGGCGCAATCCGTACGCGATGTTGCCCGCCACCGTGAGGTGCGGAAAAAGTGCGTAATTTTGGAAGACGAGGCCCACGTTCCGCCGTTCGGGAGGAAGATGGACGATGGAGCTACCGTCGATCCGGATCTCCCCTTGATCCGGGCGTTCCAGCCCAGCGACGCACCGAAGAACCGTGGTCTTTCCGCACCCTGAAGGGCCGAGGAGGACGAGGATCTCGCCCGTGTCCACGGAGAAAGAGATCCCGTCCACAGCCACCACGGGGCCGAAGCGTTTCCGCAGGTTTTGCACCTCAAGCCTGGCCATAGGCGCGAAGGCTCCTTTCGCCCAGCCATTCCCAGATGGCCACGGCGGCCACGGTGATGAGGATGAGAAGGGAGGCCATGGCCGAGGCCGCCCCAAATCTTCGCGCGGAAAGGAAGCGATAAATGGCCAAGGGAATGGTAACTAACTCTCCCCGGGAGAGCATGGCCGCGGCGGTCATCTCCCCGAGGGAGAGGGCGAGGCTGAAAGCTCCGGCCACGAGGATCGCTTGAGAAAGGAGGGGCATCTCCAGGGTGAGGAAGGCCCGGGCCCGGCCGGCTCCCAAGGTGCGCGCCGCCTCCACCCAGGCCGGGGTCAACCCCTCCCAAATGGGCCGCACGATCCTCACCACAAACGGGTAAAACATGAGGCCATGCGCCAAAACGAGGGAAAATTTCTCGGGAAGCGCGGAAAGCGGGGGTTTTCGAAAGGCCAAAAGGAGGGCGAGGCCCAGGACCACGGAGGAGACGGCCATGGGGGCCATGAGGACGGCCTCCAATGCTCGGGAGCGCAAAACTCGCAAGGCTCCGCTCACGGAAAGCCCCAGCGTTAAGGCCAAAAGAGTGGAAAGGCCGGCGACCTCCAGGCTCACCAGGATGCTTCCTAGTGGAGAGATGCCGATGAACGGGTTTTGTTCGGGAGAGAAAATGGCGCGATACCAGCCAAAACCCGGTGGCTTTCCTCCCAGGGGACGGGAAAAGGAATCGGCCACCACGGAGGCCATCGGTCCAAGGAAGATCACTGCGCTAACAAGAAGCCAGACGAGCCAAAGAAGGTGTGCGGGACGAGAGGGAAAGGCCAACGTAGGAATTGGATGGGTCCGTCCCTGTCGACTACCGAAGAATCCGCTTCCCTGCACGTAGAAATAGGCTAGAGCGAGGGTCACAAGAATCTGCACCAAACCCAAGGCTGCTGCGCGCGAGAAATCCAGATAGACGCGGGCGTAGAGGTAGATTCCCACTTCAACTGTGGCATAGCGTGCTCCGCCCAAAGAAAGGGGAATGGCGAAGGAAAGGAAGCAAAGCACGAACACGAGGGCAGCCGCGGAAAAAATGGCAGGAAGAAGGAGAGGCAGGGTTACGGTTGAGAACGCACGAAACCGCGGAGCCCCAAGAACCGCGCAGGCCTCCTCCAAGGTCGGATCGATGGAGGTCCAAGCGGCATGGACAAAGCGGGCAAAAACCGGGGCGTTATAGAAAGCGTGGGCGAGGACGATGGCCCAAAGGGAGTAAAGGAGGCGAAGGGGCGGCTCGCGCAGGCCGAAAACAGCGCGCAAAGCAGTGTTGAGGTAGCCCGTGTTCCCGAAGAACAGGAAAAACCCGAGGGCCACGGTGATGGGCGGAAGAACGAAGGGAGCCAGGGTGAACGCGCGGAGGAACCCCTTCCCGGGAAAACGGTAGCGGGCGAGGAACCAGCCGAGGGGAAAGCCCAGGGCGAAGCTGAGGAGGGTGGAAAGAAAAGCTTGTAGGGCGGTGAACGAGAAAAGGTGGCGTACGTAAGGATCGGAGAGAACGGCCCGAAGGTTTGCGGCGGTCCAACGGCCGTTTTCGCGCACACCGAGGAGAAAAACGTTGGCCAAGGGAATGAAGAAAGCCAGGGCCAAAAAGAAGAGGGGCAAGCCGGCCCAGACCAGGCCCGCCCCCCTCCTTGCCATCAGCCGCCAATCAAAAGGCTCTGCCAAAGGTTCAGCCACTCCTCAAGCTTCTCGCCCACGACCGCAGGATCCAGCGCCACAGGCTTCTCCGGGATCACCGCGTACTCATAGCCCTCGGGAAGCTTAGCTTTGGCGTTCACCGGGAACATCCATTGCGTTGTGGGCATGAGCTCTTGGATCTCCACGGAAAGCACGAGGTTCAGGAAGGCATGGGCCAATTCCGGCTCGTCCGTTCCGCGCACGATCCCCATTCCCTCCACTTGCCGGTAGGCCTCCCCATCGGGGGTGATCACCAAATACCGCAGGGAACCGTGCTCGATGTAGGAGTAGGCCGTATCCGTGGAGTAGGAAAGCACAATGGGTGCCTCACCAGCGAGAAAGAGGTCGTAGGCCTCGGACCAGCCCTTGGTGATGGTGAGGAGGTTGGGGATGAGCTTCCGCCAATAGTCCAGCCAGCCCTCGCCGTAGTGGGCGATGGTCCAAAGGAGGAAGGAAAGGCCGGGTGAGGAGGTGCGGGGATCGGTGACGATGATCTTTCCTTTCAGCTCCGGCCGAAGAAGATCATCGAGGGTTTTGGGCACAAGCTCCTCGGGAAGGAGTTCGGAATCATAAACGAAAGTCACGTATCCATGGTCGTAAGGGATGACGTGCCCGGTTTTATCGAAGATGAGTTCCTCCGGCACATCCGCGAGGTTTGGAATCTTCGTGGGATCGTAGGGCTGGAAGACGTTGTGGGCCAAAGCCCGTGGCAGCTCCACGTCGGCCAGGCCAAGGAAAACGTCGGCCTGGGTGGCGCCGAGTTCGAGCTCGGCGATGAGGCGGGAAAGCATTTCTGAGGAGTCGCCCACGGCCACCCAGGTCAGGGTCACCCCGGGGAACATGGCCTCGAACCTCTCCTTTATAGTCAGGGCCGGGCCCCAGGAGACGAAGGAGTCATAGGTGTAGACCACAAGTTCCCTGGCCGCCCCGAGTACCGCCACCGCTGCCAAAAGAAGCGCAACGAACGTCTTCATCGCCCACCTCCTTTGGGGATGTGGATGAGGAGGAGCTTTCCCGCGCGCACGCGAACCCCGCAGGGCGCAACCAAAACCTCGTTGGAGACCCCACGCGTGGAGGCCCGAAAGAGAACGCCGTCGCTGAGGGCGTAGCGTAAACCCCAGGTGTAAACGCCGCGGACTTCCGAGGAAAGCGGAATAAGGGAAACGAGATCGCCGGGCTGAGCATCAATCTCCACCCGATCCACGACGAGGTAAATCCGGGCTCCATCGTGGAAAAGGACGATGGGAATTGCGTATTTCTCCAAGAGGTTGGCGTTAGCAAGGGTGTGATCAAGGCGGGCGCCGAATGCTCCCACAACCACGATCTTTTCCGCTCCCAAGGAAACGGCATGATTGAGGGCGAGCTCGAGATCCGTGGCGTCCTTCTCCCGGGGCACGCGCCATGTGGGAAGGCCCTCGGGAATGGGAGAGGTGAGGGAATCGAGGTCGCCAAGAAGGAGATCCACGGGAAGGTCGGCGCGTTTGGCAAGGTCAAAGCCGCCATTGACGGCCAGGACGAAATCCGCCCCAGATGCGGCCTCCCGGACCTCCTCGGGCGAGGCCACGCCCCCGGCGAGGATCAAGATCGTGCGCGGCACGATAAAACCCCTCCTTGGTGGCAACCAAGGGAGGGGGCTTTCCAACCGCCCC
>JACIWM010000056.1 GCA_014360945.1 Candidatus Bipolaricaulota bacterium
GCCAACGACAACGTCACATTCGAAGTCCGCTCCGGCGAGGTCCACGCCCTTTTGGGCGAAAACGGGGCGGGAAAAACCACCCTCATGAATATCCTCTACGGCCTTTATCGGCCGGACTCCGGGGAGATTTGGGTAAAAGGGAAACGCGCGGAGATCCGCTCCCCCCGCGACGCCATCCAGCTTGGGATCGGCATGGTCCACCAGCACTTCAAACTCGTCCTTCCTCACACGGTGGCGGAGAACGTGGCCTTGGGCCTTCGGGGAACGCCGTTCTGGGCTCCGGCAAAAGCGGTGGCCCAAAAAATCCGAGACCTCTCCCAACGTTATGGCCTTCCCGTGGACCCCGAACGCCGAATTTGGGAGCTTTCCGCCGGGGAACAGCAGCGGGTGGAGATCCTAAAAGCCCTCATCCGGGGGGCGGAGGTTCTCATCCTTGATGAGCCCACAAGCGTCCTCACCCCTCAAGAGGCCCAGGAGCTCTTCAAAGTGCTTTCCCGCATGAAAGCTGAAGGTCATGGGATCATTTTCATTTCCCACAAACTCGACGAGGTCTTGTCTGTAGCTGATCGGATCACGGTCATGCGGCGGGGAAAGGTTGTGGGAACGGTCTCGGCAAAAGAGGCGACAAAAGAGGAGCTGGCACGGATGATGGTGGGGCGGGAGGTGGTGTTCCGGCTCACAAAAACCACGTGTCAGCCGGGAGAGGCCGCGCTTCTCGTGCAAAACCTGTACGCGAAAAACGACCGCGGCCTGTTGGCTTTGAAAGACGTATCTTTTGCCGTTTGCCGGCGAGAAATTCTAGGCATTGCCGGGATTGCCGGAAACGGCCAGCGAGAGCTCGTGGAGGTTTTAACCGGCCTTCGCCGGGCGGAGCGGGGAAAAATTCTCCTCCTCGGTGAGGACGTGACCAATCGTTCCCCCCGTTTCCTTTCCGATTTGGGTTGCGCCCATATCCCGGAGGAGCGGATCCGCATGGGCATCGTTCCCGCACTTCCCGTGGAGGAAAACCTCATTTTGAAGAAGCACCACCGCCCGCCGTTTTGCTGGCGATCCCTTTTGAATTTACGAGCCGTACGCAGCTTTGCCTTGAGGGCCATCGAGGAGTACGGGATCATGACCCCCAGCCCCCGCACCCCCGCAAAGCTTCTTTCCGGCGGGAACATCCAGCGCCTCATCCTGGCCCGGGAACTTTCGGGAAGCCCGGCGGTGGTCATCGCCGCCCATCCCACCTACGGCTTGGATGTAGGAGCTACCGAGCAGATCCGCCAAATTCTTCTACGCGCCCGGGATGAGGGTGCCGCGGTGCTCCTGGTCTCCGAGGACCTGGAGGAGATCATGGAGCTTTCCGATCGGATCGCGGTGATGTTCCGTGGGGAGATCATGGGGATCGTCCCGGCCGGGGAGGTCACGCTGGAGGAGCTCGGCCTCATGATGGCCGGGGAAAAACGGGTGAAGGTGGGCGAATGAAACGAATTGGGCCATTCGTTCTGGAAAGGAAACTTCATCCCTCGCGGGCCACGGTGTTCGGGATTTCCGTACTTTCCGTGGTGGTGGCCCTCCTTGTGGCCGCCCCGGTTTTCGCCGGATACGGGGTGAGCCCGTGGAAGGCCTACGAGGCCATTGGCCGGGGCATTTTCGGGAGCTGGCCGAGCTTCTCCGAGGTTCTGCGGCGGGCGATTCCTCTGATCCTGTGCGGGGTGGGGTTGACCCTCGCTTTTCGCGCCCAATTCTGGAACATTGGAGCGGAGGGGCAGCTTCTTGCCGGCGCCGTGGCCGCCACCGGTGTGGCCCTTTTTCTCCCCGTCCCCGATGGGCTGAAACTCCCCCTCATGTTCCTTTTCGGGTTCCTCGCCGGTGCCATTTGGGGCTTAATTCCCGCCCTTCTGCGCGTAAAACTCGGCGTGAACGACGTGATCTCCACCCTCATGTTGAACTACGTGATGGCCTACATCGTGGAGTGGCTCGTGCACGGGCCCTGGAAGGGCCCGACCATGCGGGGGTTTGCCTATACCGACGCTTTTCCTTTGTCCGCCCGCCTTTCTTATCTTCCCGCGACCCGCGTTCATTGGCTCACCCTGGTTCTGGGAGTGGTTTTAGCGTTTATTGTGGCGTTCGTTTTGGCTCGCACGAAACTGGGCTATGAAATCCGGGTGGTGGGGCAGAATCCCGATGCTGCCCGCTATGCGGGGATCAGCTTCACCGCCGTGCTTTCTCTGGTGATGATCATCTCCGGAGGATTGGCGGGCCTGGCAGGGGTGGGCGAGGTGGCCGGGATTCATTGGCGCTTGCGTAGCCCCTCCCACATCTCCATGAACTATGGGTACACGGCGATCATCGTGGCCTGGCTGGCCCGGGGAAGCCCCGTGGCCGCGATCTTCACCGCCCTTCTTTTCGGCCTCATCTTCGCCGCCGGCGATTACATGAAGACCGTTCTTGGTCTTCCCTTCCAGATCACCGGCGTCTTCAACGGCCTCATCCTCTTTTTCCTCATCGGCTTTGACCTCCTCATGTTTTGGCGGGTGCGTTTCGCCCAGAAGGAGAAAGTATGGACATCGCAAGCTGGCTCGTGAGCACGGTGAGCCGGGCGTTGGCCTTCGGGGTGCCCCTTCTTTGGGGGACCCTCGGGGAGATCTACGCCGAGCGGGCCGGGGTGGTGAACCTCGGGGTGGAGGGGATGATGATCCTCGGGGCGTTCACGGCCTTCGCCGTGACCCAAAGTACTGGGCAGCCGGGATTTGGGCTTTTGTGCGCGGCGGCGATAGGCGGAATCGCCGCCCTGGTGCATGCTTTCATGACCGTGACTCTTCGGGCCAATCAATATGTGTCGGGCTTGGCTCTCTCCATGTTCGGCCTGGGCTTGGCCGGACTTTTGGGCCGCGGCTGGGAAGGAAAACCCTTGGGAAATCCGCTTCCCACGCTCACCATCCCTGGCCTTTCCAAAATTCCCGTGTTGGGGGCCATGCTTTTCCAGGACCAGACAATCCTCACCTACCTTGGCATTTTCCTCGCTTTCCTTCTTTGGCTTTTGCTTTTCCGCACTCGCTGGGGTGTGGCCATCCGCTCCGTGGGGGAGAACCCTGGCACCGCCGATGCTTTGGGAATCAACGTAACCCTTGTCCGCTACCTTTGTGTAGTCTTCGGTGGGGTTTTGGCCGGAGTGGGTGGAGGATATCTCTCCGTGGCCTATCGGCCGTCCTGGACGGAGGGGATGACCGCGGGAATGGGCTGGATCGTCATTGCTCTCACCATCTTCGCCTCCTGGGATCCGCTTCAAGCCATCTGGGGCGCGTTTTTCTTCGGCGCCCTCTACCACCTTTCCTACCGGTTGCAGACCTATCTTTCCCCGGAGCTCCTTAAACTCATGCCTTACCTTTTTGCTATCGTGGTTTTGGCCGCAAGCGGGTTCGGAACAGCCCGCCATCGTCGGCGCGCACCGGGAGCCTTGGGTGTACCCTATGTGCGGGGCGAGCGGTGAAAGGGGGTGAGAGCCGAGGGAAAAAGCTTGTGCTAACCGGCTAAAAACCTTGGAAAACCTGAAAAAGGAGGTGCCAGATGAAACGCATTTTGTCGGTGGTGTTGGCGGTAGTGGCGTTGGGGGCCTTGGCCTTCTCCGCAGAGAAGATCAAGGCCGGGTTCATCTATGTCGGTCCCATCGGCGACTACGGCTGGAGCCATGCTCACGATGTGGCGCGCCGCATCGTGGACGAAAAGTTCGATTGGTTGGAGACGGTTTACGTGGAGTCCGTACCCGAGGGTGAGGTGGAAACTTACATCGACCAATTGGTTCGCCAGGGCTGTAACGTCATTTTCACCACGAGCTTCGGATTCATGGACGGGACTTTGGCCGCGGCTCAGCGCTACCCCAACGTGATCTTCGCCCATGCCTCGGGGTTCAAGCGCTGGGCGAACATGGCCACCTACATGGCCGACTTCTACCAGGTCTATTACCTGAACGGCCTCATGGCCGGAGCCCTCACTAAGACCGGGAAGATCGGGTATGTCGCAGCCTTCCCCATTCCTGAGGTGAAGCGGCACATCAACGCCTTCACCATCGGTGTGCGCACGGTGAACCCCAATGCTGAGGTGCATGTGCGCTGGATCTACGAGTGGTTCAACCCCGCGGCGGCCAAGGAGGCCACGGAGGCCCTCATCGCCGAGGGTTGCGACGTGTTCGCGTTCACCGAGGACTCGCCCACCGTGGTCCAGGTAGCCGCAGAAAAGGGCCTTCCTAGCTTCGGCCACTACTCCCCCATGTACGACTTCGCCCCGGACTACGTGGTCTCCGGCCAGATCGTGCACTGGGAGAAGATCTACGAGGACTTCCTTGTGAAGATCCACGAAGGCCTCTACACCAACAAGAATCTGGCTCACGTGGACTACTGGTGGCTTTTGGCCCAGGGCGCAGTGGAAGTTGGAGCCAAGCCCGGAATGGTCATCAACCCCAAGTACGAGGAAGCCTTGAAAGCCAAGAAGGTGAACGTGCCCGGCTTGGGTGAGGTCTCCGTGTACGACCTCGTGTTCATCCGCCTGAACCAGATGGCCGATCCGGGCATCACCTACGACCCCTTCCAGGGCCCGGTGTATGACCGCAAGGGTCAGCTCGTGGTGCCCGAGGGCATGTGGCTTTCCTACGACAGCCTCATCACCATGGAGTGGGCCGTGGCCGGAGTGGTGGGCCCCTGGCCGGGCGAGCCGTAAGGAGAAGGGACAGGGGGGCCTGCGAAAGCAGGCCCCCTTTTTAAAAGGAGGAAGTGTGAGAAAAATCCTCGTTGAAAACGCCTGTATCGCCGACTTTTTCGGGATATTCGTGGAGTCCGGGTACGCCCTTGTGGAGGGGGAAAGGATCGCCAAAGTTGGGACGGGACCAGCGCCCGATGTCCCGGACGCCCTCCGCATCGAGGCCCAGGGACGCCTCCTCACCCCGGCCCTCGTCAACGCCCATGCTCACCTTTACTCCTCCCTCGCCCGGGGAATCCCCCTGCGCAGCTTCTCCCCAAAAAGCTTCGGCCAAATCTTGGAACAGCTTTGGTGGAAGCTTGATCGCGCCCTCACCCTTGAGGACATTTATTTCTCCGCATTGGTGGGAGGGATCGCCCACCTAAAACGCGGGGTGAGCGTGATTTTCGACCATCATGCTTCTCCTGCGGCCATTCTTGGCTCCCTTTCCCAAATCAAAAAAGCCCTTTCCGAACTTGGGCTTCGCGCGGACCTTTGCTACGAAGTCACCGACCGCGGTGGAGAAAAAGAGCGGGATTTAGGAATTGAGGAAAACGTGCGTTTCGCCAAGGAGGAAGTTGTTCCGGGGAGATTTTCTGCCCATTTTGGGCTCCATGCCTCGTTCACCCTTTCCGACGAGACCCTGGAAAAATGCCGGGCGGCCGCGGAGCCCCTGAACCTTGGGTTCCATAGCCACCTCGCCGAGGGAAAGGAGGATCCGCTCGACGCCCTCCAAAAGTACGGGATGCGCACGGCGGAAAGGCTCGACCAATTTGGAATTTTGCGGGAAAGCTCTATTCTGGCCCACGGGATCCAGCTTTCCCAGGCGGAGCTTGAGCTCCTTGCGGAAAGAAAGCCCACGCTCGCCCATAACCCTCGTTCAAACATGAACAATGCCGTGGGTGCGGCCCAGGTGGAGAAAATGGTGGCCCGGGGAATTCCCGTGGCTTTGGGCACGGACGGGTTCGGCTGCGATATGTTTGGGGAGCTTCTTTCCGCCCGTCTTTTGGCCCACCACGCCCAGGGCGATCCCACCGCATTCGGCGATGATGTGGCCAAAAAGATTCTCGCCCAAAATTACGCCTTGGCCGAAAAGGCTTTCTCCGTGCCTTTCGGCAAAGTGGCGGAAGGCTATGCCGCTGATCTGGTCCTTTGGGATTACGTTCCGCCGACCCCGCTGAATTCGGCCAACCTCCTTTCTCACCTCCTTTTTGCCAACATCACCGAGGGCCTGCGCCCCCTTTATGTGATCGTGGCCGGTGAGGTCCGTCTTGAAAACGGAAAGATTCCCGATTTGGACGAGGAGGCCATTTTGGCGAAGGCCCGGGCGAAGGCCGCGGAGATTTGGCAGAGAATCTAGGAGGTAACTATGCCCACGGACCTTTATCCTCTTCCCTTCCATAAACTTTTGCGCTGGATGATCTCAGAGCTTCGGAAAAATGGCTCGATCTTCGGCATTCCCAGGGCTCTCTTTTATGAGCCCAAGGATGAGCCCTTTGCCACGGAGATCTTCGGGGAGTTCTTAGCTACGCCCATTGGCCCTTCCGCCGGGCCCCACACGCAATTGAGCCAAAATATTGTCTCCGCTTGGCTTTGCGGCGGGCGGTTCATCGAGCTTAAAACCGTGCAGATTCTTGACGATCTCGAGATTCCCCGGCCCTGTATTGACGCCGCCGATGAGGGCTACAACGTGGAATGGTCCCAGGAGCTTCGGCTTCATCAGTCGGCCCAGGAATACATCAACGCCTGGGCCCTGATCCACGTCCTGCGAAAGGCGCTCAGTTGGGACGGAAAACCCTTGGGGACGATCTTCAACATGAGCGTCGGTTACAACCTCGAGGGCATAAAAAGCCCGAAAATTCAGGAATTTCTCAGGAAACTCACGGATGCCACCGAGGCTCTCGGAGAAATCCGCGAGATCCTGGCGCAAGAATTTCCGGAATATGCGGATGTGGAGATTCCCCCAAGGATCTCCACAAGCGTGACCCTTTCCACCATGCACGGTTGTCCGCCCCACGAGATCGAGGCCATCGCCGAATTTCTTCTATCGCGCGGTTTCCACACCTTCGTGAAGCTCAACCCCACCCTCCTCGGTCAAGACCGGGTGATGCGCATTCTTCACGATCATCTGGGCTTTCGAGAAATCCGCATTCCAGACGAAGTTTTTGAGCATGATCTCCAGTACGAGGATGCCGTACCCCTCATTCAGCGGCTGCGGGAGAAGGCCCGAGCATTGGGCCTGACCTTCGGGGTGAAGCTCACCAACACCCTGGCCATGGCCAACCACCGTGGCGTTCTTCCCGGTGGCGAGATCTACATGTCCGGAAGGGCTCTTTATCCCGTCACTTTGAACCTTTTCTGGCGCCTTTTCTCTGACCTCGATGGCGATATTCACGTGTCTTATTCCGGCGGCGCAGATGCCCTGAACCTTCCCACACTCATTTCCTGCGGGGCCCTTCCCGTCACGGCCTGCACAGATCTTCTCAAGCCCGGAGGGTATGCCCGGTTTGGCCAGTGGCTTTCGGAGTTGCGCGAGGCTATGGCCAAGGCCGGCGCGAAAAACCTTGAGGAATTCACGAAAAACCGGGCGGAAAACCTGAAAAAGGCCGCGGAGGAAAGCCTTAAAAATCCGCGGTACAAAAAGGCCTTTTTCCTGGGGGAGCTCCCGAAGATTCCCGATGGGCTTTCCTTCTTCGACTGTATTGCCGCGCCGTGCGTGGCCGCGTGCCCCGCC
>JACIWM010000057.1 GCA_014360945.1 Candidatus Bipolaricaulota bacterium
TTCCAGGGCAGTGAAATTTCCAACGCCAGGGATGAAAATCACCCGCAGCACGTCGTTCGGTTCCACTTCCCGGGAGAGGTCGAGAACGGCTGGTCCGGAAAGGCCGCGGTGAGTGAAAAGCACAGACCCTTGCTTTTTACACAGAATTCGCCCCGCCCGTTCAAGGATGACTAACGCGTTTTGCACAGCAATTCCGGCGCATTCCACAAAAGTTCGAAAGGTCTCAAGCTTTACTATCACCGGGACCAAGGCCGGCCGGCATGGGATGAGCTGATGACCGAGTTTGCGGGCCAGTGCGTAGCCATCGGTGGAACCCAACGGAGGATAAGCTTGTCCTCCGGCGGCAAGCACTAAACTTCGGCATTTAAACGTTTCTTTCCTTTTGCTTTGAGCGGAAACGGAGAAGCCGCTTGGGACCCAGCGAACATTGGTGACGCGCATTTCCGTGCAAGCTTCCACTCTCAGCTTTTCCAATTCTTTTAGGATCACGTTTAGAGCGTCCTGGGCTCGATTAGTTTTGGGAAAGACTCGACCGTCCGACTCGGCCACAAGGGAAAGGCCCCGTTGGGAAAAGAAATCGACGAGGTCAGTATTCGAAAAAGCATGCAATGCCGGACGAAGGAACCGTGCGGCCGCACCAGGTCTTTCACCACCGTGGTAGTGTTGCAGGAGATCCCGGATATCCCCGGTGTGAGTTAAGTTACCGCGGCCTCCACCGGAAAGCGGAAGTTTTCCGCCCAAATGTGGTTGTTTTTCCAAAAGGAGAACCCGAGCCCCTTCTTTGGCCGCGGAAATACCGGCGAAAAGTCCGGCAGGCCCACCTCCCACCACGATCACGTCCCAGTTCTTTCTCCCAACCAATGCGGTCACACAAATTCCGCAAGGAGGGAGGAGATCTCTTGAGGCCTGAGCAACGGGCGGCCTGCCAGCGGACCCTCACGCAGAACCGGGTGTTTTTCTTCCCACGTTGGCTCTTGAGGCCCTTCAAAAATGATACCGATCGGGATGCGATCACTATTTTCTTGCACCAAATGCCAAGCTTTAAAGCGGTCGTGGGGGTCGTGCCCACTTTCTTCGACAAAATAAACACGCTCCTTATACCAAGCGAAGGTCTGTACACGGTTCCAGCTAGGACAGGGGTGAAGGACGTTCACCAACGCAAAGCCTCGGTATTTGATGGCACGCACGAAAAGCATGGCCGTGTGCTCCACTTCCCCTGAGAAGGCCTGAGCTATGAATCCTGCGCCCATGGCCAAGCTCAGGGGATTGAACGGCCGGGAAAGCACGCCGAAGGGCTGAGCTCGGGTGCGGTAGCCCGCGGGAGCGGTGGGCGAGGCCTGACCCTTGGTGAGTCCGTAAACCCTGTTGTCGTGAACGATCACGGTGATGTCCAAATTCCTGCGGATGTTATGAATCAAGTGGTTTCCGCCCTCTCCGTAGATGTCGCCGTCACCGGATTCGGCGATCACCGTTAGGTTGGGGTTGGCCATCTTTATTCCCGCAGCTGCGGCGATGGTGCGACCGTGGAGACCATCGAAACCGTTGACCTTCATGTAGTGCACGATCTTTGCAGCCTGGCCGATTCCGGTGACCAAAACTACCTGATGTGGGGAGAGACCTAGTTCACTCAAAGCCTGGGCCAAGGCTTTGCGGATCGCGAAATTTCCGCAGCCTGGACACCAGGCCAGTTCCACATCGGCCAGGAAATCTTCAGGCTTCATGGCGTATTTCCTCCACAATGTCCTCCGGAGTGAATGGTCGGCCATCGTAGCGGCCAATATGACGGGATGGGCGAATACCCGTCTCTTGTCTCAAAAGCTTCCCAAGCTGCCCCCAGGCATTTCCCTCTACGGTAATCACTTCCTTTGCTTCGCCGAGAACCTCACTTATCCCTTTCCACCTCAAAGGCCAGAGATCCTGGAAGTGTACATGAGCAAAGCAGTCCTCCTGGGTGTTTAAGATTTCCACGGCTTCGCGTACAGTTCCAAGCGTGGACCCCCAACTCACCAAAACCACGCGGCCATGTAAATCCTCCGGGAAAACGGAGGGATTATCCGTCTCCCTCTGTAGTCCTTTTTCCTTACGAAGCCTTTTTTCCACCATGGCTTTGCGGATCGTAAGGTCCTCAGTGATGCGACCGTAGGTGTCGTGCTCATCGGAGTCCACCAGAACAAGATGTTGGGAAAGCCCAGGCAAAGCCCGGGGAGAAACTCCAGATTCAGTGAGGGCGAAGCGTTCATAGCTTGCAAATTGAGCGAATTGTTCCGGCGAAAGAGTATGGTCATTTATGCGGAAGCGTTCAGGAGAGATTTTGGGCACGACGGCATAAGAATCCACGAGGAATTGGTCGGTGAGGATTATTGCGGGAACTTGATATTTTTCCGCGAGCTCAAAAGCCTTAATGGTAAGATAAAACGCGGACTCTGGTGTGGCTGGGGCACACAGGTATCGAGAAAATCCCCCATGGCCTGCATACAGAGCGAAAAGGAGGTTCTCTGGGGAAGTGCGGGTGGGAAGGCCGGTGGCCGGGCCGGGGCGCTGACCGATATGGATCACCACTGGGGTCTCGATCATCCCCGCTAAGGAAAGGCCTTCCACCATGAGGGCAAAACCTCCGCCGGAGGTGGTGACCATGCTGCGCGCTCCCGCGTAGGACGCCCCCAAGGCCATGTTGATGGCGGCGATTTCGTCCTCCGCTTGTTCCACGACGATCCCGTAGCGCTCTCCTCTTTGGGCCAAAAATTCCATGACGGGTGTCCCGGGGGTCATGGGGTAAGACGCGAGGAACCGGCAACCTGCGGTGATGGCGCCTGCACCCACAGCTTGTCCGCCTGTGAGGAGCATATATTCGCCCCGCCGGAATTGCGGTGCAGGAAGCTCAAACAACGAATCAGAAACAAGTCCCCACCCGATGTCTAAAGCGTCCAGATTAGGATCGGCTTTTTCGCCGAAGACCTCACGAATGGCTTGGCTCACAGTTTCTTGGGAAAGGCCAAGGAGACGGGCAATGGCTCCTAATAAGATCACCCCTGCGGCAATGGGAAAGTTCAGCTTTTCCCGAGCAAGCTTCAAGGCCGGGATGGAAATAACGTTTTCTCCCTCCGCTCTGGCAGACTCTTCCGCCACCACGAGACTGCCTTTATGCAGTTTTTCTCGATAAGCTCGCCACATCTCCGGCGTGAGCACTAAAAGGAGGTCAGCCATGGGTTTTGTCGCGTAAACGGGGTGGTCGCTGATCCTTAAGGTGAAAGCGTTTTCGCCACCGCGGATGCGGGAGTGGAAAGAAAGCTCCCCATGAAGAAAAAGCCCGGAGCGAAAGATGCTCCGGGCCAAGATCTCCCCGAGCTTTGAACACCTTGCCCGGCTGCCCCGGCAACGCGGACAACGATCTCCGGCAACGCCCCTACTCCTCCATCTGCTCGGTGAGGTAGTTTTGAAGCCCCATTTGTTTAATCTCGTCGAGCTGAGCCTCGAGCCAGTCGATGTGCTCTTCTTCGTCCTTGAGGATCTCCTCAAGCAAAACCTTCGTTCCGTTGTCCCCGAGCTCCGCGGCCAGCTTTATCGTCTCGTTGTAGGCCTTATCCGCCTCGTACTCGGCTTGAAGATCGTTCTGATGGATTTTCTCCACGTCGGAGGCGATGTGGACCGGGGCAATATTCGTGACAATGGGCTGTCCTTCCAAGAAGATGATGCGCTGCACAAGCTTCTCCCAATGCCGCATCTCCGTGATGGCCCGTTTTTCAATGACCTCCGCGAGTTTCTTGTAGCCCCAGTTTTCACAGAGCTCGGCGTGCACCATGTACTGAAGCACCGCGGCCAATTCCTCCGCCACCCTTTTGTTTAGGGCCTCGATGATCTTGGGATCCCCCTTCATCGTGCCTCCTTTTCGACCATACTACTTGGGCGCGCTCCTTTAGACAAGCCGCGTGGCCACAGATCACTCTTCCACAGCGGCTGCGAGCTCCTCCACCCGGAGCTTTGAGGGATCCAGGGAGGAAAGGGCAACTTTTATGCGATTTAGGACCTCTTCGTAGCTCATGGTCACGATCTTCTTGCGCTTTACGGGGTTCACCTTGGAGATGATGCCGTGGCGCAAAAACGGCTGGGTGTAACCGCGCTCCCGCAGGGCTTGCACGATGGGATCCACCAGAGCATCCACCTCCAAAAGAAGGGCGGCCCGACGCTCCCGTTCCTCCAGGGCCAGATTAAGCTCCAAGTCCAGGAAGCGATCCACCTTGCGGAGGATGGGCACGTAGGCGGAGCCTGCGAAACGTTCATGTTTTTCGTAGATGAGGCCCAGCGTGACCAGGTGCGCCTCCTCGAACTGGAAGGCGTATTCCTTCTCCTTCCGGGATGGGTCAGCGGAAAGCAATGCCCGGTACATGCGGATCACTTCCAATGCTTTTTCCTTGAGGTTATGAGCCTTTTCCGTGTTCAGAGCGAGGATCTCGAAGGCCACCTGCGGATCAGGCACGACCACAGCGGTGATGTATTCCCGGCCCATGCGGCGCAGGGCCTCCCGGCGGTGGTTACCGTTGGGGGTCCAAAAGCCGCCATCAGGGGCGGGCACGGTTACGATGGGGTCCAAAAACCGGCCGAGCTTGGCGATCACCTCTTGCAGCCTTTCCACATGGGGCTCGGAAAGGTCACGCTGGAACGGGGTGGGCTGGACTTTGCTTAGGGGCAGAAGGGCAAAGATCTGCCACTGCCCTTTGTAGGGCTCTTGGTAGGTAGCCAACACTTGGCCACCTTCAGCGCGAACTTTCTCTTCCAGCTCTTGAATCTCGGGAGGGATTTGTACAGTCACGGCACAAAATTATCTTTCCCCTAAAACAGGAAGGCAAGGATCATGAGTGGGTGCGGAGGGCGAAGTAGAGGTGGAGGAGGAGGCCGATGATTGCCCCAGCGGCGGCGCCGAACGCGGAATCATGGAAAGGTATGCCAAGGAGGGCGCCAACCCCGGCCCCCACGAAAAGATCGCGGCCCAGGCGTAGAAACCTGGGCCGCTTTCCCTTCAGCCTTCTTGGCCGAAGCACTGCTCCTTCCGAAGAAGGCTCTCCCAGCGGCGGTCCACCTCTGCCTGGATTTGGGCGATAAGCTCTTTCCCCCTGGGGTCGCGGAAAAGATGACGGAACCGGCCTTGGGTCTTGAGCCACTCCTCGATGGGCACGCGTTCCTTGGGCTTGTAGTTGATCTTGTACCGCCCCTCGATGACCTCATAAAGGGGCCAATAGCGTGTTTCCACTGCGAGTTTCGCCTGCTGGATGGCGCTATCGCGGGGCGTGCGCCAGCCCAAGGGACAAGTGGTGAGGACGTTGATGAATTTTGGGCCCTCGTACTTCATGGCCCGCTCTACCTTGTTGGCGAGATCAATGAGGTGGGAAACGGCAGCCTGAGCCACGTAGGGGATGCCGTGGGCGGCGACGATCTCCGTGAGGTCTTTTCGCTCCTGGGGCTTTCCGGGAATGACCTCGCCCACGGGGGCGGTGGTGGCTGCCGCGCATTTTGGGGTGGCGCTGGAGCGCTGTACTCCGGTGTTCATGTAGGCTTCGTTGTTGAGGCAGACGTAGAGGAAATCGTGGCCGCGCTCCAATGCTCCAGAAAGGGCCTGAAGGCCGATGTCGTAGGTACCGCCGTCACCGCCGAACACGACAAATCGAATCCTGCGGTCTATAAGGCCCCTCTTTTTCAGGGCCTTGTAAGCTGCCTCCACCCCGGAGATCACCGCGGCGGCGTTTTCGAAGGCCACGTGGACCCAGGGAACGTTCCAGGCGGTGGCGGGGAAGCGACTTGAGGCCACCTCCAAGCATCCCGTGGGACTGGCCACCACCACCGGGTCCTCGATGGCGTTGAGGACGGTCCTCACCACCATGGGCTCGGCGCAACCGGCGCAGAGAGTGTGCCCGCCGGTGAACCGCACCCTTTTTTCCTCACGCTCCGCCAAAACCTTGATACTCGGCATCTTTTCTCCTTACTCCCGCAGGCCGATGTACCGCAAGGCCCATTCTGCCTTCTCTATCTTGGGCAGCTCCTCAAACACGCGAACGAGGTCGGGCACGGTGGTATCCCGACCGCCCAGGCCGTAGATGTAGTTGACCAAGACGGGCCTTTTTTCCAGGGGATAAAGGGCGGAGGCCACGTCCTCAAAGAGGGCGCCCATGGTGCCAAAGGAGAAGGCACGATCCAGGACAGCCACGGCCTTTGCGTTTTTCAAGGCCTCGGCGATCTCCCAGGCCGGGAACGGTCGCCAAAGCCAGGGTTTCAAAAGCCCCGCCTTTATTCCCCGCGCGCGCATCTCATCCACGGCGACTTTTGCCGTGCCCGCAGTACTTCCTAACACCACTATCACGTACTCCGCGTCCTCCGCTTTGTAGGCCTCGAAGAATCCGGCGTAATTGCGCCCGGAAACCCTGGAAAACTCCCGCTGGACCTCCAGGAACACTTCAGGCACGGCCTCCATTCCCGCCTGCTGGGCCCGTTTGAGCTCGAAATAATAGTCGGGCATGGCAAACGGCCCCCAGGTCACGGGATGGTCCACGTCCAAAAGGGGATGGACCGGCTTGAACTCTCCAATAAACTTTTTGGCCACTTCGTCCTCGAGGAGATCCACAGGCTGCACGGTGTGGGTGAGGGTGAACCCGTCGAGGTTCACGATCACCGGAAGCCGCACGCGCATGTCCTCGGCAATCCTTTGGGCCATGAGGGTGTAGTCGTAGGCTTCCTGGGCGGATTCCGTGAAGATCTGGACCGCTCCGGAGTCCCGGCAAAGGTAGGCGTCGGAGTGATCGCAGTGAATGTTGATGGGGGCGGAAAGGGAACGGTTGGCGAGGGCCATGACGATGGGAAGGCGCAATCCCGCGGCGATGTACAGAACTTCCACCATCAAGGCCAGGCCCTGGGAGGAAGTGGCGGTCATGACCCGGCCGCCAGCCGCGGCGGCACCGATGCAGGCGGACATGGCGGAATGCTCGCTTTCCACGGGGATGAGTTCCGTGCGAACAAGCCCGTTATGCACATAGTCCGCGTAATATTCGGCGATCTCCGACTGAGGAGTGATGGGGTACACGGCCACCACGTCGGGCTCCACCTGCCGCATGGCCTCGGCCACGGCTTTGTGTCCGGTTATGGCCTTGCGCATTGGTCCCCCCTTTCCGGAACCATCTCGATGGCGTCCTTGGGGCAGATGGCGGCGCAGACCCCGCACCCCTTGCAGTGCTCGTAATCAAAACCCGTCATTTTCCCGCCGGAAATGAGGATCGAGTCATCCGGGCAATGGAGCCAGCACTGCAAGCATTGGATGCATTTTTCTTCGTGCCAAATGGGGCGTTCAGCCCGCCAGCTTCCGGTTTTGTGAAGTTCCCGGGCGGTCCCACCTGCCACCACCCCACCCAGGGGCAGCTCCCGCCAGCCCAAGAGCTTAGCCAACGGCCACCT
>JACIWM010000058.1 GCA_014360945.1 Candidatus Bipolaricaulota bacterium
TTTCCACATCATCGTCCGGTGCCTGCGGGAGCTGGAGAACGATGAGACCTTGGTAGTGCAATCAGGAAGGGCCGTGGCCATTTTTAAGACCCATGAGGATGCACCGCGGGTCCTCATCGTGAACGCCATGCTTGTCCCGGAGTGGGCCACCTGGGAGAAATTCCGGGAGCTGGAGCGACTGGGCCTCACCATGTACGGCCAGATGACCGCCGGCTCCTGGATCTACATCGGGACCCAGGGGATCCTCCAGGGAACCTATGAGACCCTGGCGGAGTGTGCCCGCCAGCATTTCGATGGAACTTTGCGGGGGAAACTCGTCCTTACCGCGGGCCTGGGGGAGATGGGCGGAGCCCAACCTTTGGCCATCACCATGAACGAAGGGGTTGGGATCATCGTGGAGATAAACCCGGAGAAGATCCAGCGCCGCCTCTCCCTGGGCCAGCTCGATACCTGGACCGATTCCCTGGACAAGGCTTTGGAGTTGGCCATGGAGCACAAGAAGAAGGGCGAGCCCATCTCCATCGGGCTTTTGGGGAACGCTTCCGATATCTATCCGGAGTTCCTCAAACGAGGGATCATCCCCGATGTGGTCACGGACCAGACCGCGGCCCACGATGAGCTCAACGGCTATGTTCCCGGCGGGATGACCTACGAAGAGGCCCTGAAGCTCCGGCGGGAAAACCCGCAGAAATACATCGAGCTTTCCTTCCAATCCATGGTCCGGCATGTGCGGGCCATGGCGGAGATGAAGGAAGCCGGGGCCGTGGTTTTCGACTATGGGAACGCCATCCGGGCTCAAGCGGAAAAAGGCGGCCTCCCCCATGAGGTGGCGTTCTCCTTCCCCGGCTTCGTTCAGGCCTACATTCGGCCCATGTTCTGCGAGGGGAAAGGGCCGTTCCGATGGGTGGCCCTCTCCGGAGACCCCGAGGACATCTTCCGCACCGACCGGGCGGTGGTGGAGCTCTTCCCCAAGAATGATTCCCTCAGGCGCTGGATCGAGAAGGCCCAAAAGAAGGTGCGGTTCCAGGGGCTTCCCGCACGGATCTGCTGGCTGGGCTATGGCGAGCGGGCCGAGGCCGGGCTCCTTTTCAACGAGCTTGTGCGAAAAGGCGAGGTGAAAGCCCCCATCGTCATCGGCCGCGACCACCTCGATTCGGGATCCGTGGCTTCTCCGTACAGGGAGACGGAGGGAATGCTTGATGGGTCGGATGCCATCGCGGACTGGCCGATTTTGAACGCCCTTTTGAACGCGGTTTGCGGCGCAACCTGGGTATCCGTACACCATGGCGGCGGAGTGGGGATCGGAAAAAGCATCCATGCCGGGATGGTCATCGTGGCCGATGGCACAAAGGCTGCGGACCGAAGGCTCGAGCGGGTCCTCACCGTGGATCCCGGGTTAGGAGTGGCCCGCCACGCCGATGCCGGCTACGAGAAGGCTATCCGGGTCGCCAAGGAACGGGGCATCCGCATTCCTCGCTTAGAAGGCTAGGAATTTCTCGCTAAAAGGAAGGCCAGGGCAGCAAGGGTTTTTCCGTCCCCGCGACCCGAGCGTGCGAGTTCCAGAATTTCTTGTAGCGAGAAGAAACGCGCTTCCTCGATTTCGTGAGCAGCTTGGGCAAACGAGACGGTTTCAACAAGTCGGAAAAGGAAGATGCGTTCGGTGGAATAGCCGGGCGTGGGGTAAATGACCCCGAGGAACCGGAGTTTTCCGGAAAGGCCGGTTTCCTCGCGAAGCTCGCGCTGCGCGCAGGCGTACGGTTTCTCCCCGGGTTCCAACGTACCCGCAGGTATTTCCCAAAGCTCTCCATTGGCGCCCTCGCGATGTTGGCGCACAAGTAGTACCCGACCTTTTTCATCAGTGACGAGGATGGCCACCGCCCCCGGATGCTGAACCAGCTCCCGAAGGCCACGGGGAGTTTGACGGAGAACGACGTGGACGAGTCGGCCCGCGTAGGCGATTTGCTCTTTAGTCCCGCCCTCTGCGGGCATAGTTCGCAAGCCCCATTAGACCAAGGAAAAGTCCGCCTACTTGGCAGATAAAGGCGAAAAAGTTCAAACCCAGAGTGGAGGTGAGGAGTCCGATCACCATAAGGAAAGGCAGGGCCACACCGGTCACCAGCCCCAAAACTCCCAGAAGGATCAGAATGCGGTACCTCTCCATCATTTGTACAACCAACACGCTACGAAATGGTCAGGTGTGGGTTCGAACTCCGGAGGGACTTCACGATCACAAAGTCCCGGGATCATCTGGGTACAGCGGGGATGGAACCGGCAACCCGGTGGAGGAGAGACCAAGCTGGGCGGTTCCCCAGGCGGCACATCCTTGAACTTTTTGGCGTTCTCGTGATCCGGATCAGGAATGGCCGTAAGGAGGGCGCGGGTATAGGGATGGAGAGGATTGCGCACGATCTCCCGCACGTCGGCCTTCTCCACCACTTTTGCCGCATACATGATGAACACGCGCTCCGAGAAATAGCGCACGGTGGAAAGATCGTGGGTGATGTAGATCACCCCAAGGTTATGGGCCCGCTGCACCCGCCGCATGAGATCCAAGATTTCTACACGAACCGAGGCGTCAAGCATGGACACCGGCTCATCGGCGACGATGAGTTTGGGTCGGAGAACCAGGGCCCGGGCGATGACGAGCCTCTGCTGTTGGCCGCCGGAGAGCATGTGAGGGAATTTGGGAAGGAAGTCCTCCACGGGAACGAGGCGAACTTCCTCCAGGACCTCGCGGATGCGGGCCTCCCGCTCCGCCGACCGACCGACCTTGTTGATGACCATGGGCTCAAGGAGAATGCGCCGCACATTCATGAACGGGGGCAAGGCTCCATAGGGATCCTGCTGGACATAGCCCACCTGCCTCCGCAGCCAAGCGAGATTTTTAGCGTCCACTTTTTTGCCCGCGAACTCCAGGATCCCCTTTGTGGGCGGTACCAATCCAAGGATTGTTTTAAGGAGGGTGGTTTTTCCGGAGCCGCTTTCTCCCACGATGGTGAGGGCTTCACCATAGCGCAAATCGAAGCTCACCCCGTCTAAGGCCCGCACATAGCCGACTCGGATGAACCCGAATTTGCGTAATTCGTACCAGGTGTGAAGGTCTTTTACGGAAAGGAGGATATTATTTTCAAGCATCGCCCTCACCTCGCCAAAAGCCAGCACTTCGCAACGCCTCCGTCATCCAAGGAAAACAGCGGTGGCTCTTCCGCGCACCGCTCGAACCGATACGGACAGCGCGGGGCGAACCGGCAACCTTTGGGAGGATTGATGAGGCTCGGCGGCTGTCCCGGGATAAACTCGATTTGCTTCTCTTCTCGCAAAGTGGGCACGCTGGCCATGAGCTTCTGGGCGTATGGATGGCGTGGTTGCCGATAGAAAATCTCCGCAGGACTGTGCTCCACCACGTGTCCGGCGTACATCACTAAAACTTCATCGGCCAGTTCGCTGGAGGTGGCGATGTCGTGAGTGATCAAGATGTAGGTCACGTCAAACTCCTGCTTGATCTTTTTCAGGGTATTCATGATGTTGGCCTGGGTGAGGACGTCCAAGGCGGAGGTGGGCTCATCGAGAATCACGAGTTTAGGGCTGGTGGTGAGGGCCATGGCGATGATGGCCCGCTGGCGCATCCCCCCGGAAAGCTCGAACGCATAACGGTTAAGGAAATCCACGGGCAGGCCCACCATCCTCGCCACTTCTTCCGCCCGTTTGTACGCTTCTTCCCGCTTCACTCCCAAATGGACAATAAGGGGCTCGGCGATTTGGAATCCTACCCGTAGCACCGGGTTCAATGCGTTCATCGCCGCTTGGGGAACGAAAGAGATCTTACGCCAGCGAATTTCCTTGCGGAACCACTCGTCGTTCATCTTCATGAGGTCCGTCCCGTCCAGGATGATTTGGCCGGAGAATGTGTGAACATTCCGGGGGAGGAGGCGCAAGATGGCCCGAGCCAAAGAGGTCTTTCCGCAGCCGGACTCGCCCAAAATTGTCAGAGATCGGCGCTGTTTTAGAGAAAAACTCACATTGTCCACAGCTTGTACGACGCCCTTTGTGGTCTTGAAATACAACCGCAAGTCGGAGACAACCAAGAGCGTTGTTTCGTTGTGGGGTTGACTATTGACTGATCGTTTTGCCATGCTCGGTCTCTCCGCCATTCTACCCCCTTATAAGCTCCGCAGGCGGGGGTTAAAGATGCGGTCCAAGGTAAACCCGATCATCGCGAATCCGAAGCCGGTGATCATAAGAAGGGCGGCGGGCTCCAAAATCCAGTAATATAAGCCCTTAAAATGTGCACCTTGACTGTACGCATCCGATATGATCTTGCCCCAGGTAGGCAAAATTGGGTCGCCGATCCCCAGAACGGCGAGGGTGGCCTCCAAAAACACGTAATCAGGAATGGCCAACACAAATCCGGGAATGAGAACGGGGATGAGCCTGGGAAGAAGATAGCGGAAGACGATGCGAAAGTTTCCCGCCCCGTAGGCCCTGGCCGCTTCAATGTATGGCGCCTCCCGTGCCTGCAGGAACATGGCCCTATAAGTTTTCTGCCCACCTAAACTCCCGAACATGATCAGCGTAGCCAAAATTACCCAGATGCTTCGGGACCATAACATGCCCACAAGAATTAGGAGTGGTAAAAGAGGAAGGATCATGCGCATTTCGGTGAGACGGTCGATCAAAACGTCCACAACTCCTCCGAACCATGCGCCAAGTCCTGACAGGATGAATTGGATCAAGGCGATGCCCACCGCGGCGGTGAACCCAAAGGCCACAGCTACCGGCGCTCCCCAAAGAAGACCAATGCTCAAATCACGCCGCAGGTGGTCGGTGCCAGCCCATCCATGAACCCGTCCATATACAATAAGTTTTGCCTCGAGGGAGGCTCCACTTTCAAAAGTGTATACCTCCATGACCAATTCGTAACGCCCGGGGAGGGCGCGTTTGGGATTCGCGAGATCTGCGAAGAGCCCTTCCTCTGCTGAGCGCCCCAGTCGGCGCAAAAGGTTGGCATCTCCGGAAACGACATACCGCTCATTGCCCCGAACTGTGCGAGTACCAAGAGGGATTTCCCGGCCATCCGGCGTGCGCCAAGTTAACACAAGCTGTGGTGGGATTTTCTTATACGTGGCTTGGAAGAAAAGCGCAAGCTCTCCGGGAAATCTAGTGTAAGGAAAATCAAAGGCTAGGCGATAAATGGTTCGGCGTGTGTCTTCCCCTAAAATCTCTTCCGCTTTTTCTGCGTTTTGCAAGCCGATTTTTATGGTCTCGGGAAGCCCGGCCCCAAACCAATTGAGCCACCTCGGTGCTGCATTGCGGGGATTCTCCAACCACACGACTTCCCCAGCCCGCCACAAACGAACTGCTTCGGAATAGGGGATGCGGACCACAGCGTAGATGGACATGATGAGAAGTAGGCCGATGACGACAATCCCTACCAAAGCTGACGGATGGCGGCGCAGCTCCAAAAAAGCTCCCCAAAACCGCATGGTTCACGACCTCCTTGCTCCACCAAGACGCACACGGGGATCCAACGCAGCGTAAATGAAGTCCAGAAGTAGCACGGTAATCGCCAAAAGATACCCGTAAATTACGTTGGCTCCTACGATGACCGGTGTATCCACCTGTTGGATGGCCTCGTAAAGCATTCGCCCCAACCCCGGCCAGGAGAACACGGTTTCGGTGACAATGCCGCCCATCCACAGCGAGATCATCATTAACGCGAAGGACGTGATAATGGGGGGAAGGGTCGGGCGTAGGATGTAGCGACGCTCAATGGTGCGCGAGCTTAATCCCTTGGCCTTGGCCATCTCCACGTAATCTTCGGAGGAATAGATGAGGAAAAACGTGCGCCAGCTATAGAGGCTGGAGAAGATAATGGCGATGAATACGGAGAGAACCGGAAGAACCATGTGCTTTATGACGCTGAGGGCATAGCCAATGGTGGTCTTAGGCGGTGGAGCATCCACAAAGCCGCCATAGGGGAGAACTCTGAGAACGGAGGCGAAAAGAAGGATGAAGAGAATTCCATAGAACCATATGGGTGGGGTGGAAGCAGGGGCCAAGGCTACCGCCACGCGGTCCACCAATGATCCGTATCGTCGGGAAAGGGCCAAAGCCAAAAAGACGGAGGTGAAGAAAACAAGGAGGTCCGCCACGCCCCAAAGAAGAAGTGTGTGGGGGAGACGTTCAAGAAGGATGAGCCGTACCTGATTGGACCCGGAATCACTGATCATACGCTCGGCCCGACCAAAGTTCAGCGTAATTCCCCGGGCCAAGTATTCCAAGCTTCGCCAAGGGAAAAAAGGCTTATCCAGCCCTGCTCGGCGTTTGGCTATCTCTATTTCCTTATCCAAAATAGCGCGAAGTTCGCTTGGGGAAAGGCGCTGAAGCGCAGGATTTCCTCGCACCGTGTTGTAGACCTGTTCCATGATCTCGGATTCCTTGATCTTGTCCATGTAGCCGCCCATGTTGGCGATGATGATGATGAGGTAAACGGCCACCACCACTGTGGTCAGCAAGAGGACAGCGCGCGCAGAAAAATACGAAACAATCCGCCTGATATTATCCCACATAGATAGCCTTTAAAGAATAAACAAAAGGGCGCCGGTGGACAATCCACCGGCGCCCATCCTGTTCATGTCGCTACTTTACGGCGGTGAACTCCGCGGAGGCGAAGCTGGGCACGGCCACAACCTTGGAGACCACCGCGGCCTCGAGGCGAATCGGTCCGGCCGGCAAAGTGGCCGTCACGGAAGCGGGGATGGAGAAGACGAAGAGTCCGTCCTTCACGGCCTCGGCGCGGCCGGAGTAGACTAAGTTCCCTTCAGCGTCGAAGAGGATGCACGACACGAAGTCCATATCCTCAACGGGATAGGGCTGATCCTTGAAGGTCACTTCCACCATGAAGTCCCATGGCGCGCCGATCTTGAGCACCGGCGCGGGCACGGTCACCTCAGCCGTGGGGATGCGAGGCTCCGCGAAGATGAGCCACTTCGTAGCCGGATCAGGATAGTTCTCGAACCTTTTGAGGACCAGGATCTTCTCCACCGGCCGCACTTCAGCCAGGTAGAACGGCCCGGAGCCAACCCAGAAGTGCCCGACCTTCTCGTACCAGGCCTTGAGGTTGGCGTACCGAGTGGCGGCCTCCTCCGGCGTCACGTACTGCCCAAGGGTGGGCTCATACGGGATGTAGTTCGTGGCAATGGCCTCGTCCAGGTGCTTCTCGAGGATCTCCAAGCTCGGGCCGGCGATGTAGTTCATCCACTCCACCCCGAGCGTCTGGGCCTTGTCCGCGGAGAACGCCAGCTCTTTGGCAGCCTCAGCCTTGATGCCAATGGCCAGGTTGTGCCAGAACCCCGGCCCTTGGGGGTAGTACGGGAACCAGGTGGTCACGATCCACTCCGCGT
>JACIWM010000059.1 GCA_014360945.1 Candidatus Bipolaricaulota bacterium
AGTGATGAGTATATTGCCTCTACCATTGTTATATTGACTATTCTCGCCTCATTTGTCATCTTACCATATGTATCGAAAGCTTATGGGGGTAGAAGGCTCTTTTCACAATTACTGGTAATCCTGGCTCCTTGTTTCATAATTGGAGTTAAGTTTATTGTAGATTATGCGAAGAAGTTTAGGATGCCATTTGAACGAGAAAAGTTGATGAGAACTCTGATATTGGCGCTTTTGATCCTTGGGTTTATATGTACAAATTATCTTCAATATGAGCTTTTTGGCATCCCATACTCCTATGCCTACGACGATGGTGGTGAGCGAAGATATGAAACATTCATTTATGACAGTGAAGTTACAGGCGCACAATGGCTAAACAACTATGGCAACAAAAACGCAACCATACACACCGACAGAGTAGGCGACCATAGAATTCTTCTGGGCTTCAACAAAGAACCTAAAACAGATCACTTTTTCTTTAATAATACTGGCCCATTCCGGAGAGGAGATTACATCTATCTAAGACATTTAAATATAAATGAGGAACTTGTATTTAAAGATACTCCAGGTAAGCCTCCACGATTTATTAATGGTAGATTGAAAATGGATAATGTGGAGCCATTAACAAAGTATTTCTGGTTACTCGCGGATAAAAATGTTATATATGACAGTGGAGGGTCAAGGATTTTAATTTGAATATAAATCCGAGAAGAATTGTATGATAATAAATTTATGGGGATAAAATAATATGAGGATTTCTAGAGTGGTTAAAGATGAATTATGTACTGGATGTGGAACTTGCATAGCTTTATGTCCGAATAACACTATAGAACTTATAATAAATGAAAAAAATGGTATTTACATTCCTAATTAAATGAAAAAGAATGTAAAAATTGTGGAATATGTTACAATGTGTGTAGTGGTTATGAAGTTGATTTCAAAGCTTTGAATCGTGATATATTTGGTAAAGAGCCGGAAGATCCTTTACTTGGAAATTATTTAAATTTTTATATTGGGCATTCAAATGAGTATCATATTAGATATAATTCCGCATCTGGGGGACTTGTTACACAATTACTAATTTTTGCCTTGGAAGAAGGGATAATAGATGGGGCTCTGGTTACAAAAATGAGAAAAGATAAGCCCTTAGAACCCGAACCCTTCGTTGCAAGAACAAAAAAAGAGATTATAGATGCTTCAAAATCTAAGTATTGCCCTGTTCCTGCTAATATTGCGATAAAAGAAATTTTGGATTCAAAAGAAGGAGAAAGATTTGCTGTAGTTGGTTTGCCGTGCCATATTCATGGAATAAGGAAAGCAGAAAAAATAAATAAAAAGTTGCGAGAAAAGGTAGTTTTGCATTTAGGTCTTTTATGCTCTATAAATCGAAATTTTTTATCTCAGGACTATCTTTTCAAAAAGTTCAATGTTAAAAAGGAGGAAGTCATAAAATTGGATTATAGGGGAAAGGGGTGGATTGGAGGAATGACAATTGCATTAAATGACGGTACTGAAAAATATTCGCCACTCCCCATTTATTGGACTCAGATTCTAAGACAGTATTTTGTCCCTTTTAGATGTACTTTATGTAGTGATCAATCATCTGAGTTGGCAGATTTATCTTTTGGTGATATTTGGTTGCCAGAGTTCAGAGATGATAAAATTGGAACATCATTAATCATATCAAGAACCAAAACTGGGGATAAGATTTTAAATGAAATGAAATTTAAGAATAAAGTAAATTTGAAGAAAATTGAACGCTATAAAGTGGTTGAATCCCAATCTTATCCATTAAAATTTAAAAAAGAATATTTAGATGCTCGTATTACTCTCCTTAAATTGTTTAGAAAAAGAACTCCAATTTACAACCAAAAACTATTAAAGCCAAATATTATCACATATCTACATGCTTTATTAATTTACTCTCAAATCTTTTTTTCTTCAAAAAAGTATTTCTGGTGGTTATTAGAACCATTTGGTAATTTATTAGATAAAATAAGCAAAATTAAACAAAAAATTCACTGATTAACATTTTTATCCAACAAATTTTTAACTAATCTGCCATTGAACCAAACAGATTCTTTCAATTCTTTAACTTTAGGCTTCATCTCTTTTCTTATCTTTTCTTTGTCACGCCACATTTTATTAACGTTCGATTTCAACTCCTGGAAAGTCATTGTTCTAAAATCACATATATATTCTTCAAGTCCAACCATCTTCATTATTCCAGGTGCCTTTATACTATAAGATATTGCAATAGTCGGGATATTCAAAGAAACCGCGGCAATATTTGAATGCATCCTTGCACCAATAAATATATCACATAAACCAATAATCCCCTTTAATTCAGAAGCAGAACATCCCTATCTACAATCGGTATAACCTTTTCCTTGTTTTTTACTTTCTCATAAGCCTCTTTTACCGCGTTAATATCATCTCCACCAATTAATGCAATTCTATTTTCTATTTCAGTTGTCGTTTTATATGGTGTTATTTCATGTGGAACAAAAATTATATTAACATTCAAATTTTCAACTAAATAATCCGCAAGTTTCGCCATCAAGGCTATGTAATCCTCTTTAATAGCTAAATTTTTTGATTTATAATTTAACAATTGACTTATATTTATCCCAATTAAAGGAGTGTTATCATTCTCGAGGCCTCCTTTTGACAACATTTCATAAACCCTCTTATCTGATGCAGGTTCCAAAATAAAAGCGGTGTCAGCGGTAAGATAAATTTCTGGCTTATTAACTCCAATATCCTCTAGATAATTTTTGCTAAGTTCTTCTCTCACTACAATAACTTTCGCTCTATTCAATGAAAATTTAGCTAGTAATTTGACTAATTTGTTCCTGAAAGGTCCGATTGATTGTGGAAATAACACAACATCTTTTCCAAGTGACGTTGCCAACAGAATATCTAAACTATGCGCTATTGACGAAATATTACCACCAAATTCGCCGATATCATAGCTGAAAGCATCTCCCAACATGTCAATAACAATATCTGATTCATAGATTGTCCTTAATATGTCGTCATTCAAAAGTCTTTTCGCATCTATTTTGACTTTATTCAATATTTTCCATAAAAAGGCGCGAAACAAGCGAAACAACATCCTCTTTGAACCTCGAGGTACTTCACCACTTTAAAGTTAAAACCAAATCCATTATATAAACCAATATCATTTTCTGGGATTGGTGAAAATAAAATGAACTCCACTTCTGGAATAAACTTATCTAAAATTTTCATTGTACAGATTGTCATCGCATGTACGCCAATACTCTCATGTGACTGTGTCCCTCTAATAAGTACCTTCGTCATCTAAACCACCTTACTTTTCTTTATAATAAGACTCTGTAGTATAATAAGGAGATCACACTAAGTATTAATCACAAACTTGAAAAGTGATCCTAGGTAATCCCCCTTTTGGTTAACTTAAATGAAAACAAGTTAATAAGTTTAACTCTGCAGCATTTAAGTAGCTAAAAAACTTTACCAATTTATTCCAGTTAAATCGAGGTGTAAGTATACCCAGCATCAACTCATGGCCTTACTGTGCTCGAAGACATGTTTAAAATTCATATACAAGAAAATTCACACTATTAATTGGTCTAATGTCCCCTTTACTTAAAATGCTCGGTTTGAGGGATGTTCCACATTACACAACTTTCTGGAAGTCCTTTCAGACACATCAGATCCCACTTCTTGAACATGATGCTCGATTTTAAAGCGCGTTTATTCAACATTAAGAATTCTTGGGCAGCTATTGATGGAACAAGGCCGCTCCAGTAGTCATGCAGGTCTCTGTTATGCCCAATGGGAGGGTTTAGAATGCAAAAAAATGGGGGGAAAGTTGCACCAAGAAATTATGATAGCAAAATGGATATACAAGAGCAGGTTATAATCAGCCAAAGGTCGTCAAATGGGGGGTGTCAAGGCAATTTTCAAGGACACGTAAAAAAAGGAAATGGACAATAGTTTTTCATTTTAGATGTTAGTTGGAGATATCCATGTTATAAAATGTGTGGGGGAATTGGAGGAAGCTGTCAAAGAAAAAAAATATCGGTTTTTTGCAGTGTTAAATACTATTTCAACAACCCATTATACAACCTTCATGAAATTAGTGAGAATTTTCAATGATTACAAAAATACCCACTAAAAAAAGGCTAAAAAAACATTTACCCACAATAAAAAGATGGTTCATGCAAAGCATCCCAAAAAAAAGATAAAATAAAATTTTTAGGATATTATCCCACCACAGTAAACGTCGATGAATAGTCTGTTTCTAGCATGCTTCCAGCACTGTTCTTTATGGCGTTCTTTGGTATCGTGACAGTGAATTTCACACCTGGGCTCCAACCATAAACTGCACTCAGATAAAGCTTGTTACCACTGATTGTCTTGTTTAGGACCTTGGCTGTCCCATCAGGCATCCTAACAGTTATATTACCATAACCTGGCCCAGCAAAAATGTTCTCATTAAATGTTACAACAATAGTCTTGTTAAATGGTACACTGACTGCGCCATTTGCCGGGTCGATTGAAAGTATTTTTGGTATGATGAGTGGTAGGTTGTCTTGTCCTCCTGTGAAGGTGTATGGTGTGTCGCCGAAACCGTCGCCATCAAGGTCTTTTCCTGTGTAGTCGCTCCAGTAGTTTCCTCCTATCGGTTTATCTAAATTGAAGAGATTCTCACCATCATTTTCTGCTTGCACCCCGTTGCCTATAAAACTATTCCTATAAACTATGTTGTTATCACCGTATAAGACTATTCCATCGCTGTTGTTGGTTATGGTGTTGTTGTAGATCGTATTATCTGAAGAATAGTCGAGGTAGATTCCAAGTCCGTTGTTGGTTATGTTGTTGTTTGTTATTTTGCATTGGTTTGCTTGTATGTGTATTCCATAAGCGCCATTGGTTATTGTGAATCCTGTTATTGTTGTTTTGTTGGCGGTTATTGTGATTGTGGGTTGGTTTGGGTTTTGTGGTTGTATTGTTGGTGTTCCTTGTGCTTTTAGTGTTATGGTTTTGTTTATTTGGATGTTTTCGGTGTATGTTCCTGTTTCTGCTATTATTGTGTCGCCGGGTTGGGCATCGTCTATGGCTTCTTGTATTGTTGTGTAGTGTGTTCCTGTTCGGTTGTTCCATGGGTCAGGAAGTTTTGGGGTGTCTTATATGGTGGTGTTGTTTGCTGCTGTCACGCCAGTAGAAAGTGCTGCTGCCACTAAGAAAAAAAGCAAGGCAACTAAAACAAAATTCAAAGGCTTCATTCCAACCAACCCCATTCTCAACTAAACACAGTAATATCTTTACAAAAAAATAATATATAAAATTTACCATCTAAAAAAAAAACATAAAATGGTTGGGGCAACCTCCAGCCAAGATTGCTTGCTTTAACTGTTATTCCTTTCATTTGGCTGTCGATGGGGGTAGTTTGACTTTGCCAATTTTAAAGTATAGGCTTGTTCTTTTTCGATTTGAAGCCGGGTTGGCTGAAATTCAAGATTTTGAAGGAGCTTTGGGAAGTTTTGTAGTGGAGTTTTCCCGATTTTCTTATTTTTTTTCAGCTCTTTGAGAGTTTTAATGTTCGAGCAGGGCTGGTGCTTCATCATTTGCAATACTTTCGCGTAAACACTTTTGAGCTGTTTTTTTGTTTTTACTGAGTATCAAGGCTTGTGTATTTCTGGATTATCTTCCCCAATTTTTTGTCTTGTCCACTTCTTCGAGTAAGCGGTTGTAGAGCCATTTTGCAAGTTTCCAATTGCTCTAACAATCTTTTCCAGATTTCCTTGAAGGGTAGATTTGGAACTTGTAACTATATTATTATCTTTGGGGATTCTCCACTTAGAGATGTATTTTTTTGAGGAGCGTTTAAAATTTACTATACTGTTTTTTTTCTTGAAAGTATATAAAAGGATTACTTGCTTTTCTTGCTGTATTCCTTTCTTAGAAGTGGATTTAGCGGCAGAGCTAAGATTATCAAATCAAACAACTCCATGCAATTTGTTAAATGCTCAAAAGACTTATAATAAAGGGGGTGTGTTTTCATTGATAAATCTTAGTTAACTATTTAAGTGGTAAAATTGGAACATCGTGTATGTTACATTTTTTAATTGATCATGAGGTCAAATTTGCAATTTCATTAAGTGATCACAAAAACCATAGATGTGTATATTATCTTTGGAAACCTATTTACAATTCAATTGGCTATTTTATTATTTGGAGGTATATATATGGTGAAATTTTCAATTCTGGGTGTTAATGAAAGAAATAAAGGTAATGCAGCTTTAGTAAAAACTACAATGAAAATTATAAAAAATTTCATTGAAGACGCTGAATTTTTTTTGATGGGCCCTAGAAGCGGTTTTTTAGATAGAGTTAAGATTATTGAATCCCATACGTATGGAATGTCCCTTAAAAGCCCTGGGAATGTTATGAGGGCATTTTTAATGCTATTAAAGATTATTATCTGGAAAAAATTTAAGATAGAATTAAAATTTGAAGATAGATACTTTAGATATATCCAAGAATCTGATATTGTTGTCAATAGTGGTGGTGATCATCTTTCGGGAGAATATGGCAGATCCAGTATTATAAGCTTGACAGCGCTATTGTATGCTATTTTTTTGGATAAGCCTATTGTATTGTTTTCGGAAAGTTTAGGTTATCATAGTAATCCTCTGGTTAGGAGATTATTGGACTACGTCCTTGAAAGGTCAGATTTAATCCTTTTGAGGGATGCTAAATCATATCAATATGTTCAAGAGCATGTAAAAACACATGATGAGTATTATTTGACTGCCGATCCAGCCTTCCTATTAGATCCTTCTACAGACACAAACATTAACTTTGAGGGATTTGATAAGCCTATTATTGGTTTTAATGTTAGTCCTTTGATAGCCGAGTTTGCTGAAGAAATAGATATCGTGGAGATTTCAATAAAGGCGATTGAAACGATTTCTGAAAGGTTAGGTGGTACAATTCTTTTAGTTCCACATGTTTATGGAAAAGATTCAGATCTTAAAATTTTATCCCAAATTTACAATCGCATAGACTTAGATAATGTATTTTTAATCGAGGATGAATATGAGCCTGAGGAGTTAAAATTCATAATAGGAAATTGCGATCTTTTCATAGGGGCCAGGATGCATGCTACAATAGCATCAACATCGATGTTTGTGCCAACTGTGGGAATAGCATACAGTCATAAAATGCATGGTATAATCGGCGAAATGCTCAACCTTCAAGAGTACGTAATCGATTTAGAAAAGTTGAATTCTGAGATATTAATTGAGAAGATTATGCTGGCATGGAAAAACAGGGAGAAAATAACTGAACATCTTCG